>JAZDLP010000033.1:0-10017 GCA_043801885.1 Planctomycetota bacterium | reverse complement strand
GGGTGGCACGGGCAGGCCGACATTTTTGTTTGTGTGGCACGGGCAGCGGTTGTTTGCTGCCCGTGAGCGGTCGAGATAAACTTTCGACATGACTTTGAATCCGCCTCACCGCAAGAGCGTCCGTCACTTTAATGTGCTCGGACACGCTCATTTACTGACTTTCTCGTGCTACCGACGCCTGCCTCTGTTAACCAATGACGTATGGCGCGCACTCCTTTCTGACCGTATCAACTGGGCTGCCGAACGGCATCGCTTCGGGCTGATTGCCTTTGTTTACATGCCCGAACATCTGCACCTATTGGTCCACTCGCAAGTTGAGGAGTGTACGGTTCAACGCATCCTGTACTCAATCAAAAAGCCATTCGCAGACAAGATCAAGCAGCTTCTGACCGAGTCAAACAGTCCGTTACTCTCCCGACTGACCGTTCAAGAACGGCCGGGAAAGATCGTCTTCCGCTTCTGGCAAGAAGGTCCCGGACACGACCGCAACTTGCTTACGGTGGAGAACTGTATCAAAGCCGCCGAGTACATCCATAATAATCCCGTGCGGCGACGGCTGTGTCGTTCGCCGAACGAATGGAAATGGTCAAGTTGGAAATTCTATCATCAGGCCCCAGTGCTATGCGCACATCTCGCGACCCCGCATCAGCGGCTTTCCACCATGATTAAATTCTTTCTCGCATTCACACGGGCAGCAAACAACCGCTGCCCGTGCCACACAAATGCCTGCCATTGCCACCCGCCCGCTGCCCGTGCCACACAAATGTAAACTGCCATTGCCACCCGCCGTGTATAATATACAGAACAAAAGGAAGAAAATCTGATGCCAATTCCTTGATCAGCCTCTGAACATCTGGCCCCACTTTTTGCCGAGAAACGCGCCAGCCGCGAGCAGCGAAAGCGCCAAGAACAGCAGTGCCACCAACCCCAAAGCCGAAGCAAGTTGATCGCCATTGCCCGGATTATTAAACAGTCCAACGATGGCTTTGGTCAACGGATAATCGAACGTCTTGGTCGCTAAAATCAGAGAATCCGACACTTCCAGCATCGCGAACGAAAACGTTAGAATGCCGCCGGCTACGACATTAGCGAAGATCAGCGGCAACGTGATCTGCCGCAACGTAGCGCCTGGTGTCGCGCCTAATCCGCATGCGGCGTCTTCCAGACTGCGCGGCGTCTGTTCCAGTCCCGCGACACATGCGCGCACAGTGTACGGCAGCCGTCGAATCGCATAACTCATAATAAGAAACACGCCCACGCCAATCTCGAATTGCCACGGTCCGAACGAAATGCGCTCATCGTAAATTTTCGAATACGCGCCGACGTAGCCAAAGGCCAGCACCAGGCCAGGCACCGCCAGCGGCGCCAGCGACAGCGCATCCAGCGTCTTGCCCCACCAACCGCCATGACGCACAATCGCCCACGCACAGGCCAGTCCCAGCGTCACATCAATGAATGTGCTGGCTGTCGCGTAAATCAGACTATTACGCATGCCGTCAATGGCCATAGGGTGCGAGAGCGCTTCGCACAGATTGGCCGTAGTATACGCCTGCGGCATCGCGCTCATAAACCAACGTTCCCCGATTGCGTTTAAAAATACGGCCAGATGCGGCAGAAGAGCGATGCAGATCACGCCCAAGTGCAGCAAGATCGCCAGCGCCGTCCAGCCGGGCGTTAGCGGATTTTCCACCGCGCGCGATTGACCCTTTGCGCCGCCGCCAGCCTCTACGTTCCAACGCACTGACCAGCGCGTTAGCGCGAAGAGCGCGAGAACGATCAGCGTGACAATCGCCACCAGCGCGGGCGCGGCCGGGTTGCTGGTCTGTTCGTTAGCCAGCGCATATATCTGCCGCGCTACAGTCTCCTGATAGCCAAATATCAACGGCGTGCCTAAGTCAGTGAATGCGCCAATGAAGACCAGACTGCCGCCGGCGATCAGTCCTGGCGTCGACAGCGGCAGAATCACGCGGCGGAATGTCTTCCAGGGCGAGTTTCCCAAACTCTTCGATGATTCTAATAAACTCGGATCAATGTTCGAGATTGCCGCAGCAAGATTTAGATACAGCAGTGGATAGAAATGCAGCACCATCACCAGCACCACGCCAAAAAATCGGAACTGATCGAGAAAATCAATCGGCTGCGCCGGATCCACCAGTCCGATATTCATTAGGAGTTGATTGAGTGTGCCGTATTTGGCCAACATGCGCCGCAGCCCGATTGCGCCGACGAACGGCGGCAGTACCAGCGGCAACAGCAGCAGCCCGCTCAGTAAATTCTGCCGCCAAAAGGTGGCGCGCGTCTGTAAGTAAGCCAACGGATACGAAATAATCGCGCAGACCAGCGTGACGACTGTGGCCAGCGCCAGACTGTTAATGATCCAGCGCCATTGCGGCGCATTGACATCGAAGATGCGCAGAATATGTTTGAGCGTCCACTGATACGCGACAATCACGTGCGTTCGGTCGGGCGACATTTCTGCGGCGGCGGAGACCTTGCTCGGATCAAATTTGTTCAATTGCCAGAGCTTGGACAGCGGCAAACCCTGTCGTTGCGCCAATGCGGCCCACGTTTCGCCTTTCTCCGGCTGCGCAAAAACTGGTTCGCGCACGGCTTCATTGAGCGAATACGAAAGCGGATACAGCAACGAGACGGCAAAGAACAGTCCCACTGTCAGCATGACGCCAAAGGCGATTGTTTTATTACTTGCCACGCGCATAATATATGAAGGAAAAAGGAAAAAGGAAAAAGGAAAAAATACGATGCCCACGTATACCTACGGTCCTATAGGCGATGATGCCAAGAATCGCGAGTGCGAGATGTGCTCGAAGACTTTTGAGTTCGCGCAACACATGAAAGACGAGATATTGGCCAAGTGTCCAAAATGTGACGGCGCGATTGAACGAATCATCACCGCGCCAAACTTGGGTGGCGTTGGGATCATGGCTCACAAGCCCAGCGCTGATAACATGGCCAAGGCCGGCTTCACACAATACAAGCGCCACGGCAAAGGTTACTACGAAAAACAGTTCGGCCAAGGCCCGCCTTCGCTGCACGGTGATTGACGAATTATGAATTATGAATTATGAATTACGAATTACGAATTATGAATAACTGTTTGGTGAAAACCACTATTATATTTTTGTAACCGTTCAATCAGCAATCTAAAATCTAAAATCCAAAATCATTCATCGTTGATGCGGATAAATTCCTTTGGCTTAGCCGCCTCAGTTCCTTTGCTGACCGGCAAGGCGTCCTCCCCTTGGAACTTGATCATTTCCCCCTTCTGGGCCAGAGCCAGCGCATTTTTAATGTTACCATCTTTCGAGTCGAGTTTGGCGGCCTCTTCCAGTTTCTTTAGTCCAAAATCCTTATCGCCCAGACGCCAGGCAGCCAGACCGTACCAAAATTGTCCCTGAGCGTCCTGAGGGAACATTTCACAGAAACGCGCAAAGTCGCTCTGCGCCTCGCGATATTTTTTTCCAAAAAACGCTGCGCGCCCTCTTTCGAAAAGATGGCGCAGATTGCGGCTGGCTTCATACGCCAATTCATATGCGTCCATGGCCTTTTCGTATTGCTGCAACTGGCAAGCGACTTGTCCCAATCCCGCTAGAGCGCGAGCATTGCGCGGATAAATCTTCAGAGCCTTGTCGAAACTCTCAGCGGCTTCTTTGTATTTGCCGACATTTGTCTGCGCAATGCCGTAACACAACCAGGCCTCGTCATCTTTAGGCAGGTATTCCACCGCCTTGGCCAGCATAGTCAGCGCTTCATCGGTAAATTTCTGGCGATCTTCAGCCGCTAATTTGCGACTGCCGCTTTTACGAATCGCCAAGCGCCCAATACCCAAGTATCCTTCGCCCTTGGTTGGCGCTTGAGTCATGGCCAGTCTAAAATTGTCCTCTGCCTTTGCCAAATCGTTAGCTTTGTCCTTGCCACGATGCAGATAATATTCGCCAATCCAGTAGTAAAGTTCCGGCTGGCGCTTCAACTGCTCTTCCATGATCTTCTTGACGTGTTTTTTCCAGCCATCCTCAATCACCGTCAAGTCAACCATAAATGCTTTTTTGAACGCCTCGTTCTGAAATGAATAAAGTTCCGTGATATGGTTCTTATCCCGGCTTCTTAAATTGCGTTCGAAGTGCATCTGTCGCAGATTCTGCAGAAAATTAAAGAAGCGATTGCTATCCTTGTTAACCATATAATCCATTACCGACGCCGACTGCGCGTAATTCAGTATAGAGCGTTGTGGATCGTTGGCGATCATGACTAGATTTTGCGCATTGGTGATGTTGATAAACTCTTCGAACGGATAGTTATCGCCGATATTGATCGCTTCATAGATCATAGCTTGCTGACGCAAGCGCGCTTTCTGCGCGGACGCGGCTTTGGACCAACGAAGCTCAAGCAATTGGGACAAGCCTTCTAGCAACCAGGCAGGCGTACCCCGCTTCTGGCTCTCTTGACCCGGTGGCGGACCACCGGAAAATTCCAATAAGTAGGATACTATGAAGAGCTGACCAAATTCATGCAACAGAGCGCGTTCTTGTTCGTCGTCGTCACGGTTGGCGACGAAACTACGGATCCGACGCAGCCTGCGTTTGCCGTCATAGTCATGACACGTAATAAAGTATGCGCCCGGGATGCCTTGTCGCAGTTGCTGCTGTTTGTCTTTTACACCGGTCATCTCGAACAATTCGTCAGAGAAGCGTTCCATTTCCTTGTAAACACGCACTTCAACCCACGGTCGAAAGCCCATATCAAACATGATCGAACCGGGAATGTTTGCTTTCGCGTCGAATGGCTGCTTTGACACGCCATTCATGAGTTCAGGCGTCAACTTGAATAGTTCGTAAAACTTCGACTCGGCATTGCGCACCATAACGGCAATTTTGTTTGCATAAGCTTGGGATACGTCGGTCTCAACAGTGCAGGCTGACGTGATGACCTGAAAGAAGCCCGGCGGCGCCTTTGGCGGCGGCTCGGCCACCATCGGCGCGCGCGCCTGCCCACACCAAACGCTGTTACTCGTCAACAGCGCCAAACTCATCGCGCACACCAAAATACGCGCTACGAAGAAATAAAACCACAGATGAACACAGATAAACACAGATTTGAAGTGAAAGTATAGTAATTTCAAAGTTAGTCACCCAAGTCAAAAATTACTGCTATTGAGTCCAGTTTAGTGGCTCTTCGGAAAAATCGGTGGGTAAAAAACAGAGTATTTGATTCAACCAGCAATGGTTGAGTTTATAAGGTCTGTCTCTTTAGCCGCGCTGGACTCAATAAAGGCGATCTGTTTTCCTTCAATCCGCAATCAAAAATCCAAAATCTAAAATTCTTTTTGCGGCTCAGTCGGCGGCGTGGATGTTAGCGAAGCGCTCGGTAACATAGCTTTCAAACTGAGGCCGATTTTGCGTTCTCCAGGCTCGACATTCAGAATCTTCAATTCAAGTTTCTGGCCGGACTGCACGATTTCCTCGGGCTTCTCGACTTTGCCATCAAGCATCTCGGAGATATGCAATAGGCCTTCCAGATCTTTATCAATTTCGACGAACGCGCCGAAGCTGGTCAACTTTGTCACTTCGCCATTGACAATATCTCCAGCTTTGAATCGGCTGGGAATATCCGTAACCCACGGATCTTCGGAGAGTTGCTTAAGTCCCAGCGCAACCCGCTTGCGTTCTCGTTCCACACTCAGCACCACAGCTTCGACCTCATCACCCTTCTTTAACATGGCGCTGGGATGCGTGATCTTCTTGGTCCAAGACATATCCGAAACATGCAGCAGTCCGTCAATGCCTTCCTCCAGTTCAATGAAGGCGCCGTAAGTAGTCATATTATGTACCTTGCCCTTAACCTTCGTGCCGGGCGGGTACTTCTCTTCGACCTGCGTCCACGGATTGGCTTCGGCCTGTTTCATGCCGAGACTAATCTCTTGTTTATCCGAATTTATGTCGAGAACGACGACTTCCACTTGCTGGCCGAGCGTTACGACTTCGCTGGGATGCTGGATACTGCGCGTCCAGGACATCTCGGAGATATGCACCAGGCCTTCAATGCCCGGTTCGAGTTTGACGAACGCGCCGTACGGCATGATGTTGACTACTTCGCCCTTGAGCTTGCTGTCAATTGTGTACTTTGCCTGCGCCTGCGACCAAGGGTTTGGGGTGAGCTGCTTCATGCCTAAACTGATGCGTTCGCGAGCCAGATCGAATTCGAGCACTTTGACTTCAATCATCTGATCAACCTTGAGCATCTCCGACGGATGCTGGATGCGGCCCCAGGACATGTCGGTGATGTGCAGCAGGCCATCAATGCCGCCGAGATCAACAAATGCGCCAAACTCGGTGGTATTCTTAACTATGCCGCGCCGAACTTCGCCGCGCTGGATAGTAGAGAGAAGGTCTTTCTTCATCTTGTCGCGATCTTCTTCCAATAGTTTGCGACGAGAGAGAACGATATTGCGACGCTCTTCGTCAATTTTGATAATCTTGCATTCCAGTTCGCGACCAATCCAATCGCCAGGATCGCCGACACGACGAATGTCAATCTGGCTGGCGGGCAGGAAAACATGCACGCCGATATCTATCAGCAAACCACCTTTGATCTTGCGCACTGCCTTGCCTTTAACCGTGTCGCCAACTTTGTAAGCTTGCATGACGCGTTCCCAACCGCGGATGCGATCAGCTTTCTTCTTGCTCAACACGACCAATCCGGATTCATCTTCGATCTGATCAAGATAAACTTCCAATTCGACGCCCGCTTCAATCTCGTCCTGATTGTCGAATTCGCCTTTAGGGATAAAGCCTTCCGACTTATAGCCGATATCTACGACCACATCGTCGCCGGCCAGACGAACAATGCGACCTTTTAGAATCGCGCCTTGCGAAAAGTCCGAAACCGTGGCGACGGCCACGTTATGCAACTCATCACTGCCGATGGTGTCCATGCATTCATCAATCGCCGCATCCAACTCTTTGACGCCAACGCCGACATCCAACGTGCTGAATCGCTTGATCATAAAAAACCTTTCAATTACTTAAGCTTGTACGAAGCCCAAGACCAGTTCATGCTTAACCTGCGTCACCATCGCCACCGACACCCACTGTGCCGATGAAACGAAAAATCGCGCCCAAACTAATTGTAATCTATTGCGTTCAGGATGCCAAGTAAGGATTAGTGATGATGACGAGCGATGAATGATGAGTATACTGCGTGCGGTTGAAATTCTGGTTTTAGCATCACTCTCGCTCATCGTTCGTGCCGCGCCAGCCGGCTCATAATCAACGCTGGTGAGCGCCTGGCTTTCAGCAGTTCGACCATCTGTTGCATATACGGAGCGATGTGTTTAAAGAATCGCTTGTAACCGGAGCAGAGATAATTGAGGCCATCTTCGCCGTCAGCGGTTTTCATAAAGCGATGCTTTGGACATGCGCCGTTGCAGGCAAAGCGCATATCGCAGCGCAGGCACTGCCGCGGCAGCGCATCGCGTTTGTCGGCGCCGAACCGAATTTGTTCCGCCGACGCCGCCATCGCGCTCATTGATTGCCGCAGAATATTTCCGCGAAGAAACTTTGGATACACGTAGTGGTCGCATGCGTACAGGTCGCCGTTGTGTTCTAATATCAAGCTCTGGCCGCAGGTTTCAGAGAATACGCACAGCGATGATCGCAAGCCCAGCCACAAGCCCAGTTGAACTTCAAAGAGCTGTACGTAGATTTGGCTGACGTCATGGCGCACCCATTCATCGAAGATAGAGCAAAGAAATTCGCCCCACGTTTCTGACTGCACACTTCCAAATGTAACCGTTGCCGGCGAGATCGCGCTGTCCGGCGGCGCCGACACACTTTCGCTAGCGACGCATTCTACCAGCGGAATAAACTGCATGAAAACACAGCCGTGATTCTTGAGAAAGTTATAAACTTCGAGCGGGCGACGCGAATTTTCCCGATTGACGACGGTCAGCGTGTTGAACTCAACGCCGTGCCGCTTCAGTAATTCCAGCGCTTGCATGCTGCGATCAAAGGTGGGCCGACCGCTATGATCCACACGGTAGCAATCATGCAGATCGCGCGGACCGTCAATGCTTAACCCAACGAGAAATTTATTCTCGCGAAAGAATTGACACCAGTCCGCGTCAAGCAAAATGCCGTTAGTCTGAAAAGCGTTACTGACGCGCCGGCTCGAAACGCAGTATTTTTTTTGCAACTCCACGACACGACGAAAAAAATCCAACCCCAGCAGCGTCGGTTCGCCACCCTGCCAGGCAAAATTGACTTCCGATACATTTTGATTGGCGAAGCGTTGACGGATGTAACTTTCAAGAACCTCGTCGGACATGCGAAAGTTCTTGGTGTCCGGATAAAGATTCTCTTTTTCGAGGTAAAAACAATATTGACAGTCTAAATTACAGATCGGCCCGATGGGCTTGGCCGTTACGTGGAAAGCAAAAGATTCGTATCCGTTCACCATAAGGCCACAGAGGACACAGAGATGAACAGAGATGAACAGAAACTTAAAAATCAAAATCCGCTGTGGCTCTGCTCCGAAAATATCGCAACGTGCGTGGCATTTTCATTGTTTCTGGGTGACGCACAGCGCCATCGCGACTGTGGTGAACGGTTGCCTATTTTGCAGTTTTTTCAGCGCGCAGCGCAGCCATTTCTTTCTGTTTCGGCGCCTTCATGATTCGACCGTTCTTCATACACTGACTGCAAATCCAGACCCGATGCACGTGACCGTTTGTTTCCACTACTTTTAAATGCTGCAAGTTGGGCTTAAACCAGCGACGCTGCTTACCTCTGATTTTACGGCCTACGCCACCCTTGGCCTTGGCCAGACCGCTACGGACATATTTAATGCCGGTGATTGGAGCTTTATCACAGTATTGACAACGGCCTGGCATGAGCGCATTCCTTTCTTCAATCCGCAATCAAAAATCTAAAATCAACAATCTTCTTTTAACACACTCAAAACTAAAGCGCAACTACTATACTATGCGCGGGGAAAATCACGTCTTTTTTAGACACTGTAGTAGCGAAGTCGGGAATTCCGGTGGTGACTCAGGATAGCTCATCATTTCGAATGCGCACAATCTCTTGGGTTAGCCGAAAACCGCAACCACTACACATTGTGTCCTTTAGCTATTCGGATACACTACCGAAGATTTGCATTCAATACACTTCCTGCTTGCGCGGATCAGGCTCTTTGTCGGTGGTAGTGCCGCTGATAGATTCTTCGGGGCAGAAGTATGCCTGATTGGTCGCGCCGCCTTTTACTTTGACCTGCATGTTGCCGGTGAATGCCCAGACCCGTGGCGTAGAGCCATCGGCTGGCACAATACAGACGGCGATACGTTGCTGCTTGAAGATACCTTTGATATCCGCGCGTCCGAAACGCGGATCACCGGTGCGATCCAAGCTCGCGTTCGAGACGCGGATCGCCAGTTTGTCGCCGGAGATATGTAGCGAAACGGCGTGAGCCAAGCGCGTAGCGCCGGTAAAACTACCGTTTGGTTTAAGAATAATGTCGGTATCATCGCCCGCGTCCGAGGCATGCATACGTCCGAAACGGTTGCGATTATAGACGAAAACGATGCGGTCGCCGGCTTTGGCGCCGACGCCGATAAAAGTGGTGGCGAGAGTATCTGATTCGTGTTCACCGCTGCCGGCTTCTTCGGGAGGAATATATTTACGGAACTTGAAGGGCAGTTTGAGAATCTGAGTCGCGCCCACGATCACTTGGTCTTCGGCGATGGCCGTCAGGCCTTGATCGTCGGCAAGCGTGCAGCGCACGCAGTAGATGCCGGGCGTGGCGTAGCTGTGCGTCGTCGCGCCGGCGATGTCGCGGACAATCACACCATCACCGAAATCATAAGTTTGATGATCGAAGACACTGCGGCCCGTCTCTGGATCCACGGCAACGGGACTGATCGTGATGGTCTGGCCGACGGCAGGAACGAACGTGTCGGCGGCCAGCCCATCAGTAATGGGCGCCAGATTCTCGCTGCCGAACGCG
>JAZDLP010000030.1:0-2479 GCA_043801885.1 Planctomycetota bacterium | reverse complement strand
AGTCGCCTTTTCGTGTTTTCCCTTCGCTATTGTCTTCCGATAATTTCAGAAAATCCTTGTGGATGGCGTTGAGCAATTTGGGATTCTCATCAAGAATGTCGCTGACTTGCTCGAATGTTTTTCTCCGATCTGCTACGATCTTGAGATTTGTTTTGGGAAAGAATTGAAAGCATAATTAATTTTCAGATTTCAAGCGCATGGTGTTATTCCTTTGAGATTTTTATTGCCTCCGATAGTATATCAATTATAGAAACTTTCCGCGATTTTTTCTTTTCCGCAACAGAAACTATTAGCACTTCAAGTATCTTTTCTTCCACTCTCTTGTAAGTCTAACCCTCAAGATACGTGTACCCGTCCATGCCGTTCTGATACATGGTCACAAACAGGCGCAAATCTTCCAGCGACATTTTGCCGGCGCGAACGGCGGCTTCGCTGGCGGTGCGCAGACGATGAATTATCTCATTCTTTTCGTAGCTGACATAATGCAACACATCTTCTACCGTATCGCCCGTCTCAACCTGCTCAACTTTGTAGTTGCCGTTCTCCAACGAAACATGTATAGCGTTGGTATCGCCGAAGAGATTATGCAAGTCGCCCAAAATCTCCTGGTACGCGCCCAGCAGGAAGACGCCCAAAAAATACGGTTCGTTGTTCATCGAATGCAACTCTAATACGCTCTTAACGTCCTTCAGGTCAATAAAATTTTCGACGCGGCCGTCGCTGTCGCAAGTGATATCCGCCAACACGCCGCGGCGTGTAGGACGTTCATTCAGGCGATGCAACGGCATGATCGGGAAGAGATGATTGATTGCCCAATGATCAGGAACACTTTGAAAGAGCGAGAAATTACAGAAATATGTATCCGCCATGCTGCGTTCCAACCGATCCAGATCTTCAGGCACCAACGGCATGGTGCGGATGATTTTCAGTACACGGCGGCAGGTAGCCCAGAATAAGCGCTCAGCCAACGCTCGCCATCTCAAATTCAGATAACCGAGGTTGAACATGGTCACCGCTTCGTCGCGCATCTGCACGACGTCGTGATAAGCTTCGAGATAATTTTTACGAGTGACTGAATTGCAAGTCTCGCGCAAATTCCACAGCACGTTCGGCGCATCGTCGCTCAGTTCGATCTGGACTTCGTCAGTCTCCGCGCCGGCGACTTCCGAGACTCCCAGAATATTAAAGATCAACAAGCTGTGATGCGCGGTCAGCGCTCGACCAGATTCGCTAACCAGATAAGGATGTTCGACATTAGTTTCGTCGCAGACTTCCATCACCTGGAAGACCACGTCGTTGGCGTACTCCTGCATTGTATAGTTCATCGAGGCTTCAAAGTTGGTCTGACTGCCGTCGTAGTCTACCGCCAGGCCGCCGCCGACGTTGAGATACTTAAGCCCCGCGCCGAGTTTTTTCAGTTCGACATAAAAACGCGCGGATTCTTTCAGCGCAGCTTTGATGTTGCGAATCGCGTTGACCTGGCTGCCAATGTGAAAGTGCAGCATCTGCAAGCAATCCAGCATCTGCCGTTCGCGCAGCGTATCAACGACCTTCAACATTTCTTCGGCGGTAAAACCGAACTTGGAGCGGTCGCCGCCGGAGACTTCCCAACGGCCAGTGCCGCGTGCGTTCAACTTGGCGCGCATACCGATCATCGGGCGGACTTTGTGTTTCTCGGCTATGCGCAGCAGTAAATCCAGCTCCATCGGCTTTTCCAGCACGATGACAATTTTGCGGTCCAGCTTGGTCGCCAGCAGCGCGATTTCGAGATATTCTTCGTCTTTATATCCATTGCAAATGAATAATCCCTCGGTGCTGTCCAGCAGCGCGAGAATGGCCATTAGTTCCGGTTTGGAGCCGGCTTCAAGGCCGAAGTGATACTCCGCGCCATGCCGCACGATGGCCTCGACCACGTGCCGTTCCTGATTGACCTTGATGGGATAGACGCCGCGGTACAAGCCGCGGTAGCCGTGTTCCTTGATCGCGTTGTTAAAACAAGTGTTCAGTTCTTCAACGCGATAATGCAACACGTCGGGGAAACGAATCAGCATCGGCAAACCGATGCCACGCGCTTCGATATCCGCCACCAGAGCTTTGAGGTCAATGCCGGTTTCTTTTTGGCCGGTAGGATGAACGACCAAGTGACCTTGAGTATTTACGGAGAAGAACTGCCGTCCCCAATGATTGACGCCATACAATTCGACGGCGTCCTGCACAGACCAGCTTTCCACTATCCTCTCGCCCTCCTGGTTCGATTAGCTCACCGTAAAAATTCAGCGCGGTTGTTAATATAACATCAAAATCAAAAACGCTACGATGTAAAATGTTAAGAAAATGAGAAAAAATACGAGTAACCGTTCAGTCTATTTTCATCTTATTAACCGCGAATGCACACGAATAGACGCTAATATTTTTTTCTGTGATTCGCGTTCATTCGCGTTCATTCGCGGTTCATTACTTGAAGGGACTGAACGGTTAC
>JAZDLP010000011.1:0-3810 GCA_043801885.1 Planctomycetota bacterium | reverse complement strand
TTCTTGCTGACGAGATACTCATGGCTAAAAGTGGATTAGAGAAGCCGTTGTGTTTACAGGGCTGTCTGAAGTGCGGCGCAAAGGTGAGTAAAGAGTTAATGATATAGGCTATCTGATTCGCGATGACTATTAGCATGAGTCGAGAGCGCAAACAGAAAAAATACGCAACCAGCAATACTCGTGACCACTCCCAATGGCATCTCGGTTGTGGGAATCGCTAGGCGCGCCACCGCATCAGCCCAAATCAACAGGATTCCACCGAGAACCATACTGACAGGCAATAATCGGCTGTGTTTTGGGCCAACAATTCTTCTGGCGCAATGTGGAACTAGCAGGCCAACGAATGCAACGACGCCGCACATAGCCACCGAAACAGCGACTAACATTGAGGCGCAGATCAATGCCAGGCATTTAGCGCGCTTCAGTGGCACGCCCAAGTGATAAGCGTCTTCGTCTCCGAAAGCGATCAGATCAAGTTCTCGTCGCAGATGCAGCGCAACAAGAACGGCAATGCTTATAACGGGAAAAGCGATCTGAACTTGTGCCCAAGACGCTCCGGAGAGACTGCCCATTAGCCACGACATCATTTCACGAGTTTGATGATGCGTTTGGCGCAGTAGAAAATAAGCGGTAAACGCCTGCAACAGACCACCCACGGCCACTCCTGTTAAAAGCAAAACCGTTGTCGGTATTCCACCGTCACGCCGTGCCAGAAAATACACAAGCATCGTTGTGAGAAGCGCTCCCGCGAATGCGCAAAGCGAGAGCACACCGCCACCAAAGAGACTGGAAAGTGAGACGAAAGAGGTCGCCAGTACCGCGCCCAATCCCGCGCCAGAGGCCGCGCCCAGAATATAAGGGTCAGCCAGAGGGTTCTTAAAAAAAGTCTGCATAATCGCGCCCGCAGTTGACAGCGCCGCGCCGGCCAGTATCGCCATGATCAGGCGTGGTATGCGCAGGTCCCAAATGATCATTGTTAGCGTCGCTGGCGTTGACTCGCCAGTCACCTTGCCGATCAAAGCGCCGCAGATATCGGCAAAACTGATGTCGCTACTTCCTAAATTCAGACTGATGAAAAAACTTGTCAACAAGGCCAGAGACAGAATGCTCCAGAGCGTCGCCGGCAATAGTCTGTTCGTTTTCATGCGCGTGGACTCAAACGCCTAGCAGGCAGGACCACTGGTTGTCCCGAATGCGGGTTAGACCACACCATCGGATGTATTCCGTAAGCCGCCGCTAGCACGGTGGGATGAATAACTTCGTTGGGCGCTCCCTGCGTTAGTATTTTTCCTTCGCTTAAAAGAATCAATCGTCCACAGTATTCAGCGGACAGATTCAGATCGTGGCAGACGCACAGAACAGTCTTATCCTCTGCGCTGCTGAGCTGCAGCAGTAGTTCAAATACCTGCGCTTGATGCTTCACGTCAAGATGAGCAGTCGGCTCGTCCAGTAGCATAACGGGAGCGTTCTGAGCCAGCGCTCGAGCAATCAGAACACGCTGCCATTCACCCGAACTCAGACGATTGACACTGACATCACGCAAATGTTCCAAGTTAACTCGTGTCAATGCGGAAGAGATGAACGCTTCTTGGTTGACTAGGCCAGAATCCGATTCGTGTGGATAGCGCCCGTGAGAGACGACATCGGTTACGGAAAATCCAAAAATTGGCTGAGCTGCGGTGGGAACATAAGCCATCCGCCGCGCTCGAGCGCGCGGTTCAAGACCAGTCAGCAACTGTCCATCTAAAAATACCTGCCCACTTTGCGCTGGAATCAAACCAGACAGCGCTTTTAAGAGTGTGCTCTTGCCGGAACCGTTTGGGCCAATGATGCCGACCATCTCGCCGGAGCGCAGTCTCAGATTGATGTCACGGATCACCGGATGTTGACCGTATCCCACAGTCAACTCCCGCGCCTCTAGGCGGATTGCGCTATTCATTATGAGACTGTAGCAACAGTACAGCAATTTTTTTAGTCTTATCCGAGCCGCGACCGTTAGGGAGTGGTCTAATAAACCGCTTGCTAACACGCGCGGCTCGGAAACAGTCTTTCAAACTCTGTTTTGTTGCTACAGGCTCATTCATTTTCGTATTTCTGCGCGCCAAGTTCCGGATGGATAGCCAAGGTCAGATGCTCAAGACCGTCAATCAAACGCGGTCCTGGGATCGCGAGAAGGTCATCATCAATTACAGTCACGCGTTTATTTTTGACGGCCGAAATTCCCGCCCATCGCGAATCGCGCCCCAGTATATCAGCGACTGAGACAGATGTCGTCGCATCTTTCTTGCCATGTGGTGTCATGAGAATGATAACTTCGGGATCGCGCAGCAGAACGATCTCCATGGGAATCTCCGGCCAGGGCAAATCTGATTCAGACGCGATGTTTTGTCCTCCGGCGCGATTAATCAGTTCATCAATATGCGAGCCTTTTCCCGCGCTAATCAGTTTGTCTAGCGAGAATAGAAATAACACGCACGGTCGGACCGACGAACGCGCCATTTTCGTCGCTACGCACTCTAACCGTTTGCGCATGGCGGCAACAAGATTGGCAGCGGATACTTCCTCGCCAAGCGCTTGGCCCAATAACGTCACGTTTGCAAGAACATCGTCCAACGATTCACTGGCTAGCGCAATACACGGCACGTTCAGTTGCGTGATTCTTTCGAATAATGTCAGTGGGTTGCCACGCGCGCCGACCACTAAATCCGGCTTTAAACTTATAATGCGTTCGATATCCGGGTCGCTGTACCCGCCCACCTTCGGCAAACCGACTGCCTCTGGCGGGTAACAGCAAAAAAAGGTGTTGCCCACGACCCGATTCCCAGCTCCCAGCGCAAACAGCAATTCGGTTGCGCTCGGAGCTAACGAAACAATACGCTGAGGACTGCGCGGGCAATACACTTGTCGTCCGAGCGCATCGCGAAGCGCGCGCCCGGACGACAGCTCGTGACGCTGTCTGTGTTGCGGCCACGATAAGGCAACCGCCAACAGCGCCAACAACAACAATGCCACCGCCCATTTCTTCATCGTTCGATACCAAGTGTGATCAGTCAAGTTTGATTATTGTTATTCGAGTCGCACGTGTTCGCAAGTGGTCAAGCGAACTCGCTCCCTAACGGTCGCGGCTCGGATAACAGCCTTTCAAACTCTGTTTTGTTGCTACAATGTCTAAAAATTTGACGATTTGAATTGCAGAACGTCTGCGTTACACGCCTCGTTAGAATTTCCATGAGAATTCCAAGCCTCCCAGGAAACTTGCGCCTTCAGACGGAAAAGTCTTGGCGCTTTCGTATTTTTCGTTGGTGAAGTTATCCACGCGAGCGAACGCGCGGAAATGTTCCAGAAAACGATAGCTGACGGCTAAATCTAGTCGTGTGTATGCCGGATTTATCACAGTAGCGTAAGCTTTGGTTGATGTAGGGCCGATATCTGTCCGATCAGAAACGTGGATGGCTGAGAGCGCGATTTCCAGACCGGCGTGTTTCTCCGGAACCAAACGCAAGAGTGGCCGCAAGATCAACCTTCCAGTGTAGGTCTCTGCCGGTCGGCGCCGTAAGGGCTGCCCTGTAGCATCTTCAGTATGTAAAAATGTCGCTGTAGATTGAAGCTCGATCTCCTTTACTGGTTTAATTGTAAAGAATGCTTCAACACCAGAAGTTAACGCGCTGTTGATGTTTTCGAAATGCTTTGTGGCAAAGTCGTATTTGATCAACTGATCGAACGAATTATGAAAATAGGTGGCCCCAAGGGAGATTTTTGGCTCATCCGATTAAAGCGTACTTCACAGTGTGCAGTGCAAAGATCTTCAGC
>JAZDLP010000351.1:0-8401 GCA_043801885.1 Planctomycetota bacterium | reverse complement strand
CTCCACTTTTCTGTTTTCTGTTCGTTTTTTATACTTCTCTTGCAGCCCATGCCTAATAAACTTATCGTAATCCAACAAAATAGTCACAAGCAAGATCATCCCACTTGTCGGTTTGAGGCGTAGCTTCGCTGGACGGTTACCCTTTTTTTGTGTGACGCAAAGATTTTTGGGCGACTTTTGGGCAAACGATGTTTCTCCCCGTCCCCCCGTCCCCCCGTCCCCCCGTCTCCCTGTCTCCCTGTCTCCCTGTCCCCCTGTCACCCCGTCAACAACGCCTTTTTGGTTGCGGCTTGGCCTCGAATGCGCCTCTGTGGCGAACATTTACAGTTTTCAAAACCTTTGCCGGCACACCGGCCACGACTGCGCCGGCTGGCACATCCTGAGTAACGACTGCGCCGGCGCCCACCAAGGCGCCTTCCCCAATCGTAACGCCGCAGAGAATCGTTACGTTCGACCCAACCGCCGCACGACGGCAGACACGCGTCGTCACGCATTGCCATTGTCCGGCGACAATCAAGCTGCCGTCCGAATTGACCGCGGCCGGGTAGCGATCATTGATGAAGATGACACCGTGGCCAATAAAACACTCATCCTCGATTGTCACTCCTTCGCAGATGAATGTATGGCTCTGAATTTTACAGCGCCGACCGATCACCGCGCCCTTCTGAATTTCTACGAACGTGCCGATTCTCGTGTCGTCGCCGATGGCGCAACCGTATAAATTCACAAAACTGTAAATACAGACGTTCTGCCCCAATTTGACGTCGGGGGCGATGCGGATGAAATTCTCATGGTCGTAATTTGAATCTCGTTGCGGATGCGCCATGTCCTTAACGTAAGAGGGAAGCGTAAAAAGTAAAAAGCAGATTATGAATTGCGAATTATGAATTACGAATTACGAATTATAAATGACTGTTCGGCGAGAACACGGAAAGTTCAAAGCCATTAGTCTGTGGTTGAGCGAAGCGACACCACTGGAAAATAGATTCTGTTATCCGAGCCGCGACCATTAGGGAGTGGTTCGCTTGACCATAGTCCGCAATCGAGAACCGCCGCATGGATCAGCACCAACAACATATCAGCAAAAGTCGGCAAGTGATGTTGATAAGTTTTGCCGTCTTCTGGCTGGGCTTGATCGGGTATGCGATCGTGCGCGAGATATATCTGTCGCATCCGAGCGAAGAGAGCACCGGAGCGCGTATCGCCGCCGAAGCGTTGAAAGATGTCAATGACACCAGCGCCGGTTGGTTCCCAACGGCACGCGACCCGATGTTTTCTTGGGATGACGACGAGCAAGGGTGGATGTTGGAAGATGACAATTCCGCCGCGCTGTCGTCGTCCATATCAGTATCAGCATATAACGACTTGACGACTGATAATGAGCCCGAATCCGATGGACAGAAAAAGACCAAAGCTAATCAGCAGTTGCGAGTCGAGGACGCCGCGGAAAATAAGCGCGGCAAGGTCTTGGCCGTACCTGTGCGATTTCCTGATACAACAACGATCTTTCGCGACAACTTCATTAACCAGAACGATAAATACAAAATGCAGGGCGTTCGTTTCATCGCTTATGACGTCTTTGTGCCAAAGGAATGCAGCGGCTTCATCGGCTGTTTATTTTTCATGAAGGATAAAGACGGGTTGTGGTATCAAGCACGCTCACGCCATGCGTTGATCCCGGGCCGCTGGAATACAGTAGCCGCGGATATTCGCGGCGGATCGCCTCACGTGACGCCGCTGGGACATCTGGGTCAGTGGGATGAGAATCAGGCCTCGCGCATCCGAAACATCGGCATCACTTTTTATGGCGACAAGGAATTCAAGGGCAAATTACTGGTTGATAATTTCCGCGCATGGTTGCGACCGCAACGTTTCATGACGATGCTCACTACTTTGGACGGTGCAGGTCCTAACGCTCAAGCAGCGCCGCCGGAGCGCACGGAGTACCTGCGCAGCCTGGCGAAGAAGGCCGCCACCTTCAAAGACGAACGCATTGAGATATTAAATTTTCGTACTGACCCCGATCAGCTCTCGGTTGCGCCTAGCCAGGCTTCCAATCCGCCGCAGGTGCGCAAGTTCGAGACGTTGACTTTGCGGTTCGAATTGAATCGCCAGTCGGATAATCCGTTCGACCCTGAAAAAGCCGATGTCACTTGCGTCGTGGAAACGCCCAGCGGGCAGAAGATGGAACATGTCGGGTTTTGGTTCCAGGACTATGATCGCACGGACCGATTCATGGGCGATGAACTTACTCCGTTGGGGCGGCCGGAGTGGCGAGTGCGCATCACGCCGCGCGAAGCAGGCAAATACAAATATACGTTGCGCGTCAAATTGCGCCACTCGCCGCGCATGGCCTGGACGGAACTCATCGCGCCGGAGCGTACGTTCCGCAGTCTGCCCGCGGAGAGCAAAGGTTTTGTTCGCGTGTCGCGGCAGGATCCGCGCTACTTCGAATTTGAAAATGGAGAATTTTTCTATCCCATCGGTCATAATCTGCATTCGCCGTTGGATGTGCGCTGCTGGCGAGAAATCTACAGGCAGGAGCCGCCTGCCGGGCGCGGGCTGCCGATGTACGCCGATTTTCTGACCAAGATGCAGCAGCACGGCGAGAATACCGCGGAAGTTTGGATGTCCGCTTGGTGGGTAGGCATCGAATGGACCGCTCGCTGGCGCGATTACTACGGGCCTGGTCGTTACAGCCTGCAACATGCCTGGCTGCTGGACCGACTGCTGCAAATGGCTCGGCAGCGCGGTATTAATATCCATCTGGTTTTGGACAATCATGGCAAATTCAGCGCCTGGTGCGACTGGGAGTGGGACTTGAATCCGTACAATCGGCTCACGGAACCTAATGGCGTGGTGGACAATGCGCGCGCATTCTTCAGTGATGAGACCGCGAAGAAATGGCATCGCCATAAACTGCGCTACATCGTCGCGCGCTGGGGCGCCGATCCCACGATCATGGGTTGGGAATTGGTAAGCGAATACGACTTGGTGGGAGGCTTGAATCAGAACGACTCGAACGAACGCTCTCGTTTTCATCGTGGGCCGGTGCCGCAGGCGTGGGCGAAAGAAATGATCACGTTCCTGCGCAAATCAGATATCTATCGCCATCCGATTACCAATCACTACGCGACCGACTACAATTGGATTGACAAGCAACTGGCGTGCTCGCCGTTGTTTGATTACGTAGCTACGGATGCTTATCGCTTTGACCGGCCATACACCGGCATCGCTCAGCGCTCTCAGCAGTGGATGACTGACAACTTGACGCGCCACGACGCTCAAAAGCCGTTCTGGATCACTGAATTCGGCGGCGACTGGAACGCGACCGTGCCCGCCGCGTTGGATGCCGATGCGCACTGCGGTCTGTGGGCTACCTGGATGACTGATGGCGCCGGCACGCCGCTGTTCTGGTGGTATGATTTTATTGATCGGCAGAATCTCTATTCTTATTATCGAGGCTTCGCTAATTATATTCAGAACGAAGATCGGCGCGGTATTCAAGGAACCATGGAACGCATGCCGGTCACGAACAACTTCGCCACTTATCAATTGCAAGGAGAGATTTACCGCTGGAACAATGGCGCGTACGCTTGGATATACAGTCACCCGGCCATGCAGATGATGCCCGCATTAACGGATCGTCGTCAGTTCGAGAACATCGAGGCCGCTGTAAACAATCTGGATGCCGGTCGCTACCGGATCGAATATTGGAATTGTTATGATGGCAAAATTGCGCAAAGCGAGACGCAGGTGGTAGCCGAAGGACAATTGCTAACGCTAAAGTTTCCGCCATTTGTCAACAATATGGCTGTAAAGATTAAACTGATGAAGTAAATTATAAAGACTGCCCGCAAAAAGATGATTGGAGTAACGTTTGTGGCTATTGGCAATTTTTTTAAGAAAGCTAAAGACGCGGTCGTTGAACTGGCGAAGAAGGCCAGCGAAACGTTGGTTACGGGTGTGCAGCGCACCGCGCTGGCGCTGCGCAGCGGTCTGGATTTTGTCAAAGGCCGCAAGATAGATGCGGAAGTGGCCGAGCGCATTCGTGACACGCTGATCGCAGCCGATGTCTCGCCTCGCATGGCCGAGGAGTTAGTCGAGCAACTACAGCAGAAATTCAAAGATCACGTCATCGAGAATACTTCTGAAATTCTGACAGCGCTAAAAGAACAAATTAAACAAATGTTTCCACCGCAGGAGAGCGCGCCGATCTGGGCGTCCGGCGGTGAGCCGACGGTGATTCTGGTTGTCGGCGTCAACGGTTCGGGCAAAACAACCTCCATCGCCAAATTGGCGTACCGATTCAAGCATGAAGGGAAAAAAGTTCTGCTCGCGCCAGCCGACACATTCCGCGCCGCCGCGGTGCATCAACTGGCGACTTGGGCCGAGCGACTGGACGTCGAGTATGTCCCCGCCAAGCAAAACCAGGACCCGGCTTCGGTGGCGTACCAAGCCATCGAGAAGGCGGTGGCTCGCAAGTTCGACGTCGTGATCGTTGATACCGCCGGTCGGCTCGATAATAAAAAAAATCTGATGAATGAACTCGAGAAGATTTACCGCGTAATGAAGAAAGTGCTGGCCAACGCGCCGCACGAAGTCCTGATGGTTTTGGACGGCAACACTGGCCAGACAGCCGTGCGTCAAGCCAAAAATTTTGAACATGCCGCCGGTGTTACCGGTCTAATCATCACCAAACTCGACGGCACGGCCAAAGGTGGCGCGGTAATCTCCATGCGCGCAGAAGTGAACTTGCCAGTCAAGTGGATCGGACTGGGCGAAAAATTACCCGATTTAGAGCCATTCGACGCCGATGTGTTCGTGGATGAAATATTTAGAACTTCCTGAAATTGCGTAGGGGCACGGGATTTCACACATTTACCAACATGAGCCAAAAACAAAATCATCTGTGTCTCTCTGTGTCCTCTGTGGCAAAAATAGCCTGAACGGTTACGAAATTTTGGTTGCGGATTATGACTCACGAAAATTTTATGTCGGAAGCCCTGAGTCTGGCCGAACGTGGTCGCGGCTGGGTCAGTCCAAATCCCATGGTCGGCGCGCTGGTGGTCAAAGATAATCACATTATCGGTCGCGGCTGGCATCAGCAGTTTGGCGGTCCGCATGCGGAAGTGTTCGCATTGCGCGAAGCCGGCGCAGCCGCTGCCGGCGCGACGCTTTACTGCACACTCGAACCTTGCCATCACTTCGGCAAAACGCCGCCTTGTATCCCGACCGTCATCCAGGCCGGCATCCGAACAGTCGTGTTGGGCGCGCGTGATCCGAACCCCGTGGCCGGTGGTGGCATGGAAGCATTGCAATCGTCCGGTGTCACGGTGATCACCGGCATCTGCGAACAGGAATGTCGCTGCCTGAACGCGCCGTTTTTCAAGTTCGTCCGCACCGGCTTGCCGCTAATCAGTCTCAAGTGGGCGATGACGGCCGATGGGAAACTAGCCACTGCCGCCGGGCAGTCTCAGTGGATTACCAGCGAAGCCGCGCGAGAATTTGCGCACGGACTACGCGCGCGCCATGACGCGGTGTTGATCGGCATTAATACGCTGCTCGCCGATAGCGCACGTCTGACCTGTCGCGTCGCCATCAACGATAAAATCAGACAACCGCAGCGCGTGATTTTAGATAGTGAAGCGCGCACTCCGCTGGACGCGCCGCTGTGGACTGCTGTCGGCGGCGGGCCGATCGTGATCTTCTGCAAAACGTCTGCGCCGGCGGCGCGGCGCGTTGCGTTGCAATCTCGTGGAGCCGACGTCGTGACTCTGGATAGTCCCCTTCCCTCTTCTTCCGGCGTGCCACTGCGTGAGATGTTGATAGCGCTAGGCCGCCGTGGCGTACTCTCGGTCCTGGTGGAAGGCGGCAGCGCGATATTGGGATCATTTGTTGACGCGCGCCTGGCCGATAAAGCATTTATCTTCGTGGCGCCGAAAATTCTCGGCGGACGAGCCAGTCTTTCAGCCGTAAGCGGAATGGGGCTTGGTACGCTGGCGGATTGTCTGGAGCTACAGGCGCTCGAAATCGCCCGTCTGGGGCCGGATGTGCTGCTCTCCGGCCAGATTGGAGATTGGAATTGGTGAGACGTCTGTATAGAATAAAATTGTTGATTGTTGATTGTTGATTGTTGATTGTTGAAGTTCAGGAGTTCATCTATGGCCAAAAGAAAACCTGATCCGAATATCAAACCTCAAAGCAAGTTGCTAATCATTAGTATAGTTCTGTTGGTCGTTGGGATTTTGTGGTCAATTTACGAATTGAATCCTTTTGGAGCGATCAGATCTCTGACAGAACATGAGAAGAAGGAATTACAGGAAGCCAAAACATTTAAGGCAGAACAAGAACGGGCACAGAGAATGAAGAAACGCTAAACGCTTGTCTTTTTATATGGAGAATGCGAAACATGGCTAAGCGCAAAACCGAGAAGAAGAACGGCCAATTCAAAAAAACGGACGAGACAGAAAGCGCGCCGGACGTTGAGACGACGTCTGACACCGAAAAAGGCGGAGCGGCAAAGGCGTCAGATTTTTTCGGATCGTTGCGTGACGGGTTCAAAACCGCTGGCGAGACCGCGGAACGTTATGCTCGCATGGGCATTAACATTGCTACGCTGGAAGGGCTGCGCTTGAAGCTGAAGACCGCTTACGCATCGCTGGGTGAAAGTGTTATGCGCTGCTGGGACGCGGCGTCGGATATCGGTGTGGCGGCCAACGATCCCGCCATCAAGTCACAGGTCAAAACCGTCAACGACTTGCGCCGCCGCATCCGCGAAATCGAGATCAAACTGCGAAATCTGAAACAATCGTAACCGTTCAGTCTATGTTCACCTTATTAACCGCGAATACACGCGAATAGACGCTAATATTTTTTTCTTCTGTGATTCGCGTTCATTCGCGTTTATTAGCGGTTTATTGCTTGAAGGGACTGAACGGTTACAAACAATCATCTTAATACTACACGGTTACAAACAATCATCTTAATACTACAACGACCGTACCGCAGGCGTCCCGCCTGCCTTTCGCCCATGAGACGCCGCGACAATAGCCCAGCGTTTCAACTCGTCCCTAACGGGACATGTTTTTGGCGACAAACTTTGAAATTCCTATACTTGTAAAAAGTTGCCACGTTTGTAGTCTTTTTTGAACCTGAATAGAGGTCCCTCATCCTTCATCCTTCATCCTTCATAATAGTTCCGGCGCGCTCACCGCCAACACCAGCGTTGTATCCGGCGTTGCGGCAAGCTCTACGGTCTGAGCCGCAGCGGGGAGCAAGACCGTTTGGCCACAGCGCAATGGCCGGCCATTTAGAGTGCCGAAGCCAGAGAGTGCCATCAGAATGCGCGGCGCTTGAGGCAGCGGCAAAAGTTTGAACACTCCGCCTGCCGATAGCGTGTATCGTTCTAATCCGAAATAGCGGCCCCGTAACAAGCGTTCGACTGTTACTGCGCCGATAGTTTCGTGCGTCTGCGGCGCAACGATGTCAGTACTCATATCGCCATCGAATTCATCGCCGGGAGCATCGAAGCGAATGGCGCCGAGCGCCTGAGCGATGTGCAGTTGACGCGATTTGCCGTCCAAGCCGAGACGTTTGTAATCGTAGATGCGAAAAGTCAGATCGGAATTTTGCTGAATCTCCGCGACCACCAGTCCCGCGCCCAGCGCGTGGATCATGCCGGGCGGCAAGGCCACCAAATCGCCCACACGCGCTGTAAAAGAATGCAGGACAGTCTCGATGCGATCTTCTTTGACGGCCTGCTGAAAAGCTTCGCGGCTGACCCCGGTGTTCAAACCTCGAATAATTCGCGCGCCTGGCTCCGCGCGCAGCACGATCCAGCACTCAGTCTTGCCGCAGTCGTTATAGAGCTTGGCGCCGTCATCGTCAGGATGGACTTGCACCGACAAATCCGCGGCGGCGTCTATGAATTTCGCCAGCAGAGGAAACCGCGTTGCTCGTCCGGCTAGCGCGCCAAGAATGCTGGGAGCGTCGGTCTCCAGAAGCCGACGCAGCGTCCAGCCATCGAAAGGCCCGCCCATCACCACGCTTTGCGCCGCGGGCCTGTCCGCGACTTCCCAGCTTTCACCAATGATCTTGCCCGGCGGGACATCTTTGCCGTAGAGGCGAGCAAGGTAGTCGCCGCCCCAAGGTCGCTCAGAAAAGCAAGGATGCAAATAAAGTGGTTGATCGAAATTTGGCGAAGTCATGCAAAATAAAGTACTACCGCTAAAAGAAAATCATAGGAGAATTTGGGCACTGGTTCAAATTTGGCCTAAAATGGGTAACAAAGACAACAGTATCTCTGCTGGCCAATAAAGGCAAAAATATTCTAGCAGAAATTACGGAAGACGAATCAAGCCGCTCGTTTGAAACGACGGAACCCCAACAGTTCGAGCCA
>JAZDLP010000319.1:0-37795 GCA_043801885.1 Planctomycetota bacterium | reverse complement strand
TCCAGCTTCTTTCGCCCTTGACGCCTCAAAACCACCACATATCGTTTCTTCATGTCAATCCTCCATTGGGTTTGTCCCCATATAGATAGATCGGCATTTTTTCTATTCACCAACACATTCTTTTATGACTGAACACTAGCCTGTTTAAGGACGGTTACTCGGCGGTCTACAATCTGTGGCTTCTATTGGCGTTGGAGAAAGTGGCGATCATGTACGATCTTGTTGGCGACGACAAGCGATATCGCAAAATAACGCGCTGGGCTGAACGGCTCCGCGCGAACCTAAAGTCTCTCATCGGCAATGATGGCCTGATGTGCGACGGCCTGACGTGGAAGGGCAAGGTTGTGTCGTCGTATTCCATACACGCGCAGACGCTCGCGATAGCAGCGAACCTCTCGCCAGCGACGGAAGAAGCCATGCTGAAGAACGTCGTGCTGCCTTACGTGCGGGGTGAGACCAACCCCGAAGCGGAGCCGTCGGCTTACTGGATCACATACGTATTCACGGAGTTGATCTGCCGTGGCTATGGCGCCGATGTGGTCGAGTGTATACGCAGGCGGTGGCTGCCGATGGCGGAGTTCGGGACGACATGGGAAAAATGGCAGAAAGGCTGCGGCAGTGGCAGTTGTTCGCACGCCTGGTCCGCGCATCCGCTCTACCACCTGATGAATACAGTGGGCGGAGTACGTCAGTCCGCAGCAGGCTGGCGGGAAGTTCAGTTCGAGCCGATCTTCATTGGCACAGAAGGTGGCGCGACCGTTCCAACGCCGCAAGGGGAGATCATCAGCCATTGGCGGAAGCAGGCAAACTCGATCAATATCGAACTATCTTTGCCGACGAAGGTCATCGCAAAAGTCCGCCTGCCCGGTGCCAAGAAACAGACAGTCAAAGGCAAGGCAAAATGGATGTTGCCGCTAAAAACGGTGACAGACAACGAATACCGGAGCGAATAATTATTCGCCCCTACTATTTTTTCCCTACTCCGTTCTGGTAGCGAGTCCCATAAGCTGTGTGATACGCTCAAAATCTTCGACGGAATAAAACTCAACAATAATTCGCCCCTTACGCAGGCTCTCTATGACCTGAACCCGTGTGCCGAAATGTTCACGCAACTGACGCTCGATATCTTGAATATTTGGCGGAGCAACTCGCGTGGCGCGACTGCCTTTTTTACGATTCGAGACTTGATCAGGTACGCCTTGCGATGAGCCGATTGGCGCGCCAGCGATTAAGCGCTCGAGATCTCGCACTGTCAAATTTTCGGCCTGAACTTTGGCGGCGAGAAGACTCTGAAGCTTTGGATCCAGGATTCCCAATAAAACTTTGGCATGGCCAATACTTAGCCGCCGAGTCTTCAGCGCCTCTTGAATTGATGTTGGCAATTCCAGCAGACGAATGGTGTTACTAATAGATGCTCGTTTCTTGCCAACGCCATCGGCGATCTGATCATGGGTGAGATTAAATGTCCGCGCCAGGCGGTCGTAAGCCAGCGCCTCTTCTATCGAGTTCAAGTCGTCGCGCTGAAGATTCTCAATCAACGACAGTAGCAGAATATCGCGCTGATCAAAGACAGGCTTCATAATCGCCGGCAGAATACTCAATCCCGCGATTTGCGCAGCGCGCCAACGTCGTTCACCGGCGATCAGTTCATAACGGATTTCTCCAGAAGACTCTTCAGCCTTAAGTTGTCGGACAACAATTGGTTGCACTAAACCGTAAGATTTAATAGATGCAACCAATTCAGCGAGAGCCTCGGGATCAAACAGCGCTCGTGGCTGATTAATGTTTGGGCGTATCGAGGCAATGGGAATGTCAACTAACGTAACAGAACTAGTCGGAGCGGATGCTCCAGACAGAGAGTCCGAACCTTGAGTCGTAGATGCCAGTAGAGCGCTAAGACCTCGTTTTGGGCGTGGAATAGGATCAACTATCATAAGGATATCCTGTTTCGGAGAGAAGTTATGCGCCAACGCGGACGCCCATCAGTTCCCGTAATTGTTCGACGACGCTAGGCGTTCCATAACATTCCTGCAGTTTCTGGTGTCCGTTGCGGCCCAATTGGAATCGCAGTTCCGTATTATTCAAGATACGTTCTATGCCCCAGACGCAACTGTTTTCGCTTGGATAAACCAGAATGCCGTTGTGATCGTGCTTTATCAGCGACTTTGTGGCATTGTGAGTAGCGAAGACCGGCTTGCTGGCGGCCCAGCCGGCCAGGATCGGCCACTCAGACGTCAGATCGCGACTAGGTACGGCAATCATATCGCAAGCGTGAATCAGTTCGTACAGCGGCTGACCGGAAAGATGACCGAGAATTCGAACGGCGTGCTCTAGTAGTAGATACCGCGCATGCACTCGCAGCGGCCACTGCAACGCGCCGTCGCCAACAAAGGCGAATCGCGCCTGCTTGTGATTCTTCAACACCGCCGGAAGCGATTTCATCAGTAAATCCGGGCCATGCCGTTCGTCCAAATTGCCAATAAACAGAATCAGCGGATCTATCGGCCCGACCTGAATGCGCTTCTTTATCTCGCCGGGATCCAGAGCGCTGATGAAATCCTGTATCGGAAAACTCTGACGCGCCAGTACGAATCGTCTGGCGCAGTCGGGTGCCATCTTACGCGCCATTTCGGCGGTGGCGGTCTGCTGGAATAGCACGGTGTTCGCCTGAGCCAGTCCCTGTAGTTCGAGACTCTTGATCTTCTGGCTCAATTCACTGCTCATATCGCTGCGTTGGCACTCCATCGAATGCATAGAGATGATAGTGTTGCAGTTGTATTTAGCGCCAAGCGCCAAAACGGCGGGGATCGTCGTCCATTCCTGACCCAGCAAAGTAACGCTGACGCCAGAACTGAAGTGGCGCGCGAAACTAATCTGAACTCGGTTCGAAAACTCTTGAACACTGGCGACCAGATTCTCGGCCTGGTAGTCGCCTGTTTCATGCACTTGCACGGCGGGACCCACGTTCGTAAAGGCTTTGCGCGAGAAAATGTGCACCGTTGTCCCGCGTTGAGCCAGCAGATTAGAGTACTCCGCCACGTATTGTCCCAACGAACTGGTCGAGTCTTCGTAGCAAAAAATAGCCAGAACAGACAAGGATGAAGGATGAAGGATGAGTGATGAAGGATGAGTGATGAGTGATGAAGGATGAGTAATGAGTGATGAAGGATGAGTAATGAGTGATACGGATGCGAGCGCGGTTGCTACAGGCGCGGGCGCAACGACTGTGAGTACGGATGCGGCTGCCACGGGTGCGGGCGCAACGGGTGCGGCTGCGGACACGGCTGCTACGGACGCAGGCGCAGCGACTGCGGGGACGGATGCGGCTGCCACGGGCGCGGGCGTGGCGACTGCGGGGACGAGCGCGGCTGCCACGGGTGCGGGCGCAACGACTGCGGCTGCTGGCGGCGTGACCACCTGCATCTCGACCAGTGGCGACGTAGTAACGGCAGCGTGTTCTTCGGAGTCGCCGCGTCGTCGAACACGTCGGTTAGGCACAGCACGCGCCTCGACATGTTCGGTGATTTCTCGAATTAATTCGTCGGCGGCATCCGGTTGATTGTTGCGATCCATACGACGACGGCGCTTCGATGGCGATTTCATTGTTTATCTCGCTCCTAATTTGTAACTGGCGCTGTACTAATGCTATAGACTCACCAAAAAGACACTGTAGTAGCGAAGTCGGGAATTCCTCCCCCTTAAAAAAAAGGGGGGGGGGAATAGATAGTTGGCCGATTTCCGTGCTACAGTGTCACCAAAAACGATCTTTTTTCCTTCAATCCTCAATCCGCAATCTAAAATCTAAAATCTAAAATTCTTTTATGTTCTTCAATTTTATCTCTGTGTTCTCTGTGGCTCTATGGTGTTACGGATTAAGTCAGCTCTGGGAAGCAAGCGGCGCATAGCTCAAGATATAATCGCGAAACATCCTGCCAACTGCAAGCGTTAGTTCCGCTTTTTTTACCAGCGCGTCCCATTCGTTCAGTATTATTCGAGTCGCCCAAGATGCGATCCAACGCCCACACCATGGATCCCGCATTGTCATAAGTGACTAGTCCGGTCTCTTCGTGGCGGACCAAGCGCGCCGGACCACCGTGAGTAATTACCACTGGTCGACCGGCGCGTCGCGCCAGTTCCACCATCGCTTCGTCGAACTCCACGCGCTGTCGGGACGGCAAAACAACGGCTTCGGACGCACGCAACAATCGCGGCAATACGCAGCCATTTACATGCCCCAGCAACCGGATCGCATGCGCCACGCCCAGCTTGTCGGCCTGATGGCGCAATTGATCGCGCATCGCTCCGTCGCCAGCGAAAGCCACGCGCGCATTTGGGACGCGCTTCAGGACGACGGGTAGAGCATTCACCAGAATATCCGGCCCAGCAGCGTACTCTAACGGCCCGGCAAAAACCAGCAGCCGATCCAGCGGCTCGCAACCAAACTCCATCTTTACTTTGCCCAGATCCAGTGGCGCTTCCCATTCGTTGAGGATGCGGCCTTCCATTGGAAAGGCGTGCAGTCGCGCGGTGTCAATCTCGAATTCGCTGATCACTTTCTCACGCAGCCAGGTTGGAGACAGAACGCACTTCATCGCATGTAGCAGATTGCGCTCGATTTTTTTGATCTCCAGCGACAACGTCGAAGGTGGCGCGCCATTCAATCGTGTGCTTTCGGTAGAGGTGATGGACAACACCGTCGGCTTGGCGTTCAGCCATGGCCCCAGTCCCGTCATCCATTCGTGCAGATGAAACAGATCGAACGGCGGCAATTCTCGCATACGCGACTCCGCCACCTTTGCGAAATTCTGCGCCGTCTCGATTGGGTCGGCGCAGAACTGTACTTTCAACGGATGATACAGCACTCCCGCGACTTCACGATCAGCCATGAACTGTTCGGATTGAGGCAAAAATACGTGAACCGTTTGCTCCAAGGCTTGCTGGCCAATGGCAAGTTGCGAGACAAACTGTGACAGCAGGCCTTGCCCTCCCAACGATTGAGCTTCAAAAGCAAAAGTGGCAATACGAAGCCCCTTGCGTACTTTTGGCTGTCGTTTGTTCTCCAGGAAAAGTTCCTGCTCCCAGATGCTGGCTACTTCTTCGATGTGTAAGCGATCATCCACCAGCAGCGCCGCCTGGCTGTTGTGACGGCAGACGCCGGCAGGCGGAAACTGCGCTCCCTGCGCGCGCGCCGCGGGAATAAATTCGCCGCTGCGCAGCAGGAACCCAACTTCGGCCAATTGAAATGAGCCTGCCTGAGGCAGGTTAAAAAAACATTGACCGGCCAGTTTGTTAATCGGCGCGTCTTGAATGCGGTGAGCATTAAAGCCGTTGAACTCTATGCAGGAGACATCGTACAATCGCAAGATCATTCGACATTGACGCCAGACTTCGCCGCGCTGTTGCGATAGTTGATCCACCCAAGCCGACAGAATGCGCCAGTGAGCGAAACCTTGAGTGGGCGACACGTAAGTCAATGCCACGTGATTCGTCGTGGGCATGAACGTGGCAACCGCATGACGTTCACCTATCTCCCAAGCGCAGCGCCGAAGAGACGACGCATCCTGCGGCTGCGGCGTGATTGTCTTCGTCGCTATTCCCGCCGTTAAAGCATGTTCTTCTTTTGTGACCGACGCGCTTTGCGCCGTGATTGCCGAAGCGCTCGCCGCCGGCGTAAGTTCCTTCTGCTCAACTGCGGCAGATTGCTTCGCAGCACGACGACGTCGGTGAACTTTGAGTATCAACGCATCTTGCATAAATCAAACCAGTGAACAGTGAACAATGAACAGTGAACAATACTGATCACTGTTCACTAAAATGATAGCTTTCTTCAGTCTGCGAAGCAATTATATCCCAACTAAAGGCCGCATCCACGGCTGCTCGACCATTGCGGCCCATCCAATGGCAGCGCTGGGGATCGGCCAGCAAGGAGCCTAATCCCCAGGCGACGGAATCTGGAGTATCATCAATCTGCAAACCATTCACGCCATGCCAGACAAATTCGGCCGGTCCGCCGCGCTTGGTGCTGACGACCGGCTTCGACGCGCTCCAGCTTTCCAGGATTACAATGCCAAATGGTTCGTTACGGCTGGGTACCGCCACAATATCAGAAGCCTTGAATAAATTAATTACTTCCTGACCTTGCTTGGCGCCTAGCATACGCACCGATGGAGCTACGCCTAATTGATGAGCCAGAACTTGCACATCGTTGCGCATGTGCCCGTCGCCGACAAAGATAAACTTAGCATTGTTATAGAACTTCAGCACCGACGGCACGGCGCGAATTAAAATATCCGGCCCTTTCTGTATAACCATCCGGCCCACGAACAGCACCAGCGGATCCATCGGGCCGATTCCATACTGCTTCTTCACTTCGCCCTGATCCAGCGGCTGGTCAAACGGGCGCGAATTGACGCCATTGTAGATGGTGCGAGCTTTATGATCGGGCACCTGATAGAGCCATTTGATCTCATCCTTAAGCTGATTAGAGACCGTGATAATGCGATCAACGCAGTAAGTGCCATGTCGTTCGTGATCTTGAACGCGTTGCGACTGGCCTCCGAAAAACCGATTGCCGTTGCGGCCGTATTCAGTGGAGTGCATAGTCAGGAATGCTTTGTGGCCACGGCTTTCCTTAATCCATACCGCCGCGTTCGAGGTCAGCCAGTCGTGCGCGTGGACGATGTTAAAACGACCGGAATAATCTTCGACCGCGTAAAAGTCCTTCACAAACGCTCGACACATGTGGTTCACTTCGTCCACAAAATTTGGGCTGAGCTGAAATGTGCTGCGATGATAATGCACACCATCAATGCAGGCGTAATGAGGTTGGTTCGGGCCTTGTCGAGTAAATACGTGGACTTCGTGTTTGCGCCGTTCCAGCGCTGCCGCTAATTCAGTTACATGCACGCCGACTCCGCCCACGGCGATAGAGCAAAGTGACTCCCACGTAAATAACGCGATTCTCATTATTCCTCTGTAACGATGTTGTCACGCGAATATCTTATCCGCAACCCAACCATCAAAATTTTTACGTCGCGTAATGATTTTGACGATTAGTGTATAATATTATAATATTGGTTTTTATTAAAGTATAGGAATTTCAAAGTTGATGACTCAATACAATGTTATTGATTGTCATGTGCATCTACGAGACACCGCTTCCGCGGACAAGTTAATGGCCATGACCGACGCAATCGGCCACGCGCGAGTGGGGCTTCTTTGCACGGTCAGTCGTGATCAGGTGAACGCCAATCCTTTCGCGTTTGCATGCAAAGCTCGGTATCCTGATCGAGTGTATCTGTTCGCTGGACTTGATCACACAGCCTGGCTGGCCGGTCGCAATGATCGAGCAACATTTCTGGCTCGGCAGGTGGACGAACTGATCGCGATTGGCGCCGACGGCATCAAGATGATCGAAGGCAAACCGACTACTCGTTCGTGGCTCAAAGAACCGGTTGACAGCGCTTATTTTAGCTCCTACTTCGCGCGCATGGAGGAAACTCGCCTGCCGATTCTGTGGCATGTGAATGACCCCGAGGAATTTTGGGATCCGGCAACCACGCCTTACTGGGCAAAAGAACGCGGTTGGGGCTACGGGCCGGAACACATCCAGAAGGAGGCTCAGTACGCGGAGATTGATCGTTTACTTCTGCGCCATCCAAAACTAAACATCATTTTCGCTCATTTTTATTTTCTGTCCGCCGACCTGCCGCGCGCGACGCGATTTCTCGATGCTCACCCATCTGTAAATTTCGATCTTGCGCCGGGGATTGAGTATCTCTATAATTTATCGCGAGACCCGGAGATGGCTCGGGATTTTTTTATAAAATATACCGACCGCATTGTGTTCGGCACGGACATCATGTCAACGCAGACTCTCGCAGAAGCGAGCGCTCGGGCCGGGATCGTGCGTCGGTGGCTCGAAACAGATGATGAATACCGTGTGCCGTCGGACGCGGATTTTTTGCTCGGCAAACCAGAGGACGGTATACTGCGCGGCCTCAAGCTGCCCGAAGTGGCGCTGGATCATATCTACAAAAAAAATTATGAACGTATCTGCGGCACTCGACCCAGACCAATTAACGTCAGCCGCGCGGCAGCCGAGTGCCATCGCATCGCGACTCTCGCCAAAGATCCGAAGGACACGCTTGACGCAGCGGCGATTCTGGAACAGTCTCCGGTCTGAGCGCAACCGATATTCCGTGATCTGTAACACAGAGAAACTTATAAGATTTTTCTTGCGGATGCCATTCTTGAAAACTTGGACTTTGAAGTGGATCAATCTCTGTGGCCTCTGTGGCTCTGTGGTGAACGGTTACTACATAAAGGAGTTTTGATGGCGTCTCCTCGTGTATTGATTCTGCGTTCACCCGGCACCAACTGTGATGTTGAGACTGAGATAGCGTTCCAGCAGGCGGGTGCAGTCGTCGAGGCGCTGCATGTGCGTGCGTTGTGCGATTCGCGGATGGGGGTGGTTGTGTTTGTCGTCCTGGCTCTGCCTGGCGGATTCAGTTACGGTGATGACTTGGGCTCAGGGACAATCCTTGGCAATGAGTTGCGTCAGACTTTGTTCGAGCCGCTGAAGCGTTTTGTTGAAAAAGGCGGACTGGTGATCGGCATCTGCAATGGCTTTCAGGTTTTAGTGAAGACCGGGTTGCTGCCCGGGCTATCATATTCGCCGAAAACTTCTGATGACTTGCCGGCGGCCACTCTGACCTTCAACGATTCACAACGCTTTGAAGCCCGTTGGGTCTCGCTGCGCGTCGAGCCTAATCCATCTCCTTTTCTTGAAGGCGCAGCGGGGCGGAGACTGCTGTTTCCGGTTGCGCATGGTGAAGGAAAATTCGTGACGTGCGACGCCGCCACACTACAGCGCATCGAAGTTAGTCGGCAGGTTGCCTTTCGTTATGTTAGCGCCAACGGCGGCCAGCCGATTTATCCCGAGAATCCCAACGGCGCGCAAAGCGATATCGCCGGCATCACCGATGAGAGCGGTCGAGTGTTGGGCTTGATGCCTCACCCGGAACGACACGCGCTGCCGTGGCAACATCCGCGCTGGACTCGTGAAGGACTGAAGAAAGAAGGGGATGGCGTATTTATCTTTCGCAACGCGGTGCAGTACGCCTTGCGCGCTTGATTCGATTAGTAATGATTGAATTATTGTGAAGCGATAAAGCCTCCAATAATTGCTAATATCGGCTTCAATTTTTTTTGAACCGGATCTACCTCGATTCCGAAATTCTCCAAGGCTGTTGCTCCAAGTAAGAAAAGAGAACCCTTTGGGCCAAAAATTACAGGACAGGGAATACCCTCTTCTATACCTTCAATATGAAAATCACAAAAACCAAGAAGCCTCGTATCCTGTCTGCCATCTGCAAGCACTAAATTTCGTTTTGCAGATGGTTCTACCTCTATTTTTTCAAGATAATCCTCTGGTACAAAAGAATAAAGTGCTCCTGTATCCACCCAAAAATCTTCTTCAAAAAACAGGTTCAGATTCTTGCTATTGGATACCCTAACTTTTTTTTTGAACATACCCATATCATTTTCTCCTTGTATGCTGTTCTAGAACATATTGTCAGATACCAGACCAAGCGGGATCAGTCAAGTCTTTAGTGCGTTCTTGACTAATCACACCTTGTCCGATATCTGGTGAATACACTCTTTTCGGATGATTTTTTTTGCGCTTTGGATTGTGGATTGACCATGCTATGGCTCTTTACCTGATCGCCACTCCTATCGGCAATTTATCCGACATGTCGCCACGCGCTCTGCAGATGCTTACACAGGCGACGATCATTGCTGCGGAAGACACTCGCTCCGCACGGCGGCTACTGGCCGCGTTCAATGTAAGCGTAGCGGGCAAGCAGCTCGTCTCCTATGGCGAACACAACGAAAAAGTAGTAGCGGCGCGTCTGACTGATGATTTAAAAAATGGCAAGGATGTTGCTTTGATTAGTGAAGGCGGTACACCGCTGATTAGCGATCCCGGCTTCCGGCTGGTGCGCGCCGCCATTGGCTCCGGCGTAACCGTCATACCGATTCCTGGCGCCTGCGCGACGCTTTCCGCGTTGACGGGCAGCGGCCTGCCCGTGCATGGATTTATTTTTCGCGGTTTTCTGCCAAAGAAACCCGGCGCGCGACGCCGAATACTGGAATCTTTGAAAGACCGCGAGGAGACTCTGATCTTCTATGAATCTCCTCAGCGAGTGGCGAAGGTTTTGCTTGAGTTCGTCGCGATTTTCGGCGCTGATCGTCCCGCTTGCCTGGCGCGCGAACTGACTAAATTACACGAAACCTTTCTGCGTCTGCCACTGATCGAATTGGCGCAACGCGTGGCAGCCGAACCGCTCAAAGGTGAATGCACACTTCTAGTGGCAGGCCTCGGACGTCGCATTATCGAAGATAGCCTTTGACAAGCGTTGCGTTTTCTTGTATTATAATAAAACTTTGGTCAGCGTGACGGATGAACATGGTGTTAAGTTATTACTTTTATAGAAGGAGAATTGTGAGACATGGCTACAAACGTTACCCCATTAGGCGACAAGATTTTAGTGCAGCGGTTGGAAGCTGAAGAAAAAACATCCGGCGGTATTGTGTTGCCGGATGCAGCTAAAGAAAAGCCCAAAGAAGGCAAAGTCATCGCGGTCGGATCCGGCAAATTGCTGGAGAATGGTGAACGCGGCAAATTTCAGGTTAAAAAAGGTGATCGCATTTTGTTTACCTCGTACGCCGGCACCGAAGTGAAGATAGATGGCAGCGAATATCTTCTGATGCCTGAAGAGGATGTCTTGGCAATTGTGAAAGTTTAAGATGGCAGGTTCACGGGCTTTACACTTGTGCCGTTTAGCCCAAAAAAACGATATAATAAAAAAGGAGAAGCGGAGAGATGACAGCTAAAAAAATTATTTTTGAACAGGAAGCTCGTGAATCGTTGCGGCAGGGCGTAAAGATATTGGCCCGTGCCGTTAAAGTGACTCTCGGCCCGCGCGGTCGCTGTGTCATTCTGGAAAAATCATTCGGTTCGCCTACGATCGCCAATGACGGCGTTACTGTCGCCAAGGAGATCGAACTCGAAGACAAGTACGCCAATATGGGCGCGCAGTTGGTGAAAGAAGTCGCCAGCAAAACTAACGACATAACCGGCGACGGCACCACCACCAGCGTGGTGTTGGCCGAAGCTATCTTTGAAGAAGGCCTCAAAAATGTTACCGCCGGCGCCAACGCCGTTGCGATCAAGCGCGGCATTGACAAGGCGGTCGAGGCGATTACGGAGAAGTTGACCAAGATGTCTACGCCGGTTTCAGGGCGCAAAGATATCGCCGCGGTCGCCGCTATTGCCGCTAACAACGATAAAGAAATTGGCGAAATGATCGCTGAAGCAATGGACAAGGTTGGCAAAGACGGATGTATTACCGTTGAGGAAGGCAAGTCGCTGAAGACTACGGTCGAATTGGTTGAAGGCATGAGTTTTGATCGCGGTTATCTTTCGCCGCACTTCGTCACTAACGTCGCTGAAATGAAGTGCAGTCTCGAAAACGCATATGTCCTTATCTACGAAAAGAAGTTCTCTTCTGTCAAAGATATCGTTCCTCTGCTGGAAAAGATCGCGCAGAGCGGCAAGCCATTGCTGATTATCGCCGAGGAAGTCGAAGGCGAAGCGCTGGCCACCTTGGTCATAAATAAGTTGCGCGGCACATTGCTCTGTTGCGCAGTGAAAGCGCCCGGTTACGGCGACCGCCGCAAAGCCATGTTGCAGGATATTGCGGTGCTGACTGGCGGCAAAGCCATCACCGAAGATCTTGGCATTGGTCTCGAATCCATCAAGCTTGAAGACTTGGGCCGTGTTAAGAAGCTGGAGATTGACAAGGAGAACTGCACACTGATCGAAGGCGCCGGATCTTCGACAGAGATACAAGGTCGTATTGCTCAAATCAAGAAGGAAATCGAGACCACGACCAGCGATTATGACAAAGAAAAGTTGCAGGAACGGTTGGCCAAGTTGGCTGGTGGCGTGGCCCAGATTCACGTCGGCGCAGCGACCGAAACCGAGATGAAAGAGCGCAAGCTGCGCGTCGAGGACGGATTGCATGCAGCACGTGCGGCGGTTGAAAAAGGCGTTTTGCCCGGCGGCGGCGTGGCACTGATTCGCGCTTCTGAAGCGTTGGATAATCTGAAACTGAAAGGCGATGAGTTGGTTGGCGTGGACATTATTCGCCGCGCGCTCGAAACTCCAGCTCGACAGATTGCTGAGAATGCCGGTCATGAAGGCGCAATCGTGGCGCAACGGATTCGCGAAAGCAAGGAAAAGAATTTCGGATTCAATGCGCTCACCGAAACTTACGGCGATTTGTTTAAAGATGGAGTTTACGATCCGACCAAAGTCGTTCAATGCGCGCTGCAAAACGCGGCCAGTGTCGCCGCTCTGTTGCTGACCACCGATGCGGCGATTGCGGAGTTGCCTAAAAAGAAAGAAGCTCCCGCAGGTCCTCCGTGCGGCGGCGAAGATTACTAAAAAGTAAAAAAAACAGTCTTGAGTACAGGCTGAAGCTGATCGCTTCAGCCTTTTTTTTTGATAACCATGTAGCGCAGGCTTCCTTGCCTGCTGAATTGTGGATTGCGAAAATCCGCAATTCACTTTTGTTCCACGATTCGTCCGATGGCCAGCGGGACGACGTTGAGATGGTCGGACGAAGGACGGGAGTAATAGCCCACCGGACGACCTTCAGCATCAGTTTTGAACCACAGCGTCCCGCGCCCGACACCGCCGCCCGAGCGCGAGTCGTTGGCGTGGGGCCGGGATGTCGAATCAATGACTACGATGCGAATCCGTCCGTCGGGTTCGCACGTTGGTGTCTCGTCAATCACCATGACATGACCAGTGCTTTCTCCCGCTTTGATCTCAAGTTTGCGCCAAGCTATAAAATCGCCAGTTCGCGCATCCAGCAGCCGCTGTATCTGACGCCAGTGTCCACCGCCGTCGTCGTTGTCCGTTGGCGCATCGGCAAAAGCTTGGTAGAACTGTAACGCATGCGGCCGCGATTTTTTCTCTGAGATCGCTATGGCTTTGAGTGCTTCAGGCGCAACGGCACGCAAGATCAGCGCCGCCAAAGCCGAACAGTCCAGTTCGTAATGCCCGGTCTGTTCATCAACCTTGATTTTGTGGCTGTAGGCGGTCGTCTTTACATTAACTAAAATCCGCCGCGCTTCGACGACGACACGTTCCGCGACCGTTGCCTTCGTCGCGGGCATCGGCGCGACATCGGTCTCGGTCTCGCTCGCGCGAACACACTCCGACGTATTTGTAAGCGCCAGCGCACTGACGAATGTTACAACGAGGAGAAAAAAATTATTGCGCATTTACGGCTCACTTTTAACGGACAGGCGAGAGACGCCGGCGGCTTTTAAAGCCATAAGCGCTTCATTGAGACTGCTGCTATGTGAAGTTTTTGCGGCGATCAGGACTACTGCGGATGGATACGGCGCTTGATCCGGCGGAAGACGTTTGCGCAACGCAACCACCGCATTGGCGAGAAATGTTTTGATATCCGAGCCAGCCACGCTGTCGCCTATGCGAATGACGGCTTCGCGCGAGCCGGCGCGTGCGGGCAACACTTCAACGATTAGACGCTCTTCGGCACCGGGAGCGTCCAAGCGTTCGCTGGGTAGAAGTTTATCCACGCCGGCCTCGACCATGTCCGACCAGACGTGACGCGGTTCGATCGCTTGAGAAAACTCCGGTTCCGGACAAATCAGCAGCGGACGACGCCAAGGCGGTTCGTCCAACTTGGCGGTGCGGCGCGCGTATAATTTCATAAAGTAGCCGGACAAGCGCGCAACAGGAAGCTCGTCTGTTTCAATGCCTTTTCGCAGTTTTTCATAAAGTTTTGAATTGGGCGGGCAGAGAATGCGCAGCGCATAGACATCGCACGCCGAATCTATAAATACTGCGGGTAAAATCGTGTAACCGGGCGGCAGGTTATATGATGGTGTCGCCTGAGCCTGAGTTACTTCCAATATCACGCCACGCGGCAACGTCACTACCTGGCCTCGGTACAGACCAGGTTGACTCATCAACCGATCAAATGTGGCCTCGTCGCTGGTGCGCTTGCGGAGTTGGTCATGAGTCGTCTCGGAGACGCGCTTCAGAAAGTACTTGAACGCCTGGCTTTCCAAAATGGCGCTCTCAGAGAACACGTTCGGATCGTGGTCTTCGACGATCTGAGCGAAGAGCAATCGGCGGCAGTCTGTTTTCAAATCAGCGGACCGCTTCAACGTCTCGCCCGGCGCCGGTCCGCACGACGACTGAGATTTGCAGCCAATCACGACCAGCAGACCACCGCTGATCAGCAGCAGACGAAACAAAAAGGAATTTTGTAACCGTTCACGAGGTATCTTCGAACTAACCGCCAAGACGCCAAGGTCGCCAAGTGGATCAGAGAGGATGATTCTCTTGATACTATATTGTTCCCCTTGGCGATCTTGGCGTCTTGGCGGTTCTCTTTTTACGGATTGAATAGACTGAACGGTTACGGAATTTTTGATTTTTGATTTTTGATTTTTGATTGAAGGAAAAAGAAGCGCTTTTAGCGGCAAATTTTGACTTGGATGACAAACTTTGGAATTCTTATACTTTTGAAAAAACAAGATTTTAATTGCCTTTCGTCTATATCACAAAACGCCTGCGTTACGGTCTTAAAATTCGTAACCGTTCACCACAGAGACACAGAGGACACAGAGAAATTCCTAATATTTCTTTCAGATGCTACCCCTGATAACTTGGACGTGAAGTTGATTCGCAGGCACTCTTCATAACAAGCAAATTCCAGCCATCCTGCCTCTAGATTTGATGACTGAGTCTGCAATCTGTTTTGTTATCTTATTTGATTTCGTCTCTGTGTCCTCTGTGCCTCTGTGGTGAACGGTTACGTGAACGGTTACTAAAATTCCACTCGTTCCAACGCGCGGATGCCCAGCTTCATCGGAATGTAGGCAGCCAGAATATTCAGCGCGGCCATGAAGATCATCACCATCAGCATTATTGGACTGAAGTATGATTCAAGTGATACTGTCGCTTGCGCAAATTGTGGCACCAGAAAGCGATGGCAGATCAATCCTTCAGCGGAGATTGTAAAAATAACCAGCGAGATCGCCAGGATCAATGTCAGCGTTCCGCCAAAACCGGAGACGATTTTGGATGGATTGTGTTCTTCAAAATTAGGAAACAGCGCGCCCATGCCCACGCTCAACCCGCTCAAGCCCACCGAGATTAGAATGCTGGTAACGAGCTGAATGACCAGCACGAAGCCATCGCTGCCTAAAATGTAGTTCGACAGCAATACCAGAGCCATAGTCAGCAGCGTCGAACCGCTTACGGCAAAATAAAATTTAGCTAACATAATGTTTTTACGACTGAGCGGCGCCAGTCCCAACACCCAGAATCGCCGGCCTTCCAAAGAAATCAGCGGGAAAACGAAACGGCTGGTCATCGTAGCCAGAGTCATGCAGGTGGCGCCGAGATTCAGAAAAGAGATCAAATTGTTATAGAACGGATCCTCAATAGGATACGCAAAGTTGCGCAAGTTTCCGATGTACAACGCCAATATGCCGAAAAAAATCAACGCTTGAGACCACTGCGCCGGATCGCGCAGAAAAGTCTTGATATCTTTGATCGCCAGAACCATCGTATCCGGATAACGCCGCTGCAACGGCTTGAAGAGTCGTTCCAAGAAACTGCGACCAATCACGCCACGCAAGCCGTCGCCACTGTTGGCTACGGAATAAGCGTAACCGTAGATTGATCCGGCCAGAAACCAGCCAAAAGTCAGAAAAAACAGCGCGCTACTGAACAGAGCACTGAAGAAATAACAAGCGTTGTGGAAGCCCGTAGCGCGCCCTTCACCGATACTCAGCAGCCCTTCGGTCATCCAATAGTTTGGGGTCATGAAATGCTGCGTAAATCCCAAGCGACTTAGAATCGCGCCGACGCCGGCCTGTATCTCCTCTATGCTGTAAGAATAGCGCGCGGTCTGCGTGTTTAGCAACGTCACGCCAAGGTAGATGCCGGAAGCGACGATCACCAGCGCCAGCAACGCTATCACCTTGCCTCCGTGGCGAGGCAGCGTCGCCATCAGCGCCAAGCCAAGCAGCGAACCGCCCGCTGCGGGCAACAGTACAAAAGGAAGCATGAAGATGAACACTAGCGGATAAAAATACCACACGACGTCTGATTTAATACCATACGCCAGCAGCAACGGCAGACCCATAGCGAAGACGGCCCACGTGGAGAAGATCAATGATTCCAATAGTTTGTATAGAAAAATCGTATCGTGGCGTAACGGTAGCGAGAACAGGAACGCGGTTTCAGGCGAGTGAAACAGATTGGAAAATGAAATCACGGCATTGGAGAACGCCAGCATGAACAGCAACGCCACAAAAAACAGCCCTAGAATATGCCGCATCAACACCGGACGAAACATGCCGGCGTTGACATTTAGAAAGTCAAAAGCCTGCATGAATAACGAGAATAATCCGATCCAAAAGATCAGTCCCAGACTGCTGACCACCAGAATTTTCAGCCGCGATTCGCGGCGCAAGCCCTGAATTTGATTTTGGATAGCGCGCATACGATAGCGTAGCAAAGCCAAGAACGAACTGTGTCGCGTTGCGATGCGAGCTTGCACGTCAACGTCGCTGTTCATGATAATCATGCCCGCCTCGCTACACTACAGCGACTATTTTCTCGTACCGCAGGCGTCTCGCCTGCCTGTCTAACAAATACGGCGTTTCATAGGCGAAAGGCAGGCGGGACGCCTGCGGTACGTTTTTGCAATGAACAATCAACGTGTTTGCGTTATTAAAAATTACGTTCGATGTAACTGATCGCCGCATCTAAGTCGGGAGTGATCTTAGTGCAGAAACGCACCATCCACGGCGAACAATTTTTGAACTCAAACGGCGAGAATGCTATCACGAATTTGCCTAGATCGTGACTGGCGTAAAACACCTCCATAGCCGTGCCGATGCTGGCTTTGTTATAATTGACTAAAATGATGTCCGCATCGCGAATGTCCTGCAGATCGAAATCAACTATCTCGTTGGCGCTGTCAATCTCGTTGTCGCGAAAACAGCGACGCATCGGGTCAAGCAGCATAAAGCGCCCCGCCAAGCGCTCTTTAGCTCGTGTGCGCCAGTCTTTGGTCTCGGTGGGCTGACAGTTCATGATCGGCCCGCAAAGATAAATGCGTTTTGGATTCATCGTTACTTTAACGTAGGGGCGGTTCACGAATCGCCCCTACTTGCCTTTAATCAAACGCCAATGTTTCACGGACGACTTCTTCGATGGTGGTCAAACCGTCGAAGATTCTTAAAATGCCGGCTTCGCGCAGAGTGCGCATGCCGGATGCTTGAGCTTCCGCGCGCAACACTTCAGTGGATTTCTTGTCCATAATTAATTCACGCATCTTCGCGTCCACTTTCATAATTTCGTAGATAGCGCTGCGACCGCGGTAGCCAGTCTTGTTGCAGTGATCACAGCGTCGGCCAAAGAAGAACTGCTTGCCCTCTACATCATCCGGAGTGAGCCCGACTTCCAACAGCATTTCTTCGGTCGGCACATAGATGTCCTTGCATTTGACGCAGATAGTGCGGACCAGCCGCTGCGCCACCACCGCGTACAGAGTAGCGGAAACTAGAAAAGGCTCCACCTTCATATCCAGCAATCGCGTAATGGTGGAGGGCGCGTCGTTAGTGTGCAGCGTACTGAGCACCAAGTGGCCGGTTAGCGACGCTTCGATGGCGATCGCCGCCGTTTCTAAGTCGCGGATTTCACCTACCAGAATTTTATCCGGATCTTGGCGCAAAATAGATCGCAGACAAATGGCATAAGTAACGCCGATATCGGCGCGGATCGGACACTGGATGACGCCATCCAAATCGTATTCCACCGGATCTTCGGTGGTGATGATTTTGATACCCGGGACATTGACTTCATTTAGCGCGGCGTAGAGTGTGGTCGTTTTGCCTGATCCGGTGGGCCCGGTAACCAGACAGATGCCGTTGGGCTGGTCCATAGTATCGCGAAAGAAATTGAGTTCCTCATCGCGCATGCCCAAGCGTTCCAAATCCAGAGATACCACTGTGCGATCCAGAACGCGTATCACGATTGATTCGCCGAAAACCGTCGGCAACGTCGAGACGCGCAAGTCAATGGGATTGCCGCCCACGGTCAGTTCGATACGATTGTCTTGCGGGACACGCCGTTCGGCGATATCCATGTTGGCCATGACCTTGATGCGGCTGCATAGCGCCAAAGCCAGAGCGCGCGGCGGCGGTGGAATTTCCAGCAGTGTGCCGTCAATGCGGTACCGAATCTTGAACTCGCTCTCGAATGGTTCAAAGTGGATGTCCGACGCCTGGTCACGAATAGCGGTGAGCAGCACTAAATTAAGGAAGCGCACCACCGGCACGGCATTCGCCATCTGTTCGATATTGCGCGAGTCGTCAATCTGCTCGGCCGCTTGCAGCACCTGTAAGTCTTCGCCGCTGAGATTGTCGAGCAAATCCTTGATGGATTCCTTCTGGCTGCCGTAGAACCGGTCAATACATTCGGTAATCTGCGCTTCACGGGCCACGACGCCGGCTACTTCGCAGTTGAGCATGAAGCGCAGATCGTCGAGAGCGTTGACGTTCTGCGGATCGGCCATAGCCACAGTCAACGCCTTGCCGTCGAAAGCGATGGGGACAATGTGGTACACTTGAGCCATCGAGATCGAGACCATCTTCAGGACATCTTCAGTAATCTGGAGTTGGCTTAAATCTACCAGCGGCATGTTGTGCTGACTGACGAGCGCTTGCAGCAGGTCGTCAGGGCTGATGAAGTTGGCTGCCATCAGCACTTCGCCCAACAAGCCGCCTTTTTCGGATTGAATCTGCAAGCCTTGTTGCAGTCGAGCTTCGTCCAATACTCCCATCTCGATCAACAGTTGCCCAATCGGGCGATGTTCGTCACTGATATCATGCTCTTCTGCGGTACTTCGAGATCTTAATCCTTCTGCCACGACCACCCTCCTGCTTCGCTCGTTTGCTCATCAAGCCGTTCAAAAAAAATCCACAGATAAACACAGATTTCCTTCAATCCACAATCTAAAATCTAAAATTCAAAAAGTTCCCTTTTGTTCCGATTTAACGCTTGCGCTTCATTGATTCCGTATATTCGCGCACCTTCTTCTCTAAAATGTCCGGTTCCTGGCTGGCACGCATCATGATGTTGTAAGTGATCTTCTGTCCGACCCAGAGATTGAAGAGGAAGTCGTCCAGCAGGATCATGCCATCCTTGCCGGCGGTCTGGATATGCGAATTGATTTTGTAAGTTTCGCCTTTGCGCATCAATGCCTGGATCGGATCGCTAGCGAACATCAACTCAAAGGCAGCGATGCGGCCTTTGCCGTCGGCGGTGGGCAGCAACACTTGCGAGATGACGGCGATGATGGTTGCCGCTAACTGCGTGCGAATCTGGTTCTGCTGGGAAACCGGGAAGGCATCCACAATGCGATTGATGGTTTCAGCCGAACCGGTGGTATGCAGAGTGGCGAAGACCAAATGGCCAGTCTCGGCTGCGGTGATAGCCACAGCAATCGTATCCAAGTCGCGCATTTCACCGATTAGAATTACATCCGGATCTTGGCGTAGCGCGCGTCGCAACGCCTCCGGAAATGAAGGTACGTCCACACCCAGTTCACGTTGCGTCACCAGGCATTTCTTATGCTTGTGATAATACTCGATCGGGTCCTCAATAGTAATGATGTGGTTGGCTCGTTCGGTGTTAATGAAATCAATCATAGTGGCCAGCGAAGTGGTTTTGCCGGAGCCAGTCGGGCCGGTTACCAGCACCAGGCCGCGCGGACGATTAACAATGTCCTTGATTATCGGCGGCAACCCAATCTCTTCGAAGCTCTTCAGCCGACTGGGGATCAATCGCAAAGCCATGCCGACTCGGCCACGTTCCTTGAAGATGGAGACGCGGAAGCGGGCCTGATCGCCGAATGCGTAGCCAAAGTCAGCGCCGCCGCGTTCGTTCAGTTCTTGCTGATAGTGCGCGCTGGTGATGGATTTCATCAGCGCATTGGTATCGTTGGCTGTCAGCAGAGTACTACCCAGATTATGTAGTTCGCCTCGCACTCGCACTGCCGGCGGACGGTCAACGGACAAATGTAAATCCGAGGCATCGTATTTGATTACGGCCTCCATTAATCGCGTAATATCCGTGCGCCCGACGCCGCTGACAGTTGCTGTTCGTTCGGCAGTCAACGGCGTGATACTCTCCGGCGAAACGTTTCCTGACGCCATGCTGCCAGCGCCAAGAACGGTGGACATTTTTCCAGATGGGAAAGAAGGGATATTAGTAGCCAAGCACTGTAACTCCTTAAATTGTATTTTTTTTAGCGGTATATCCGAATGACTTATCTGAACTCATTACTGTTTATCATTTTTTTGTGGCAAATCCAATACCTCCCGCAGCCTGATAAACGCACGCACGACATACATGCTCGCTTCGACGGCTCGCTTGCTGTTTAGAATGTTCGCCGCCATTATTGCGCCGTGCTCCGTGAAGGCGTAGGGCAGGACAGGCGAGAACTTGAGCCGCGCGAGGTGGTCACAATTTGTTACCACCTCAATCTTTTCCTCATCGGTCAGGCGGAACATGAAATCAGGTGGAAAACGCTCAATATTGCGTTTCACGGCTTGATTGAAAGCCTTCGTGAAAACACCGTATATCTCCGCGAGGTCTGCGTCGAGCATAATCTTTTGACCTCGGATAAAAATAATGCGCTTCTCAATACGTTGCGCCGGAACTATATTAAACTTTTTCGCCATACACCAACTCCTTCAGGTTGGCCAAAATGGCCTTGCGAATCGGGCACTGTTATCCGTACTGTTTAGCCTCGGAGAGCACTTCGCCGAGAGTAGTCCAACCGTCGAGCACTTTGCGCAAGCCATCGTCCAGCAATGTGTGCATTCCGTCGCGGCGAGCTTGATCACGCAGAGCGTCGGTAGTACTTTTCTGGAAACACATTTCGCGCAAGCGAGTATTCATGACCATAATTTCGTAAATGCCCTTGCGGCCCTTGAAGCCAATATCGCGGCAACTGACGCAACCCGCGCCACGATACAGGGTTTTGCCCGCAAACTGTTCTTCGCGCAGTCCCACACCTTTTAATTTCACCGGATCGAGCGCTTCGGGGGTCTTGCAATCCGGACAGATAGTGCGAATCAAGCGCTGCGCTTGTACGGCTTGCACCGAGCTGGCTACTAGAAAGGGCGCTATATCCATGTCAATCAGACGAGTCAGAGCGCTGGGCGCATCGTTGGTGTGCAGAGTGGCAAAGACTAAGTGACCGGTTAGCGCGGCTTCGATACCGATGTGCGCGGTTTCCTTGTCGCGGATTTCGCCGACCAGGATGATGTCTGGCGCCTGGCGCAACATGGCGCGTAGCGCGCGTTGGAAGGTCATCCCCGCGGCCTCATTGACTTGGCATTGATTGATGCCGGACATGGTGTATTCGACTGGATTTTCGACAGTGATGACCTTGCAGTCAGGCTTGTTCAGTTCATTCAGCGCCGAGTACAGAGTAGTGGTCTTGCCTGACCCGGTCGGCCCGGTGATCAGAATTACGCCGTTGGGTTTTTTACACAGACCGCGAAATATTTTCAAATCTTCACCGTAGAATCCCAGCGCGTCCAGCCCAAAAGTGACCGAAGCTTTGTCCAGAATACGCATCACCACCGATTCGCCGTGCGAAGCGGGAAGAGTAGAGACGCGCAAGTCCAGTACGCGGCCCAACAGCTTTAACGATATTTTGCCGTCCTGCGGGCGGCGTTTTTCAGACATATCCAGAGTAGCCATAATTTTAATGCGGGCGATGATCGCGCCCTGCAGTCGTTTAGGCGGCGAATCCATTTCGTAGCAGGTGCCGTCAATGCGATATCGCACTCGCAAGCGATCCGCCATCGGCTCAATGTGAATGTCGCTCGCCCGGCTTTGCACCGCCTGAGTAATGATCAACGTTACCAGTTTGATCACTGGCGCGTCTTCATCTTTCTGAATACGCTCGGCATCTTCACGCATGGCGTTGGTGTCCACCAACTGGATGTCGCTTTGGCTCAAGTCAGTCGCCAGCCTGGATAACTCGTCGCCTTCGCCACCGTAGTAGCGTTCGATGGCCGTATCAATAGCGTCACGAGGCGCGAGCACTGGTTCGACTTCGCTGTTGATGACGAAACGCAGATTATCCAAAGATTGCAAATCAAGCGGATCGGAGATAGCTACGCGCAAGACGCCATCGAACAAGTCAATCGGCATGATGTGATTTTCGCGGCACAGTTCCTGCGGAACCATGTCAATGACGACCTTGGAAATCTTCAAGCCTTCCAAGTCCACCATTTCCATGGCAAATTGTTCGGCCAACGCGCCGGTGATGTCGGTGGGAGTGCAAATGCTTTCCTTCACGAAGATCTCGCCGATCTTCATGCTCTCGCCGTTCATCTGCTGTTCCAGGGCCGCGTCAATGTGCTTCTGTGTAACGCACCCCATATCCAACAGGATTTCACCAAAAAATCGCCGATCTTCGGGCATATTGTATTACCTCTACTGTTCCGAACAAAACAAATCTTTCGCCAGCAGAAATATACGACTCTCAGAAAACTAAAGCAAAGACTTTCATGCTTTCTTTAAGTATCGGAATTTCAAAGTTTGTCGCCAAAAACGCTCTTTTTTCCTTCAATCAACAATCACAAATCTACATTTTTTTGTAACCGTTCACCATAGAGCCACAGAGGACACAGATGTACGCAGAGATGAATAGAAACTTAAAAATCAAAATTCTCTGTGTCCTGCTATGGAACTACCTCTGTGGTGAACGGTTACCATTTCTGCTTATAGCCATCTAGCGCCGCCTTCCATCGCATGCGCTCACAATATAGGTTCAATGTCCCGCAAAAAACAGTAAAAATCGGTAACCATGCACCCGTAGCCCTTTCAATTCGACGACTCGCACAGGCAGCAAACAACCGCTGCCCGTGTCACACTTCGATCTCTTGCCCATTGCGACTTTCTAACTTGTGAATGCGGTGTGCGATAAATATACTGTGCGAGATGTAATAGTGCGGAAAGACATACCGATTAAAATCAATAGCGCGCTTGTCTGCGCAGCCGTCGCCAGCCAGAAAGACAAATCCGTGAGACATTTTTTGAAGCTCAAGGAGATCTGAAAGAACAATGAGTGTCATCAAGTCGGTTAAACGTTTCGCGTTGCGTCCATTTCAGTTGTGCCGCACGGGTCTGCAATGGCGCCATCGGGAACGGCTCTTCCGTCGTTTTTTGAAAACGGCAAACCTGTCTGTCGCGACTGCGACTGCGGCCGACGCAGCCTTGATTGTCGTGCAGCCTTGGCTGGGCACCGCCTTGCCGTGGTTTATGTTTACTTTGGGAGCTGGGTTCAGGGCGCGTGGACGAGCGGTCGTCTTCGTCATTGATGATCTGCCTTTTGGACCGGACGACTTGGCCCAGCGCGTACAGCGTCAGAGTATTTGCCGGATAGCTCGTCAGATTGCCGCTACGTTCCCATGTATCCGGTTAAGCGCCCTGACTGCGACGTCCACGTCCTCGCTCACTGCTGCCGAATTAGAACGGCAGGTGGCGATGAACTTAGTGATTCGGTACCGTGGAGAAACATTGCCGGTCGGAAGCGAACCAGCCGCTGAGTCGATCCGCGCGACTTTACTGAAGACGGTGGGCTACGTGCGCGCATTACTCGAAAAGCAGCGGCCGGCGTATGTGCTGTTTGGGGGTGGCGTTTTTAGTTCCAGCGGTGTCTGGTTTCAGGTGGGGCGGCAACTGGGCTTACGAATGGCAACAGTAGACTGCGGCGCTGGTATTACGGTGGTCTGCGGGGATGGCATTGCGGCCAATCTGGACGATATTCCACAGGCTTTTGCCAGACTGCCGGAGGATGACGAGAAAAGTGTGTTGGCAGCGGCCCAAGCCGAGATGTCCCGGCGGATAAAGGGTAAGGACGTCCTATCTTCGCAATCAATACCGGCATGCGGTCAAGGTGAACGCTTTGGCATTTTGCTGCCATTGAACCAAAGTTTTGACACATCGGCTTTGGGCCGTCACCGTTTCTTCCACAATCAAATGGACTGGATGCTCAAAACTGCCGCATGGGTATTAAACAGTACAGACGAAACGATTGTCATTCGCCAACATCCTTGCGAGCGTGTGCCCGTATGTGCTAGCACGGATCGGTTTGCGGACGTGTTGCGGCAAAATTTTGGCTCTCATCCACGCTTGCGTTTTATATCGGCCTTCGAGCCGATTAATACCTACGACTTACTGGAACGGTGCAGTGTGGTTGTGCCCTATGTTTCCACAGTGGGTATTGAGGCCGCGTGCCTTGGCAAACCGGTGGTGACCGAAGGCGATAATTGCTATGCGAATCTTGGTTTCGTTTGGAGCGCGGCCAACCGAGAGGAGTATTTCAAGTTGATCGCGGAGGGATTAGCGGGGCGTTTGAAAGTAAGCGCGGAGCAGCGCCAAGCTGCGTGGCGCTGCTACTACCTGACGCAATGCATGAACTACTACTATACTACTTTTACGCCCACAGCCACGGATTTTGACCGCTGGGTTTTGCAGTCTCCCGAAACTATTTTTCAATGTCAAGATATGCAGATTTTGTTTGAGGCGTTGGACGGAAACGTGCCCTTGGCGTTGATTCAACACGAAATGACACGTCACAAATCAGTTTTGGCGACGACAGACTAAATTAAGAGAGCGGAGTAGCGAGATGCGACGAAAGATTAAAAATTTAGTTTGGAACTATTGTCCCCAGTGCTGGACCGCGGCGGCGGTGCGATGGCTGGGTCAGTTGCGCTGTTTTTCGGCGCGGCGGCGGCACATCGGTACAGGATCATACGTGGATGCGTCGGTGCAGGTTATCGGCTGGGATAGTGTCAGGATCGGCGCGAACTGTCTTATCGGCGAGCAAACGTGGATTAATGTCAATCACCGAGACGCCGAACAACCGGCTTTGATCATCGGTGACAACGTTGTGATTGGGCGTCGCAACTACTTTAGCACTGGCAAGCAGATCAAGATCGGCTCTTTTGTTTTGACCACTCCAAATTGCTGTTTTTTGGGTAGCGATCATGTTTTCAGTTCACCCTTTGTGCCGTATCTTCTTTCCGGCACCACCAGCGACGGCATAATCGAAGTCGGCGTGAATTGCTGGCTGGGAACTGGTGTAACTGTGCTGGCAGGAGTGAAGATTGGTTTTGGGTCAGTCATCGGCGCGTCGGCAGTGGTGACCAAGGACATCCCTCCCTTGAGTGTGGCTATAGGCAGTCCCGCCAGAGTGGTCAGACGGTTTGATGTTCGAGCGCAGGACTGGGTTACAGCCGCTGCGTATCCACCGGACGGCGACTTGCAGCTTCCAACCGAAGCCGACTACCTGGTTCGACTTAAGCAGACACATCCTAAAATTGGAAAGCCGTTGCATGCTTCTAGCAGTCGTTTTGGTGATCTGCTATGATATGCATGAGTATCCATTTCAGAAACTTATCAGAGAGACTTAGCGAGTTTGTATGTCAAAAGTGCTGATAACCGGTGCGGCGGGCTTCCTTGGGCGCTATCTTGTTCATGAGTTCTCGCGTCTGGGCTGGGAAATAACGGCACTGGACCAAGTGAGCATTGATGCCGCGTCGCATAACGCTACTTTAGCTGGTGTAAACTGGCTGCAAATGACATTGCCCGCGGATGCTTTGTGCCCACTGTTGAAAACTCTGAGGCCGGACGTATTGGTGCATGCCGCGGGTCCCGCTTCAGTTCCTGGTTCAGTGGCCAATCCCTTGGCGGACTTCGAGGGTAGTGTGCGCGTTCTGTGCCATATCTTGGACATCTTGCGCCGGGTCTCGCCACAGACGCGCCTGATTTTTCTTTCCAGCGCCGCAGTTTATGGCAATCCGGAACATCTGCCGGTGCGAGAAGATGCGCCCTGTCGTCCAATTTCACCTTACGGGTTCCACAAGCTGATGTGCGAACGGCTGCTGGATGAATATGCGACGGTTTATGGCCTGCGCGTTTGCGCGGCTCGCATTTTTTCCGCTTATGGGCCTGGCCTGCGGCGACAAGCGCTCTGGGATATCTGCCGTAAGATTCTAACTCGTCCCACAGTTGAATTATCAGGCACGGGCGCGGAGACACGAGACTTTATTCATGGCGCGGACATCGCCACCGCCTTGGTCCATTTGGCTGAACGCGCCCAGTTTAAGGCCGAAACTTACAATCTCGCTTCCGGTGTTGAGACTACCATTGCCGCGCTGGCTCAGCAGCTTGTTGCAGAGCTGAATTTTGGTAACGAAGTGGTATTTAGCGGCATTCAACGCGCTGGCGATCCTCTGCGCTGGGTTGCGGACATTACTCGCTTGCGCGAACTTGGTTTCATACCAAAAGTCAGCTTGACTGAAGGGCTGGCGCAATACGCCCGCTGGGTGGCGACGCAACAGGTGAACTAAACCATGCATATTGGGTTACAAGCAATCGGCGGCAGCGGCTGGATGGGCGGAGCCAACTACATCAATAATCTGGTCAAGGCGTTGGATTTTTTGCCGGCGGAACAACGGCCCATGATTTCATTGCTGCTACCCAACGCGGGCGACGTAACGCCTTTTCAGGAAATCACGAGCAAAGTCAAACTTTTACCTTGTCCTTTCAAGGCCAGTCGCCACGTGCTGGGATGTGGCGAGTCCTCTTTGACCAAAGAGTTGGGTAAACGCTTGCTGGGGCGGACGCGCCTTTGGGCGGCATTGCGCCGGCATCTGCAACTTAAGAGTTTTGCTCAACTTGAGCCTGTATTGCGGCGGCAACAGATTGAAGTGGTTTTTCCAATGCTGTTCTCACTTGGCCGTCGCTTTGGGTTGCCTTGGATAGGTTGGGTGCCCGACTTGCAATATAAGTATTTTCCAGAACTATTTGGCTCCGCGCTGATACGCGATATCGAACGCTGTAACCAGGCATTGGCGGACGAGTCGCCTCTTTTAGTAGTCAGTAGTCGTAACGCGGCGGCGGACATGGAGCGGAGTTTTCCGACATGCCGGCCTCGTTTGCGCGTTCTTTCTTTCACCACTGTGCCGCCTGTGGAATGGTTTGCTGGCGACCCACGGCGCGTGGCGGATGATTTTGGTTTGCCAGCGGATTACCTTATCATCCCAAATCAATTCATGCTGCACAAAAACCACGCCTTGGCGTTTAAAGCCCTGCGCATTCTGCATGATCGCGGAGTAAGAGCGCATCTAGCCTGTACGGGCAAGTCTACGGATACTCGCAGCCGTACGCATTTTGAACAACTGCGCGCGCTGGCGAAAGAACTGCGCGTGGCGGATAAAATCACGTTCGTGGGCCTTATTCCGCGCTTCCAGCAAGTTCAACTCTTGCGCGCCGCGCGAGCCATTCTACAGCCGTCGTTATTTGAGGGCTGGAGTACGGTGGTGGAGGACGCGCGCGCGCTGGGAAAACCGCTCTTCCTTTCGGATTTGGCGATCCATAGAGAGCAAGCTCCGCCGCTGACAACCTACTTCGATCCGCATAATCCGGAAGCGCTGGCGGATCAGATCCAGCGCCGCTGGGATGAATTGCGGGCGGCCCCGTTGAGCGTGGGCGGGTTGAGCACTATGCAGCGCGCACAGATAACAGAATATGCGCTTGTTTTCATGCGTTTATGCGAAGAAGTTTGTGTTCGGAAGAGCGCCGCGCATGATTAACACTTTGTCGTCATACCGCTCGCCGTTATTACTGCGCGCAACGCAAGCGATATTTCTTTTTTTTATGTTTCTGCTACTGGCGGTGAACTTTTCGACTGGTGATTCTCCCGGCAATTTCAACTACCCGGCCAACTATGTTTTTTATCTAACAGGCGTCCCTTTAACTCTGATGACTTTGCGCAGCGCGGAGCCATGTTATATTCTTTTCGTCATTGTGCTCGCGCTTTGTCTGCCTGGGCTAATTATTTATACGCGTTATTCGCGCCGAAACACACCGTCGCAATTTGCCTGTGATTTGGCCGCGCTCGTGTTTTTAGTCGTTTGGACATATGGCATTATGCTCGGATTAGCGAGAGGAAATAATCTTCTCTTGGTAATACGAAACTTCGCCGCCAGTATTTTCTATGTAGCATACTTCATCTTGGTTTTTCTAAAAATATCGCCTGAAAGAGTTTTTAAAGCGACCTACTGGGCTGCCATGTACGTTATGTTTTTAACAATTATTTTATCGGTTGCCAGCACACTGCTAAATGTGGATATTCAATCACCGGGATGGGCGCTGTTGGCCGGTCCTGTCATTGGAGGCGGAGGAACCAGCCATGCCCGAATTTTTTGTGTAAATCAGATGGTGTTGTTTGTGCTGGTCAGTATCGCCATATACCGACTAATTAGCTTGAAGCGACGGCTGTTGATTGATTTGTTGTTGGCCGCGATGGCTATATATGCCACGCTGTTTGTACCCGCGATGCGCGGCAATGCATTGGCGGTGATGGTCATTTTATTCTGCTTATTGCTGGTCGCCGCTGCGCCTCTCGTAAGACTCCGTGTTTCAAAGCGGTTCCTTGCGCTCCTGATGTTTATTGTGTTGGGCTCTATGGTCGTCATAGCGACAAGTTTCGATGACATAGTACGAGGAATTTTTTTAGAAAGCGCTGGCGGAAATGCAATTAGGTACGAACAATCCCGGATTTTGTTGGATGAATGCACCGTGTTTGGGAAAGGTCTCGGAGCGGAAATCAGCACTGGATACTCGCGCGCCGGAGAGAAAAGTTACGGATTCGAAGTAATTTACATTAACATATTTCATAAATATGGAGTCTTTGCGTTATTGCTGCTGGCCAGTTACTTCTATACCTTTTATGGCGCGTGCAGGGCTTTGGTCCGCAAAACAATCCCGCCAGAGCACGCTTGTTGCGCATTAGGCGCGATGGGCTACACCTTGGTTGCATTTGGCAATCCGATGCTTTTTGGCCCCAATACCATTCTTCTGCATTGCATAGCCCTGTATCTGATTAGACAAGGTTCGTCGCCGGTCGTTCAATTAAATATGAGAATGACTGCGCAAACGAAGCCAACGGTAGCGGTAGCAGCTACTTGTGTAGAGAAGACAGCATGAAGATATCCGTGTGCATGGCAACTTATAATGGCGGGAAATATATTGAGCGCCAATTGGATTCGATCTTGGTCCAGCTAAGCGCGGACGACGAGGTTATCGTCGTTGATGACGCCTCATCTGATAACACGGCGGACATTATCACGGCTCGGAATGACCCACGAATTAAGTTGTCGCGCAATCCCACGAATATCGGTGTGCTCAAGAATTTTGAAAACGCAATCCGACGCGCCAGCGGCGATCTGATTTTTCTCAGTGATCAGGATGACCTCTGGTTGGAAGATAAAGTTTCCAGCATCTTGGACGCCTTCTCTTCCAACCCGCAGGTTACTCTTGTCTTCGGCAATGCTGAGTTAATGAACGCGGAAGGCCAGTCGCTCGGCAGAAATTTTTGGAGCAGACGGTTGAGCGCAGGTTTAATTAGCAACCTGGTGAAGAACCAGTTCTTGGGCTGCACACTCGCGTTCAGGCGCGGACTGTGCGATTGGGCGCTGCCTTTCCCCGTGGACATCCCCATGCATGACATGTGGCTGGGGCTGGTGAACGCGCTGTACGGCAAAAGCCTTTACCTCGAAAAACCTCTTATTCGTTATCGCATGCATCCGCAGAGCGCCACCTACGGTACTATTACTGCGCGCGGACGTGTGGCCTTTCTAAAGAAAGCCTATTGGCGTTATAGTCTTATAAAAAATCTCATCGCACGGTACAAGCATATTAAAAAGATGCGAAAGAGCTGCGCGAAGTTGACGGGTTAATTTAAGGTATTCGATGCGTGTCATCGTCGTCAGTTGTGTTTTTCCGCCGGAACCGATGACTTCCGCGACCACCAGCGCGGACGTGGCTGTCGGTCTCTCTCGCGCCGGCCACGAAGTTACGGTGATCGCGCCTTTTCCGTCCCGGCCAGCCGGTATCCTTTACAACGGTTTTCGGCGATCTTTCCGCAAGGTTTGTGTCGAGCCTGAAGGCTACCGATTGTTGCGAACATTCTCCACCATTTCCGCTCGATCCGTTGTTTCGAGTCGTTTTTTGGAAAATATCTCGTTTGGCATTTGCGCGGCGGTCAATAGCGCTGCTGTGCGGGCGGATGTCGTCTATCTGAATACCTGGCCAGTTTTTGCGTCTGGCCTCTTTGCGTTGCAAGCGGCTGTCCGTCGCCTGCCGCTCGTAGTCAGTGTGCAAGATATCTATCCAGAGGCTATCATCGAACAGGGAAAACTTTCGGCGAACAGTATTGCTGTCGCTGCTTTGCGGCGAATAGACCAATGGGTAGCTCACAGAGCGACGAAACTGGTGACGATCTCGGAGAATTTTGCCGAATTCTATCGCTCGCATCGAGGCGTTCCAAAAGAGAAGATCGAAGTTGTTCCAAACTGGATGAATGACGACGTCATTGTGCCGGGGCCACGGAACGGCTCATTCAGACAACGAATGAATATCGCCGAGAGCGCATTTGTAGTTATGTATGTCGGGAACGTTGGCGCGACGGCGGATATCGCCAACAGTATCGAGGCGGCTGCGTTGATTAGTAATGAACGCCAAATCGTATTCGTGATCGCGGGCGATGGCGCGTTGCGTTCGATGTATGAAGAGAGCGTTCGGCAGCGTGGTCTCGACAATATAAAGTTTGTTTATCCGCTTCCACAACAAGAGTTCTGCGATGTTCAAGCCGCGGCCGACGTCATGTTGTTACCGATGCGAAAAGGCGGAGCATTCGCATCGGTGCCCTCAAAACTGGTGGCCTACATGCTCTCAGGCCGACCAGTTCTCGCGGCGGTTGATTCACAGTCGGATACAGCCAGGTTTATTCGTGACGCAGATTGTGGACAGATAGTATCTCCGGAAAATCCCACAGAGCTTGTGGCTGCGATACGAAAATTCAGTAGCCGTCGTGGTGATTTAGAAATGATGGGGCTGCGCGCGCGCGCGTATGCCCAGCAACATTTCACTGTGCGCGCTTGTGTGCCAAAACTTGTCAAGATTATTGAGACCGCGGCACGGAGGTGACACTTGCCAACACACGTCCTTAACACAGAAATTAAACTGATTGCGATGCGATCTGAGCACGTTCCCGCGGTAGTAAACATCCACCTGCGCTGTTTTCCATCGTTTTTCCTGACTTTCCTTGGGCCGCGCTTCTTGACTTTATTGTATGGCGAAGTTTTGCGCCAATCTGAACACGTGGCGCTGGTCGCAGTTAAAGGCGATGGCGAGGTCATCGGCTTTGTGTCCGGCGTCGTCGGACCAGCCGGTTTTTATGGCCGCTTGGCGCGTCGCCGATGGTTCAGTTTTGGAACGGCGTCCCTAGGCGCCGTCTTGCGGCGCCCGCTGATTCTGAAGCGTCTCGTCCGCGCGCTTTGGTGGTCATACGACGTACGCCAGGTGGCCGCGCCCGCCGCTTTTGTGTCCTTGGCAGTCGTACCAAAAACAGAGGGACGCGGAGTGGGGCGCGCACTCGTTCTGCGCTTTCTTGAAGAGATGCGCGGCAAAGGCGTCCCAAAAGTAAGCCTTGTGACGGACAGGGACAACAATGATCGTGTCAATGAATTCTACTGCAAATTGGGCTTTAGTTTGACTCGCAACTTTGTTACACCTGAAGGTCGCAGCATGAATGAATACGTGATCGTATTGGAAAGCGCTCCAGCTTGTTCGGGACCATAATACAGGTTTGACGACAAATGATTTCCGACTAAATTAGTGACGTGAAATTACTGAATTTTGGCATGGTTCAAATATGCCTGAATTTAATAAATAGCGCATATTGACTGGGTTTTATTGAGAGATAGCAGATGCCCCGAAACTCTTTTCTGCCGTTTGCTTTGCCGGATTTTGACGAGATCGAACTGAAGAATATCAGAGAAGTGCTGGATTCGGGATGGGTGACCACTGGTCCGAAGACCAAGCAGTTCGAGCAGGAATTTGCGGCCATTGTCAATGCGCGTCATGCGGTCGCTGTGAACTCATGTACCGCAGCCATGCATTTGGCCTTGGAAGCAATTAATTTACAGCGTGGCGATGAAGTGATCACCACTCCCTATACGTTCGCGGCTACGACTGAAGTCATTCTGTATTTCGGCGCGCGTCCCATTTTTGTGGACGTGAATGCAGAGACTCTGAATATCAATGCCGCCAGAATCGAAGAGGTCGTCACTCCGCGGACCAAGGCCATTATTCCGGTGCATATTGCCGGGTTGTCGGCGGATATGGACGAGATTCACAAAGTTGCGGCAAAGCGAAAACTGCGAGTCATTGAGGATGCCGCGCACGCGTTTCCAGCGCGGTATCGGAACCGAATGATTGGGACGATCAGCGATTTTACCTGTTTCAGTTTCTATGCGACGAAGACGATTACGACCGGTGAAGGCGGGATGATCACCACCAACGACGATGCGTTGGCTGATCGCTGTCGGATTATGAGTCTCCATGGCATTAGCCACGACGCATGGAATCGCTATACCGAACACGGCTCCTGGTTCTACGAAATCATAGCTCCAGGATATAAGTATAACATGACCGACATCGCTGCGGCGATGGGATTAGCGCAGCTTAGCAAATTTGATCGAATGTGGCAGCGCCGCAGGATAATTGCTTCGCGTTACTCTGAGGCTTTTAGCGATGTGCCGGAGCTGCAGATTCCACCGGACAAGAGTGATGGTCAACACGCGCAACACCTTTACTTGCTGCGTCTTAATCTTCCAAAATTGAGTATTCATCGCGCTCAATTCATCGAACATTTGAAAACACGCAATATTGGCGCCAGTGTTCATTTCATTCCACTGCACATCCATCCGTACTACCGTAAGACTTTTGATTACAAAGATCAGGACTTTCCGATTGCCTTGCGTGAGTATGAACGTGTGATTTCACTGCCCATTTATTCTAAAATGCTTGATGGCGATATCCAAGATGTGATTGATGGCGTTCTTGATATCGTTCAAGCGAATCGCCGCTGATTTTGGAAGTTATGGATATGAGGTTCTATACAAAACATTGCGATCATATACTCAGAAGAGGCTTGGATATTATTATTGCACTACTCGGCCTCATGTTTCTTTCGCCGCTATTGGTTCTGCTTGCTTTGGTGGTGAAGTTACATGACGGCGGCTCGATCTTCTATTGTGCCAGTCGCGTCGGGAGAGGCGGTAACGACTTCAAAGTGTTTAAGTTTCGCTCGATGCGGGATGATGTCGCTCATATTGGTCCAGACATTACTATTCAGAGCGACGCGCGGATTACGAGCGTCGGTCGCTTTCTTCGGCGCGCAAAGCTTGACGAATTGCCCCAATTAGTGAACGTGTTGATTGGTGATATGAGTCTGGTTGGACCACGCCCGGAAGATCCGAGATATGTAGCGTTGTACAGTGAAGAGCAGCGCCGAGTTTTGGCTGTGCGGCCTGGCATTACGAGTGTGGCGTCGCTAACTTACCGACATGAAGAGAAGCTTCTTTCGGGCACAGACTGGGAAAATCAATATGTGCATGAAATCATGCCCGCCAAACTTGATTTGGATATACAGTACCTTGCTAGAAGGACAATTATTACCGATATCGGTCTCATAATCCGCACTGGATTCGCAATACTGTCATAATAAGGGATATTGGTTATGAATCGCGCTAACGCTTGTTCCTTACAAGTTTGTTGCCTAGATATGAAGGATGCACAGTTTTGTTTTGAGCAAATGCCTGTTTCACTTCAGATTCCCTCGCTTAGCCCGAATTTTTCAGTCGCGGATGCTCAACGAGACACACGTCTTATGCCATTCCACTGTGGTTTTGCTCATGGAAATCAACGCTGGCTTATCAATGTGCATACTCTGCCCTTTTCGGTGGGAAAGGGGGTAGGGCTTATCTCTCCTTATGGCTATGGTGGGCCACTCACTTATAACGCCACACCAGAATTCAATCGTATGGCTTTTGCGGCTTGGAGACTTTTTTGTCAACAGCAGGGCTGGCTGGTGGAATTCATTCGCTGCCATCCGATGGCGGTGGAATCTGTTGAGGCATTAGGCGATCTCGCAAAAGAAAATCGCATAACCGTGGTTGTAGATCTTTCAGTTGATGACGTCATGGTACAGTATAATAATTCGGCGAAAAGCAAGTTGCGTGCTTGTACCAAAGCTGGAGTGACAGTTCGCTGGAGCCAAAACCCAAAAGATTGGAAAGCTTATGGCGAATACTATCGTGGGGTCATGCGTGCTCTGAAAGTTGATTCTCCATACGAATTTAACGACGCCTATTTTGAGGCAATTGGAAAATTATCGACTGCGCAGTTGTGTATCTGTGAACAGTCAGGCGATCAGATTGCAGGGGACTCTGGCGCATGGTTGTCTGCCAGTGTGTTTTTGTTTGGGACTGAAACAGTGGAATACCACCTATCGTCGAGCAGTAATTTCGGTCGAAGTTTGGGCACAGCAGCGCTAGCAATACACGCCGCCGCATTGCGTGGTCAAAAACAGGGAGCTAAATGGCTTTATCTCGGTGGCGGCACCGATACAAGTCATGACAATCCACTGTTGTTTTTTAAGCGTTGTTTTTCAAAACTTACTCGAACATTTTATGTAGCTCAAGTCATTCACGTTCCAGAACGATACTCAGAATTATTAGCTAAAGCGGGCTACGATAATGATAATTTACCAAAACGATTGATTTTCTAAAATTGGGATGATAATAAAGGAGATTTATGGGCACTGATTTATTGTGGGAGAATATTTTCTCTTCTCGACCTTGGGGAAAATATCCTAGTGAAGAATTAATTCGGTTTGTTGCTGGCAATTTCTATAAGCGACAACCTCGACACCAAGTACGTATTATGGAAGTGGGCTTTGGTATTGGCGCTAATTTGTGGTTTGCTGCGCGAGAAGGCTTTTGTGTGTTTGGCATTGAAGGCGCTCCATCTGGTCTTGCTATTGCTCAATCTCGCCTCGATGCGGAAGTGCCCGGTTGGCGTACGCATGGAGCATCACTTGTCTGTGGCGATATGTGCGAGAGATTACCTTATGAGAGTAATTCAATGGATGCGGTTATTGACAGCGCGGCGGTGATGTGTGTCTTATTTGAACAGGCTAAAGCTGTTTATGCAGAGTTGTACCGTTGCGCTAAGCCGGGAGGCAAGCTGTTTGTGCGCACGTCAAATGCAGGAGCGTGGGGCGATGGGACAGGGAAAAGCTGCGGATTGAATGCTTGGCAACCTATCGAAGGACCTACTGTTGGCACGGGGTGCGTACGATTTACATCTCGCGCCGATTGGTCTGGGTTGCTTGGAGACTGGCGTATTGACAGTCTTGAATTGCACAGCAGAACATTGGAGAACGGTAAAAGAACGTATTCTGAGTGGATTGTGATTGCAAACAAATAACATGACAAAACCACATACCATTGCCACCGTTTGTGCCCGAGGAGGGAGCAAAGGGTTGCCACGGAAAAACGTTCTTGATTTTGCAGGCAAACCGTTAATTGCTCATAGCATTGAACATGCGCGGGCATGCCCTCAAATTGATGGAGTTTATGTCTCAACAGATGACAATGAGATTGCGGACATTGCTCGGCAATATGGCGCTATTGTGCCGTATCGTCGCCCCGCAGAGTTAGCATCAGACAATGCGGGCAAGTTGTCGGTTATTGAGCATCTATTGCGATATTTGGAAAGTGACGGGATGGTGATTGATCGTATTGTTGACTTGCAACCGACCTCGCCTTTACGCATACCGCAAGATATCTCGCAAGCTTTGGAGTTATCTTTACTTCCTTGTGATTTAGTTGTGACCGTAGAACGCGCATCACATCATCCAAGCTATACACTTGTTTATGCTGGTAATGATGGCTTGGTGCATTTAGTGAGCCCAATGTCTGTGAATGTAGAGAGGCGACAGAACTTGTCGGAGGTTCTAGGCTTGAACGGTTCCATATATATATGGCAACGTGCTGCCTTGACAAAAGCATGCAAAGATGGGTTTTGGTGCAATCGTATTCGTGCTTACGTTATGCCTCGTGAGCGTTCAGTGGATATTGATGATCTTTTTGATTTTGAATTAGCTCTTTGGTTGTTCCAAAGGCAAAAAGTAAAGGTTTGAATCCCATGCAAACTGATCGCGTTTTTGTTATTGCCGAAGCTGGTGTAAATCATAATGGTCAACTTCATCTAGCATTGGAATTGGCAGATGCAGCATTGGCTGCTGGTGCTGATGCGGTGAAATTTCAAGTTTTTCGCACTAAAGATGTGGTGACGCCCATTACTCAAACCGCTACTTATCAACAGGTCAATGCTAACGAAACAAGCCAATTTGACATGTTGCGTAAGCTTGAGCTCAGTGAGGCTGATTTCTACGCGATAGCGGATCACTGTAAAAATATTGGGATTGAGTTTTTTGCAACACCGTTTTCACTGAGTGCAGTAGACATGTTGATGGGTATGGGCGTCAGACGCATGAAATTACCCTCTGGCGAAATTACACACCGGCAATTAGTGCAGTATATCGCACGCACTGGGCTGCCTTTGTTGATGTCTACTGGTATGTGCACTCTCGATGAGGTGCGCACGGCGATTCGTTGGATAAATGAAGCGCAACCGAATGGAGGCAAGCCGTCAGCTCTGACGGTATTACACTGCACTTCGTCTTATCCCGCCTCGGCGGAGAGTTTGAACTTGCGAACTATTTTGACACTGGCGAAAGAGATGCAATGTCCAGTGGGTTACTCAGATCATAGTGAAGGCATCGAAGCGGCATTGTCTGCTGTGGCATTGGGTGCGACTGTACTTGAAAAGCATTTGACGTTAAGCCGAAATATGATTGGGCCAGATCATGCAGCATCATGTGCCCCAGATGAGTTTACCCACATGGTCAAAGGAATTCGCCTAGTCGAAAAGATGCTTGGTAATGGTGTAAAAAAACCACATGTGATGGAATACAATACACGCGATGTAGCGCGACGCAGTATCACGCTTACTGCTGAGCGACCTGCTGGGCATGTACTGTGTGCTGAAGATTTAGAGATGCGTCGTCCTGGAACAGGCATTGAGCCAGACGCCTATGAGCGCGTGCTAGGCAGTGTCTTGCGGGTTTCATTACCTGCCTATACTACTCTCCAATGGGAGATGCTGGATGTTGTTAAACAATCTGTGGTCAGCGCGTGATGAAGCGACATGTGATGTATGTGACCGGTACACGGGCTGATTTTGGGCTGATGGTGTCGACGCTTCGTGCGATTCATGCGCATCCATTGCTGCGAGTCAGTATTGTCATGACGGGGATGCACCTTGATCCCGAGTTTGGTGATACTGCGCAAGAGATTCGCGCTACTAGCTTACCGATAGTAGGGGAGGTGCCAACACCTATAGGTGAACGCTCTGGCTTGGCTATGGCCCAAGCAGTGGGTTATGCCACCGTCGGATTAGCAAATGTGATAGTGCGTGAACAACCTGATGTGGTTTTATTGCTTGGTGATCGCGGTGAAATGCTGGCTGGCGCTATCGCTGCGTTACATATTGGAATCCCAATAGCCCACATTCATGGTGGTGATCGTTCTGGTACGGTGGATGAACCAATTCGTCACGCTATTACCAAGCTGAGCCATTTTCACTTTGTCGCGACAGAAG
>JAZDLP010000318.1:0-2301 GCA_043801885.1 Planctomycetota bacterium | reverse complement strand
ACGGACTTCGGCTTTTGCCGCCAGTTTTGTTTTAGCCAAATTTTCATGAAGCAGTTGGACGGCATCTGATCGTTTTTCGACGAACAAACAATGCTCAGCTCCGCGCGAAAGCGCCTCAATGCCCAACGTGCCTGTGCCGGCATAAAGATCCGCGACGCGAGCATCTACGATCAGACTCATTGAATCGAGAATCGAGAAGAGACTTTTTTTGAGACGATCTAAGATAGGCCGCGTCCCAAAGTCGGGGACGGTTTTCAACGGAACACTGCGAGCGGAACCAGATAAGACGCGCATGAAAATTAGCATCCATTTATAACCGCGAATACACGCCAATAGACGCTAATTTTTTTAGTTGGCATTCAACGGTGAAGTTTTCATTTACAGCGAGACGCCTGAGCTACAAATCGGCGACAGTCAGATATTGCTTCACGTCGCTGCGCCGCAACCAACCCACCATGCGCGGAAGTTGCGCTAATTCAATTATCTTGATATTCTTGATATTCTCGCCGTTTTTTGGCGGCGCTTTTAATTCGGCTACGTACTGAAAGAAAAGCTGCCAGTCTTCTCCGGGCGGAATCATCGAGAAAACTTCCACTAACTTCATGTCCTTCGGCTCAGTTTTGCCCCATTGTTTCAGCACTCGTTTGGCGGATGCCTCCGGCGCCTCGCCGTATTCCAAATAATCCCAAGGAAACCAGAGATCGCCTAATTCCTGGCCGCCACCCGGAAGACCTAATTTTTCGAACAACACAATTTTGTTCTTGTACCGAGTCACCACATTTACGCCAATGTGAGCGCCACCTGATGTGGGCGCGTTGAGTGGCCTGCCGAAAATTGCTTTCGCCATATAACGCCTCTTTCTAGTTCATCTACTCCAAAATTAAAACTTGCGCTGTATAATTATAATCGAAACTACGCGGCGCGTCTCATAACGATTTAAAATTTTTCGCGCTGCAGCATTGCTTGAGTTTATAAGATATGATTAACGATTGGGATCAACATCTGCGCGAGCGCTTGCGAGACTGGGCGAGGCAAGGTCTGACCCGCAAACTTCGTTGCGCGACGGGCAGCGGCGTTCGGTTCATTCTCGATGGCAAGGATGTTATATCGTTTGCCTCAAATGATTATCTCGGCCTGGCTACTCATCCGCTAGTCATCGCTGCGGCCAAGCACGCGCTGGATCAGTCCGGCGCCGGTGCTGGCGCCAGTCCGCTGATCATCGGGCATCGGGATATCCATCTAAAATTAGAGATTGCGCTGGCGGCGTTTAAGCTGACCGAAGCGGCGCTGGTGTTTCCGTCCGGTTATCAAGCGGCGGTAGCGACGATCAGCGCTTTGGCTGGCGCGACGGATACAATACTTCTGGATCGTCTCGCTCACGCCAGTCTGCTGGACGGCGCGCGGCTTTCCGGGGCGCGTGTACGCACGGTCAAGCACAACGACATTAATGATCTTGAGCATATTCTCGATCATGAGAAATCACGACGTTGCCTGGTAGTAATCGAGTCACTGTATTCGATGGATGGCGATACACCGCCACTCGCCGAGATCGCACGAGTGACACGCGAGCGTGGCGCGCTGTTACTGGTGGATGAAGCGCACGCGACAGGCGTTCTGGGCGCAACAGGCCGAGGCGCTCTGGAGGACATCGCCAGATCGGAAGGAACTCTGCCGGCTCAAATTATCGCCATCGGAACGCTCTCCAAAGCGCTTGGCAGTCAAGGCGGTTACCTCTGCGCGTCTCGGACGATTGTGGATACGCTTATCCATGCAGGACGCGCTTTTATGTTCTCCACGGCGCTGGCGCCGGCGGCGGCCGCGGTGGCGTTGGCGGCGTTGCAATTAGTGGATCGCGAACCGGAGCGGCGTCACCATCTACTGGCGATGTCCGCTCGAATGCGAGCGGCGCTCGAAGCAATGAAGCTGAAGACATTGCCAGGCGTCGGTCCCATTATTCCGATTATTGCCGGCGCCGAACAACGCGCGATAGAATGGTCTGAGCGACTGTACGATCAGGGTCTTTATGTTCCAGCGATTCGTTTTCCCACGGTCAAAACCGGACAGGCACGATTACGAATCAGTCTGAACGCAAGTCATTCGATGGATGACATGGAGACACTGCTGACTGCGCTTGAATCAGTCACAAAGGACAAAAAAAAATTGTAACCGTCCAGCGAAGCTACGCCTCAAACCGACAAGTGGGATGATCTTGCTTGTGACTATTTTGTTGGATTACGATAAGTTTATTAGGCATGGGCTGCAAGAGAAGTATAAAAAACGAACAGAAAACAGAAAAGTGGA
>JAZDLP010000306.1:0-2237 GCA_043801885.1 Planctomycetota bacterium | reverse complement strand
CCTGACGGCCAAATCGGTTGCGGCCGTGGCGATGAAGAAAAACGCGCCAAAAAAATCCGATGCCTGGCGCCGACTGGACGTCTCCATATTGCAGGAGTTAATTCTCAAAGATGCGCTCAAACTTAGCGAAGAAAAAGTGCTCCGCAAAGAAGGAATAAGCTACACGCCGGACACCAGGCAAGCGATCACTCAAGTAACGGCGCCAGACAGCCGCTACGCAATGGGTTTCATCCTGCGACCGACGCCGATTAATCAAGTCGTGGCCATGCAGGGCGAGAAGATGCCGCAGAAGTCCACATATTTTTATCCTAAGCTGCTGACAGGTCTGGTGATTATGAAGCTGTAAGAACTGAGAGTTATCATGGCGATCACCAATCATGCGCGAAAACAGGACAAGCCGCCGCCGTGGGCGGCACACGGCAAACTACGGTTGGCGCATCTGCCGGGTGGACCATCTTGGATGGCCGTCGAGATTTTTTCAGGCGTCTGGGAACGCACTCCTGAAGAGTTGCAGATCGCCTGTCGTTACAGCCCCGCCCTAGTCGAAAAACTCGTCGCCAGAAAATTCAACGCCGTATGTTTGACCTGGTCGCCCGGGTTTTCGCATGAAGGTGATCGAGCGCAATGGGAGATCGTCCGACAACTTTTGACGCTACTTAAAAAAAAGAAAATACACGCCATCGCGCAGATTTCGCTCACCACTTGCTTCGCTGATGAAATGTTCAGGCGCGCGCCGCAGGCTGCCGCCTGGTTGGAACATGACTCAAAAGGCCAGCCGATCAGCAATTGCAACGGACAATCATTGCAAATGTCGGTGCGCCATCCGGGTTGGCGGCAATATCTGACTGAGAAAGTGAACGCGGCGATCATCGCAGGTTTCGATGGTATTTTTATTGACGATTCGTTCTGGCCGCATGACGAAGAAACGATTGCGTTTATATGCGAATTGCGAGACAGAGCGCGGCAACAACGAGGTTACGAAGCCGAAGATTTGCTCTTTTATTGCGATTCATTCGACGCGTGGCCGTTGTCCACGATAGGCAATTTCATTCATTACAACTGGGTCGAGCGTCCTGGATTTAACGCCGATGGCGTATTGAAAACTAATATCGGGCTGTTCAAGGCGCTGTTCGAAGCGGGCGGTCGCGACAAGCCGTTTGCTAGTGGCGCGATGCTCGTCACAGATGAAGCGACCGATATAAAATGCCAGAAACTGCTGCTGGCCGAAACGATCGCCAATGGCGGCGTCTGTCATAATTTTGCGTTGAATCACTACCAGTCATTTCTGGCCGAACATCACGCGCTTTTCTCCGCCACCGATCCTATCAATCAGATCGGACTGTTGTTCAGTGATGAAACCGCCGACCTCATTTCGTGCTGCGAATTTGGCGCGACAGCGTTGGCGCGGCATAACATTCAGTTCGATGTGATTCCGACTCGCGGCATCGAGCATTTTGATCTGAATAAATATAAGCTCATCTACGCGTTTCATCTGCAGGCGGGCAGCGTGTCCGTGGTCGAACGGCTGCAAGCTTTTGTCAGTCACGGCGGCGCGCTGCTGGTTGGCCCCAACTCCGACTCAATGGATGAGCATCAACAGATCCAGCCGCGCTCCGAAATTTTCACACTATCCGAGCCGTTGAACGACAATCTTTCGCACGCAACGCCCTTGGGCGCGGGACACATCATCCAATATGCGCCACGCGACGGGGCCGAGTCATTGTGGCAATTACTGGAAGCGGCGCGTAGATATGGTGGCGAAACACATATCGAAGTTCAGGCGCCGACCGGCGTCGTGGCGTTGCTGTGGGGCAAAGGCACTCAGCGCTGGGCGCACGTAATCAATTATTGCGAGGAGACCAGCGAAGCCACGATTACGATGCCAGGCTGTGGCGGTAGAAAGTTGCGCGTCTATTCGCCGGACGAACCGGCGCCAACGCTGCGCGTACTGGAGACCGGCAGCGCTTGCGCGGCTTTTACGCTCTCCAACATTGAGACCTACGCCATCGTCGAAGTCGTCTGATGTGGTGAGAAGTCTTCAAAAACCAGGCTGCTATGGAACTACCCGTCAAGCCTGTTTTCTCAAAAAGGATGGGTTGCCGTCGCCGATCACGCGCATTCTGCTATTCGGTCGTTTCCACTTTTCCGGAAAGACCATGTTCAGACTTCCTGATCCCGACGGGGAAGGGAGTCTATTTTTCGGAAAATGACTTGGCAGTTTTTCACGTGACAAAGAT
>JAZDLP010000327.1:0-5005 GCA_043801885.1 Planctomycetota bacterium | reverse complement strand
AATATTTATAGGGGCTAATAATTTTAGGGGCTAATAATTATAGGGGCGAATAATTATAGGGGCGAATAATTATAGGGGCGAATAATTATAGGGGCGAATAATTATAGGGGCGAATAATTATTCGCCCCTACTTTAGCGGCTCGACGAGCGCTGGTCGGATGGTTGTGTTCAGGCCGGCCATGGCGGCGTCGGTCTGCGCGCGAATCGCGTCGGTCTTGTTGCCGTACTTGCCGATATGAATTTCGTAATTTGGCATGCCGTTGCGTGTAGTAGCAATAACTTGGACGTCACGATACTCCTTGTCGCGCAGCATTTTGGCCTCCGACTCGGCCTTCTTCTGATTACCGTAGCTGGCGACTTCCAGCGAGTACACAAGCGGTTGATTTTCCGGTTTGATCGGATTGTACTTGGTGTTTTGTTGCTTGGCTTTTTCAGCGAATGGCGACGTGGCGTACAGTTCTATGACCTGGTTGAACCAGTAGTCGGCAGTTTCGGGGAACCCGGCCTGTTTCGTCGCCATGCCTAGCTTGAAGAGCAACTCATCCTGCGCAATCGCCTTCACATCACGGTACATAGTTTCCAGCCAATGGTACTGACGGCTGGCCAAATGCCATTTTTGCAGAGCCAGATTGCAATCGGCGCGGCCGAGCATGGCGAGAGCTTTTAGTGTTCGATCCTCGGTCTTATCAATCGCCCAATCCAAATGTTTTTTGCTTTCTTCGAAGTTCCCTTGAGCGGCGATGGCCTGGCCGAGTAAGTACTCGACGTGCGAACGATATGAACTCTTGCTGTTGTCCCTGAGGAACGCTTCCAAGCGTTGCTGAGCCGCGGCCGACTTACCGCTCTTAATTTCATCGGTGGCCAAGCTTAAGACTTCCGGGCGAGATGCGTCCGCCACATCGGCTTCTTCGCGGTCACGGTCGCAACCCGCGACAAACAGAATGATCAGCGTAAAGATCGGTACGAAATTAAGCCAGGTAAAAGCGGTAGTGCGTGTGAGCATGGGTTCAGTTCCTTTCTATCATTAAATCCAATTCTTTGTGTGGCGCAAAGATTTTGATGTTCGGATTGCAGGAGAGACGCCTGCATTACATATATTATCGGCAATTTGAGCCGATTGCTTTATCCTTAATCTACGAATTTTTGACACTGTAGTAGCGAAGTCGGGAATTCCCCCCCTTAAAAAGGGGGGGCAAGGGGGGGGGGGGGGAAAAAGATAGTGGCCGATTTTCGTGCTACAGTGACGGAATTTTTGATTTTGGATTTTTGATTACAGAGTATATTGATCGTGAACGAGTACTGACGGAGCGCGCTTGACAAATACTCAAAACAATTCCGACGACTTGACGATTGATCCTCGTTTGGAACAGACGCTTAAATGTGTCCGTGATCCGGGCGAGAGCATTCATGCGCGTCCGAGCGCCACTTCAGAAGACGTTGCTCGATTAACCAAGACGCTCAAAATCACCACCGCTTTTGTGGCTGCCTTCGACCGTGCGACAACGCCAGAATCGAGCGCGGGCGCGACGCCGGCGCTCGACGGTGTGTTAAGCCAGGATTTCTTCGCCTTTCAAACAGTATTAGGCCAGGGCGGTATGGGGCTGATCTACAATAGTGTGCAGCAGTCCATGGCTCGTGAGGTCGCGGTAAAGATGCTGCGTGAAGAAGAAATGCATAATGCTGATACTGCGGTGGCATTTATGCGCGAAGCGTTCACTACTGGCGCGTTGTCGCACCCAAATATCGTCCCCGTGCATTTCTTTGGGCGCGACACTAAAGGTCAGCCGTTTATGGTGATGAAACGTGTGCAAGGACGATCCTGGCGCGATCTGCTGACTAAAACTTCCACCGACATTACTCGGCAATCCGACGAGTTTGATTTGCGTTATCATTTGGAGATATTTCTAAAAGTCTGCGACGCGGTCGCATTCGCGCATGCTCATTATATTGTCCATCGTGATCTGAAGCCCGGCAACGTCATGCTTGGCAACTTTGGCGAAGTGATGGTTATGGACTGGGGTCTTGCGTTCGACGTTTCACCAGACGGCGACCGCGGTCTAGCCACGCCCCGCGCGCTAATCTCGCCAATCGCCGGGACGCCCGCTTACATGGCGCCGGAGATGGTGCGAGGCGATGTCAATTCGCTGGGTCCGGCCACCGATATCTATCTGCTAGGCGGCATTCTTTTTGAAATTGTCACCGGCCTGCCGCCTCATTTTGGACCTGATGTCTATGAAGTGCTTGATCGCGTAGCCAAAGGACAGATTGATCGTCTGCAGCCGCGTCCAAGTCTGATGCGGGAAACGCGGCAGTTGGAACAGATCATTAACACGGCGATGGCAACGAAAGCGGACGAGCGGTATCCCAATGTTGCCGCGCTGCAATCGGATGTGCGCGCGTTTCTTGCCGGGCAAGGCGATCAGCGCGACAGCGAAGCGTTGACGCAGGCGGCTCGCGACGAATTGACTGTATTAACGAAGGAAGTTGCGGACTTGCTGGTTACTTCGCCTTATTATCCACGCTGCACGGATATCGTCGCCAAAACACAACAAGCGATTACGCTCTGGAGTTTCAACTCGCACGCGGTCCGCGTCCGGCAGGAAGCTTTGGCGTTGTTCGCCGATCTGGCGACGCGCGGCAGAGACTGGGGGCTGGCCGAATCACTGTTGCGCGATCTGAAACTCAGCGGCTCTGGCGGCCATGCGCTGGCCGGGCCGATTGAGCTGCGTCTGCGAACGCAGCGCGAGAAGTTGCGGCTGCGGGATTTCGTGGTGCGTCGCATGGCTCGGATTGCAGTCGTGGCGGCTATCTTCATGGCGGCTTTAAGTCTCTATCTATACTGGAATCTGCAAGACGCGAGGCTGGCGATAACGGCTTCTTCTGACAGGGTGGGGGCTTTCGTTTCGGTGGAGACAGAGCTGGAGTTTGCATCGCAAGACTTGGCGCCGTGGCGATTGCCAAAAGGCATGGACGACCAGACTCATCGACCGACGGACGCGCCGATGTTGAAGCGTTTCCTGGCCAGTTCTACCGGAAACGTTCTGGTATGGGATGAAACGGGCGACGCGTGGGTGTGGAACACCGCTTTGCCGCCCGCGACTACGCGCCACTTGGGGCTAACCAAGAGTAACGGTGTGCTTGCCGCCGCGTGGGGCGATGGCCACACGCTGTTGCTGGCGACAACGGACGGCGAGTTGCTGACCACTGAACTGCCGACCATGTCGCGTGATCTGATGCGACCATGGCGAAAGATTTTGAAGACTGATGCTCTTGCTCCTGCACGCGCCTTGGCGGCGCGGCTGCGAGGTCCGGATTTGCTGTTAGCCGTTGGTACGGACAAAGATATTCGCATTCTCGTGCCCGGTAAAGAAGCTCGTAAGGAATCGGTCTCTACGCCTGTGCTATGCCTGCAATATCTGACGAATGGAACGCTGATCGGCATAACTCAAACTGCGATTCGAATTTGGCTGCCGAACGAGCATGAAATGCTGTTCAACCTGCATACTCCATGTATTGCCGGAGTCTCGGCGCGAGCGGCGCCTTGTATCGCGGTTGTGCCATTCGACCATAAGAACGCAATTCATATTTTCAATCTGGATTTGGATGCCGGCAAAGGCGACCGCACAACGGTGTCGCGATTATTTGAGGACGATATTATGTGTCTGGCACTTTCAGCGGACGGCAAAGTGCTGGCAGCCGGCTCAAAGGCGGGAGAACTGATATTATTGAAGGGCGCGCCGTGGAAAGTGATCGTTGCCGCGAAACCTCACACCGGTCCGGTCCGCGCCATTGGATTCAACCATGACGGCACCAATGTATATTCCAGCGACGATTCAGGTCGGATTTTCGTGTGGAATATTGCCTTCAATCAACAATCTAAAATCTAAAATCCACAATTTTTTTACAATCCCACGTTCACGGTCAGATTGAACGGCGTTTTTTTTTGTTGCAGGTCTGTCCATACGAAGACTTTGATCGTCGCCGTGTCAACTTTCTCAGTCAGATTATAGTTCCATTCGACTGTTAGCGAACCCAACACACCGATCTTCGACGAACCAACGCGGCGAGATTTGATCTCTGTTCCGTCGGCTTTGAAAAAACAAATCTCGGCCACTTCGTCCAGTTCCCTGGTGGCGCGGAAAGTTAGCGACAGTTGTTCGTCGCCCCATTCTGGTTTGCTCACTTTTTGAATGACAATTTCCAGATTGTCAGCGGTGATTTTACTGCCGTTCCGGATAGGCATATCTTTCATCGCGTATTCTTTTTTCTTCGTGGCGGTCAGCATGGCAATCACGCCCTCCAGCTTGATTGCCGCGGCGCCTTTTGTCGGCACATTTTGGCCGTTGATTTCTAGCGCGCAAGCCTTTCCGTCGGTAGAGATTTTCGAAAGCATGCTGAAGCCAACATTGCTGGAAATCGCATCTTTTTTCTGAGCCGACTTAGTCAATAGATCATTGTTCTTGTCGTCGGTAAACTTCGAGAGCACGCTGTTCTTGCTGTCGAACTGTACCAAGCCGCCACTTGGCGATTTTACCAGCAATGCGACCGATGTTCCTGACGACCAATCGAACGCGCGCACTGCCGCGTTCTCCGTCAACGCTACAATACGCAAGCCACTAACTTCCACCGTCAGATCATTCTCCGCTCCCCTGATCCCGCTTAATGACAATAGCGCTAATATCGAAATTAAAATTCGTAATCGTATAAGAGAATTTTTGATTTTTGATTGTGGATTGTGGATTGATCGGGGCAGGCTATCGAAGTTCATAAATCGTCCTCTATTACAAAAAAACTCTGCACTGCTCATACTGCAAATCTTCGTGGTGTAGCGAAGTCAGGAATTCCCCCCCCCCTTAAAAAGGGGGGGCAAGGGGGGGGGGTGTTCCAGTTGCCCACATGTTGTTAAGTCTCTGTGTTCTGCTATGGAACTACCCGTCAAGCCTGTTTTCTCAAAAAGGATGGGTTGCCGTCGATGATCACGCGCATTCTGCTATTCGGTCGTTTC
>JAZDLP010000254.1:0-10123 GCA_043801885.1 Planctomycetota bacterium | reverse complement strand
CCCTACGGGACGTTAAAATTGTGGCTCATGTCGTTTAATTGTGTGAAAAGACGCAACGTGATTTGGTAAACAAGACGGTTCTCACACAATTGACGCCATGTCGCTCATTATTGCAAAGTGTTACCCAGATTTGTGCCTTCGTGGTGAACGGTTACTTATTTTGCCTTTTGAAACCACTCAATCGTCTTTTGCAGTCCTTCTTCAAAATCAACTTTGGCTTTGAATCCGAATAAATTGCTCGCTTTTTCGACATTTAAACAGCGACGTGGCTGGCCGTCGGGTTTGCTGACGTCCCATTCGATTCGACCGGCGAATCCAGTCAGACGCCTGATCAATGCCACCAAGTCGCGGACGGAAATCTCGCTGCCGGTGCCCAGATTAACGGGATCGGGATCATTGTACTTCTCAGCGGCCAGCAGCAGTCCTTCCGCGCAGTCTTCAACGTAGAGAAATTCGCGAGATGCGGCGCCAGTACCCCAGCAGACGATCTTCTCATCGCCCCGGTCTTGCGCTTCAACGCATTTGCGAATTAGCGCCGGGATGACGTGACTGGTTTGAGGATCGAAGTTATCGCGTGGTCCGTACAGGTTGACCGGCAACAGGAAAATGCCGTTAAACGCATATTGCTGGCGATAGGCCTGTAACATGACCAACAGCGCCTTTTTGGCGATGCCGTACGGCGCATTGGTTTCTTCGGGGTAACCGTTCCAGATATCCTCTTCCTTGAACGGCGTCGGCGCGAACTTTGGGTAGGCGCAGACTGTGCCGACCTGCACGAACTTTTGCAGGCCAAACTTACGCCCCTCTTCAATCAAGTTCAACCCCATCGCCATGTTGGCGTAGAAGTAACGACCTGGATTGGCCTGATTAGCGCCGATACCGCCAACTTCCGCGGCCAGATGCAGCACCATATCCGGGCGCGATTCCTGGTACAGTCTGCGCGCTGTCTGCGCGTCGGTCAGATCATATTGCGTAATTAGCGGCACGATCAGTTTTCCGACGCCGTGCGCTTTTAATTTTTCGCAGATAAATGATCCTAAAAGGCCGGCGCCGCCGGTTACTACTACAATTTTGTTTGACCAGAAATTGGACGAAAGGGAATTGTGGATTTTTGATTTTTGATTGCGGATTGAAGGAAAACAAGTCGTCTTTGGCGGCAATTTTTGTCTTTGGCGACCAACTATGAAATTCCTAAACTTGGACATAAAGAAGTTCCTTGATTTTGTTGTTATTGAGTCCAGTGTGGCTAAAGCAACAGACAGTGGGAGCGTCTTTCGTTTGTACCGCAGGTGTCCCGCCTGCCGCCAGTGGACAAGACCATTGACATTAACTAAACTGGACTCAATAACTATGCCTTTTTTTTCAAAAACCGATTTTTTTTCCGCCAATCCACAATCAAAAATCTAAAATCTAAAATTTTTTTTTGTTATCCCGAATCGCTTTCGCATACAACTCAATATTACGCTTCAGTTCGTCCTGAACCGTCGGCGGTTTCACCAGTTCTTCGAAGAAGTGGTCCTCAATTACAGCGTCCACGCGCTTTGGCCGATGCCAACTGTCCAGATCGCTCTTGGCGAGTTTTTCAGGCAACAGGCGACAACCGGCTTGAGCTAGGAATGTGCCGACTTCGAAGGGCGAACTGTAGCCACGTTCATAAACATTTAAAATGCGATTCCAGCAGCGGCGATCTGGCGACTCCAGCACGATCTCGATAGTTCTGGCGATTGTCGCGGCGCTGGTCATTGAATTAGGTGTATCGAGCAGCTTTGGGTAGCTATTGAGTTTGGTCAATGTGTTGCGCGACGACGCCAGCGGCGAATACACTTGGCGCGGGCGCAGAATCAGCAGCGGCGCAGCGGCTTCGGCCAGCATCAGCGCGTCGCAGGCGGCTTTGGTCCAAGCATAAAAGCACGCCGGAGTAGGAGGATCATTCGGCAGAAATGGTTTGCCGTCGGAGCGATACGGGCCGTCCCAGACACATCCACTACTGAGATGTATGTACGGTGTCTGATTGTCCAACGCCTGTTTCACAGCGCGATAAACCGCAATAGGCGCCGACACATTGCAGCGGAAACATTCGTGAGCATGGTCTTCACACCAACGCAGGTCGGTCTTGCCGGCGGTATTAACGACGACGTCAGGTTGCAGTTTTTTCAGCGCAGCAAAATCCAGTTCTGCCATCTCCCGCGTCCAATGTAGTTCACTGGGGATTCTCCACCAATCCTTCAAAAAGCTGCCCAAATGTCCCTTGCCGATCAGCAGTAATCGTTTTTTCATATCGCGCTCCAATGTTCGACATCAGCGATGGTTTGCAGCGTTGTATAAGACGCCCGCGAATGCAGAAGTACTATTTATCTAATTTTATTTTAACAATGGCAACCGAATGCAACAAGCACGTGTTTTTATCATGGCATTATACGATTGCTGGGTAGAATATCATCTAATATGAGACACTGCGCTAGTACACGATCAGAAAATAATATGCGTGCCGTGCGGCAAAGACGCCTTTATTCGATCAACGATGGACTCGTTTGCATGTATCTGTTCGTTTCGATGCTGGCCATCGGTCCGTCGCAAACCTCCGCGTCTTCAGATTCAAACATAAAGCCACCGTCTTCCGCCAACGCAAAGAATGCCGTCGGGCCGCGCGGGTTTGTGGGAGCGACGGATAACGCTAATGTGATTAACCGTTTGACCATTACTCGCCCAGGAGTTTATGAGAATCTCATCGTGGATGGGAGGTTTGAAGCGATCAATCTAGTGAAAATCAAGGCGGACAACGTGATTCTGCGGAACTGTGAGATTCGTAACAGTCTCCTGAACGGCATTGAGGTCTATGCGAAGAACGTCGTCATCGAAAATTGTCGCATTCATCATCTGCTGTCCAAGACATTCAAGGATCAAGATGACACTCAATACGGTGGCGCCAAGGTTCAAGTCCGCAATTGCGCTATGTACGACTCGAAAGTCGGCGTTCGAATGGAAGACTGCGTGGATTTGAAAATGCAAGGATTGGCTTTCGGCCACGGCATCAAAGCCAAATACGTCAAACTCGACGGCGGAGCGAAGAAGGGCTTCGAGAATACCGGCGAACAGCCCGCTCCGCCGTTGCAAGCGGCGCTGACTTCGTGGGGCGCACGGTAAGGGGCTTGGGTTATTGTTATCCGAGCCGCGACCATTAGGGGCGGTTCGTGAACCGTCCATATTGGCAGCATAACGGAGTAAAATCTCATGATTAATCAATCCAACCAAAACTCTGATTTTGAAAAATGTCTGACCTATTGTGTTTTCAGTAAACACCTAGTTGGGCCGCCGCTGGACGAAGTCGCCGCACGCTTGGCGAAGATGGGCATTTGCGCAATTGATCTGACTTGCCGCCCAAATGGTCACGTGCTGCCGGAAAAAGTGGCGGACGATCTGCCGCGCGCTGTAGAACTGCTCAAGAAAGGCGGCGTCAGTGTCGCCATGTTGACGACAAATATCACCGAGGCCACACCGGCAAACGCCAAAGTTTTACAGACCGCCGCTAAACTCGGTGTGCGCTACTACAAGCTGGGCTACTACTATTACGCCGGATTCAATACTATCAAACAGCAGCGCGCGGAAGTAGCCGCCAAATTAAAAGATCTCGCCGCGCTGAACCTGGAGATCGGCATCCACGGCGGATTCCATAATCATTCGGAAGATTCATTCGGCGCTGTGATGGCCGACATCCACGCGGTTATTCAAGATATACCCAAGAAAGCGATCGGCGTTTACTTCGATCCGACGCATGCCGTCATAGAAGGCGGCAGCGCCGGATGGCTGATGGGTCTGGATTTACTCGCTGATCATATCACGATGCTGTCCGTCAAAGATTTCTGCTGGGTCGAGGGCAAACATCGCTACGCCGGCGCGCGACGACACAGCATTGAATTCACCACACTGGAAAAAGGCAACACGCCCTGGCCGACTGTGCTGCAACATCTCAAGGCAATCAAGTTCAATGGGCCGGTTTCTTTCCACAGCGAATATCAGGGCGACTACAGCTTTAAAAACCTTTCTGTGGACGAAGTTTTCGAGCAGACTGAACGAGATTTTAAACAGTTCCGCTCGTGGTTGCCGTGACGTATGCTGACACGCATCAGAATCCGCAATTTCAAACGCTTTGACGACGTGGATATTGAGCTTGGCAAAGCTGTCGTGTTAATCGGGCCAAACAATTCCGGGAAGACGACCGCATTGCAGGCGCTCGCTCTATGGGATATAGGCGTCCGGCGCTGGAACGAAAAACGAAAAGGGAAATCATCGCCGGAGAAAAGGCCGGGTGTCACCGTTAACCGTCGCGACTTGGTTTTCGTTCCCGTGCCGGTGGCCAACTTGCTCTGGCGCAATTTACATGTTCGGGACATTCGGCAGAGCAAAGAAGATGGGAAACCAAGCCAAAAGACCGAGAATATCCGAGTAAATATTATCGTGGACGGTATCACCCATGACAAAGCATGGTCATGTGGCCTCGAATTCGACTACGCCAACGAAGAATCATTTTATTGCCGACCGTTGCGAATTGACAATGGCCCTGAGCGTATGTCCGTCCCTGACGAAGTGGAAAATGCGCGTATTGCCTTCCTCCCTCCCATGTCTGGCTTGGCGGACCGGGAGTTCGTAAAGGAGCCGGGGGAGATCGGAGTGCTCATCGGTCAGGGGCAAACAGCTCAAGTTCTACGAAACCTCTGTTACCAAATCTACAAGAACAAGGATTCAAAGCATTGGGAAAATTTAGTGAAACACATCCGCGCCTTATTCGGTGTAGAACTTTTGGACCCACAATATATTGCCGAACGCAGCGAAATCACCCTGTCCTACAAAGACGAGCATAGTAATAAGCTCGATCTTTCTTCTTCAGGGCGAGGATTACAACAGACGATGCTTTTGCTCGCCCACCTTTATGCCAACCCCAAAGGTGCGCTGCTCCTGGATGAGCCGGATGCTCACTTGGAAATTCTTCGCCAACGCCAAATCTACAACCTCCTGATACAGGTCGCCGAGCAGCAAGGTTCGCAGATCATCGCCGCCAGTCATTCCGAGGTGGTGCTCAACGAAGCCGCCGAACGAGATGTGGTTATTGCCTTTGTCGGCAAGCCTCATCGAATTGATAATCACAAATCCCAAGTCATTAAATCGCTGCGTGACATCGGTTTTGACCAATATTATCAAGCGGAAGAAACCGGCTGGGTGTTGTACTTGGAAGGGCCCACTGACCTGGCCATCCTTCAGGCATTTGCTAAATCGCTTGATCATGCTGCGCAGCAATACCTTGAGCGTCCTTTTGTAAAGTACGTCGAAACGAACCTGCCCCAGAAAGTCCGCGATCATTTCTTCGGGTTGCAAGAAGCCAAAAAAAATCTAATGGGTATTGCCATCTTCGACCGTCTCGATGGCGATATTCAATCTGCCAAGGGTCTCACCGAAACAATGTGGCGGCGCAGGGAAATCGAAAATTATTTTTGCATGGAGCGCGTTCTGCTCGCCTACGCCAGACACGACTTGCCAGAAGATCTGTTCGGAAAAGCCGAGAATCCACAACGTGAGCGAGCGATGCGTGAGGCTATTGCGGAAGTGACGAAACTTCTTGAAATAGATGAATTGTATCCATGGTCTCCTGATGTAAAAGCAAGCGATCAGGTTCTTGATCGAGTTTTTAAGCTTTTTTTCAAGAAACTGGCACTTCCTCTTCAATTGCGAAAATCCGAGTATCATATTCTCGCCGGCTTGGCGCCGAAAGAAAGTCTGGATGCGGAGATCACGGAGAAGCTTGACGCCATCGTGGCCGTGGCCAGGAAAGCAAAGCCGAGGACGGAGTAGATAAAAGATGATGTCACAAGCCGCTCAATCCCTTATTACTTTTGCCGAAAAACTTCGCGCTTTGCCGGTCGCTCATCGAGTCAATGCTTTGGGCGGTTATGGTAGCAGTGGCGAAGTAATCTACGACTGCCCGCCGCCAAACTGTCCTTCAGTGCTCGTCGAAAATTATAAAGACGCAAACTTTACCGCCATGTCTAATGGTTCCGTGGAGTTCCTGGTGAAGAACCAGCGCGGCATGGAAATCGAGGTATTGCGCGGCAGTTTCGATCCTGTCGCCAAACAGGAGACAGGCGTTCTCGCCAGCAATGTCTGGGTAGAGATGAACCATCGTGAAACGTCGCGCTTCGCGTCGGTGGTGAATCCTCGCATCGGCCAGGGACTGACGCCTTCAAGAACGCGTATCGTCAAACTCAGCGCTCCGAATAAGGCGATGTGGTTTCTGACCGAATTCAGACCGATGCCCGGCGTTTGGCTCTTCTCCGCCGTGCGCTACGCGCTGGCATATATCGCGGCCGGGCCGGTGTTATGCCGCGATATCGTCGTGAAAAACTTTGGAACCAAAAAATTCGATGCTCATATCTGGACATATTTCGATCTTCATGGCACACAAAAATACGCTTACGATAAACCCATCTGGTTCGACTCCGGTCTCCCCGTCAACCTAACCGAGACAGTCGTCTCTGAAACCACGCCTTGGTGCGACTATATTCAGATCAAGCGTGTCTCCACTCAATTAGTACGCGCTCAAGCTGTAGCGGCCACCTGCGACTACGCAGATTTCGTGGGCGACTCCTCTGCCACGGCTCTGTTGCCGGAGACGGTAAAGCGCGGAAGATTTCTGACGGAAAACACAGGAAAAAAGTGGAATCGTTTCATTACTCCCACTATCGCCGCGAATCAGTTTGCCGTGTCGCTCCAACCAGGCGGAACAGCCGCCATCTGTCAAACGCTTCTCTACATCACTAACGAACAACTCATCACGCAATTTCGCAAAACTTCCTGCTCCAATACGCCATCCTACGAGGCCATGGAAGCGCGCTATCGCTGCGCCGCCGAGCGCCTCATTCGAGCGACTCACAGTGCCGGAGAGATTCCTCGTCGCGCCGACAACAACGCCGGACAAAAGGCGTTCCCATTCTTTGAACTCCGCCTTCCCCATCAACCAATCGTGGCGATGTACGCCAATTCTTCTTGGGACGGAGTTGACCAGATATACGAGAACTGTCGCTCGCACGGAGCCAAGCTCGCAGATGGCATTGAGGTCGGTACGCGTGACCGCGGCCAGGATATGTGGCCGAAGATGAAAGAGAACCCAGGCCGAGTGCGTGACGATCTAACTCATGCATTCAGTTTCATGTATCGCACCTGCTCTCCCCCACCCCAAGCGGGACGTAATCCGCTGACGCTGGTTCAGAAACTCCACGGTATGTTTCCACGACAGTACCCCAGTGTGTGGCGAGATCGCTCCACCAAAGTAGCCAACGACAACCGTCCCTACGCGGACAGTCCGCTCTGGCTCATTAATTCCCTGATTATGTATCTTCGCGAAACCGGAGACGCCGCCATTCTGGATGAGAAGGTCAAGACCATCCGGCTTACGCTTCCGGAGCAACCGGACAAATCACAGATTGCCGGCTGCGACACAACATATCCAATTCTCACGGTCGTCTTTGAGATTTTCGCCTGCTTCGAACGCCATATAGCCGACAGCCCTTTCGGACTTCCGCAGATTTTGGGCGGAGACTGGTGCGACCCGGTGGATATGTTCGGCACATCGCGTGTAGGCGATTTCGACACGCTGGGACATGGCCGCGGCACGCAGATTCGTCTGGCGGGACATCTCTTCGAGACGATTATCCAGGTCATTGACCTTTGCCAGGCAAGCGCGGTCCAAAGCCGCGTGAAAAAACTCAAACTCGAATCGCAGCTTTCACGACTGCCCATGATGGCCGACCGCCTGCGCCAAAACGCGCTCAAATTCGCCTGGGAGGACGGACGGGCGAACTTCGCCGCCGGCTTCATTGATTCCATCCACGAACTCAAAGCTAATAGTCGTCGTCCTCGCTACGCTCAAGGAGAGATCGGCTATGCTTTCGGTTCCATGAAGGGCGATGTTGATGGCCGGAAGCGTCGCGTGCTGCCGTCGAACGCCTACGGCCTGCGATTCCTCTCTCTGCAACGCGATTACCTTACGCCTGTCAAGGGCGCTGCGGAGATGATTAAAAAACTATTGCACGCAGTGGACCGGATATTTTTCGATCCGAGCATCGGCCTCATGTTGTTTTCCACGCCCTGCGCCAACACCGAACGCAACGGGCGATTGATCGGCCGCATCAATACTCTTCCGCCGGGTTGCTCCGAAAACGGCGAATATCATCACGGCCAAATGTTTATGCACGCTTTCCGCTTGTTAGTCCCCGGCGAGGCGGACACCGTGTGGCGGCAGTTTAAACCCATGCTCTCCGCCATGCGTGATGAAAAACTTGGCGGCCCATTCGAGAGCGCCGCCTGCTCATACCAGACCGAGAAACAGGATCCCCATTTCGGTCAAGGCATGTACTTCGGCCTTTCCGGAACCGTTGACTGGATGATTGAATTTTTTCAGTCACTGGTCGGACTGGAATTGAATCTCATAGATCCGCGCCAACCAGCCGTGCGACTCCAGCCGCGTCTGCCCAAAGAACTGGGCGACACGTTGACCTTCAAGCGCATCATTCATGTTTCGCAGCAGTCTGGCGGCTACCGCCAGATTCCGCTCACTCTGGACTTCAGCCGCGAGGGACAGGGATCAGTCCTTCGCGAGACTCGGACACGGATCAATGGCCTGCGCGCGCCTGCGCCCGAAGTCCGCGACTTGAAGAGATACAAGAGTCTGCATATCGAAGTCACGCGCGTATATGGACACGATGCTTTGCCGTTCGCCCGCAGTCCTCGACAGTGAGTTCACTTATGCATGCTATCACCGTAACGCCTAAACCTCTGACCAAGGCATGCTGGATTTGGCCCGAAGGGCATGTGTGGGATATCCATAATTGCTACGCGCTCTTCCGAAAGGAGTTCGACCTCGTCACGATTCCGAAGAAGGCTCCGCTGTTCATCACCGCTGACCAGTCCTATCGCCTGTGGATCAATGGCGCGTACATTTGCCGAGGACCAGCGAGAGGGTTCCAGAGTCACTGGCCGTACGACGAGGTGAACGTCGCGGCATACCTGCGGAAGGGACGCAACATCTTTGCGGTCCGCGCATACAACCCTGGCATGAGCAACTTCCAGTATATCTGTCAAGGATATGCGGGGCTTCTAGCCGGGGCGAAGTGGGGCAAGGTCGAACTCGTCACGGATAAATCCTGGCGCTGCGTTCGCGACCCGGCGGTGATCCGCGACACGGTTCCCACGAGCAAACAATTGTTCCCGCAGGAATGGTACGACGCGCGAAAGAAGATCGTCGACTGGAAGATGGCCGACTTTGACGACAGCGCATGGGAGAAAGCTCGTACGCAATTGTGGAATGCTCCGCCTTGGTATGCGATTGAGCCGCGCAGGATTCCGATGTTGGCCGAAAAGGAGATGATACCATTCGCCGTTGTTGGGGAAGCGTTTGGGAATTGCGCGCCCGACTACCTTGTCACCCGTAATGTCGCGCAGCTCCGCGGCGCCGAGGAGAAAGCGCACGAGCCGTCAAAGAACGGTCGAATACCGCTCGTTGTCCAAAAGACCGGCAAGGGTTATTTCCGCAGCTACGTGCTCGATTTCGGCAGGATCGTCGTAGGGAATCTGTCGCTCAAGGTCTCCGGCTGCCAAGGAGAGGAGATCGTAGACACGCTGCACGTCGAGACGATCAACGAGAAGAAATGCGCGCCGGACATCTTCTACCCCGGCGGTAGCCATGCTTCCTTCGGATATCGTTTGATCTGCAGACGCGGCGAAACGCAACACACATTTCACCACTACTATGGCTTTCGATACCTTGTAATTACGGTTCGCGATTCGAAAAGCGAATTAACCGTAGCACCAAAGCTCCACTGGGTCGGGTATCCGCTGGAGCGAAAGGGCGGGCTCATCACCTCCGAGTACGATATTGCAAAGATATGGGAGGCTTGCGCCTGGACGCAGCAATGCTGCATGACCGATGCCTACATAGTTTCTGTTGCGGAAGGGCAAAAAAAATTAAAAGACCGATTACTTGTCGCCTCGTTGATTCTTTTTTGGATGAATAAATGTTAATTTTTGATGTATTGGCAACTTATTCTATCGTATTATCGAAAATCAATTGTTTTTG
>JAZDLP010000246.1:0-6486 GCA_043801885.1 Planctomycetota bacterium | reverse complement strand
CGCTACTTCACCTTGTGCGCCCAAGTCGTGCATTGGGTAATGGCACAAACTCAACCCATGCACGTAGTGAAGTAGCGTTGTAGTGCTAATGGCTTTGAACCCTTCGAGTTCTCGCCGAACTGTAATGCTTAATTCGTAATTTTTAATTCGTAATTCTTAATTCGCAATTCGCTCAAAATGCCTATACTACAAAAGCCGAAATTTCGACCGCGTGCAGTATAACTTGTAGCGTCTGTCGCGTTTGTCGAGCGAGTTGATTGCTCCGGCGCATTTTACTTTGAAGCCTTTTTTAGCGTCGTTCTTGAACAGCCCATGCCTATAAACTCACGAATAGCTAAGACGTTTACCTGTGCCCAAAGTTACCCACAGTCACTATGACGCTGCGCGTCACCCGGAAACGATGAAAATACCGCGCACATTGCGGTATTTTCGGAGCAGATTCTTTTAGAGAAGCCAAAATCTTTGTGCCACGCAAAGAATTGAAGAACTAATGATATAATGAGTTTCTCTGTGTTCTCTGTGGCAAGAATAGGCAGTTACAAAAAAACTGGTTTTTCACTCGCGCACTGTATAAAATGCTCTGTAGTATCCGGAGATTATGAGGCCATGCTTAGACCGTTCTGCAGATGCAAGATTCATCATGCCATCGTCACCGATGCTCACTTGAAATACATCGGATCCATGACGATCCCTAAAGACCTGATGAAGAAGTTGGATATTCGCGAAGCCGAACAGGTTGAGGTTGTGAATGTTAACAACGGCGAGCGGTGGACGACGTATGCCATTGCGGGAAAAAAGGCAAACGAATTCTGTCTTAATGGCGCGGCGGCGCGGCTGGGACAGGTGGGCGACAAATTAATTATTATGGTGTATTGCCTGCTGAACGAAAAAGAAGCTCAATCGCACCGGATTAAGATCGCATTTCTTGATGACCGGAACCAGGTGTCCCGATTACAGGAATAATAGAAGCATTTTAGATTGTTGATTGTTGATTGTTGATTTTGGATTGAAGCCAAGAGCCTGTCCGACAAACCACGACAAGCTCAAGAAACATACTGCGTATTATTGTCGTATTTTTTTATACAATATGTTGTGTGTCATAGTTTGATTTGAGTATTTGTCGGACAGGCTCCAAAACAATCTAAAATCTAAAATCTAAAATCTAAAATCTAAAATCAATAATCTAAAATCAACAATCTAAAATCAACAATCTAAAATCAAATCAACATCTCCCATTGTTGCGTAGCATACCGATCAGTCATACCGGCAAGATAATCGCAGATAACACGTTCCAACGTTTCGTCTTCGCTTTCCACGCGACGGCGGTATTCTTCCGGCAGCTTCCGCGAATCTCCGTGGTAGATGCTGAAAAGTTCCTTCAGCCGATTGTGCCATAGCGTAGTTTTATCTTTGACGCGCGGATTGTTGTAGAAGTTTTGATGCAGGAATTCCTCCAGACGCAGCCTTTGAGCATCGAGTTCATTCGTAAAGGCGACCAACGCCGTCGGGCAGCGGCGCACATCTTCGACAGATTGAATGCGTTGTATGCGCAGTCGTTCTTCCGTCTCCCGCATCAAGTCCAGGATTAATTTGCTGATTAGTCGGCGGACAATAGCTCGCCAGCGCAAGCATTGATTATGACGCAACGACGAGTTCTCGCTCAAAACTTCGATCTCAGTCTGCCGCCAAAGCTCCACTTCCTGCAATCGATCTTCAGTGAGAACACCGGAAACCAGTCCGTCTTCCAGATCATGCGTGTCGTAAGCGATTTCATCCGCATGGTTGGTCAACTGTACTTCCAGCGACGGCGATTCGTCTTTCGCGAAACCGATAGCGGCGCGCGTGTTCGTCAAGTTTTTGGCAAATCCCTCGCGTGTCTCATACGTCAGGTTCAGGCCGGGAAAACGAGCATAACGATGTTCCAGCATGTCCACCACGCGCAGCCCCTGATCGTTATGGTTGAATCCGCCTTGGTCTTGCATCACTTCGTTGAGCGCAGTCTCGCCGGAATGTCCGAATGGACCATGACCCAGATCGTGAGCCAGCGCCAGCGCCTCCGTCAGATCTTCATTGAGCGCCAGCGCGCGCGCGACCGTGCGCGCGATCTGAGTGACTTCCAGCGTATGCGTGAGGCGGTTGCGGTAATAATCGCCCTCCATCACGCTGACAAAGACCTGCGTCTTATATTGCAGCCGTCGAAATGCCCAGGAATGGACGATGCGATCACGGTCACGTTGGTACAACGCGCGATAGGGCGTCTCATGATCCGAATGCGGACGTCCGCGAGACAGCTCGGCGCGCAAAGCGTAAGGCGCCAAATGCGCCTCAATCCGCGCTTCGAGAGTTTGTTGGTTAAGCATGAGCGCCTGTTGTTCGGGCTTTCATTTCTTCTGACGAAACTTTACACCCGCCATCTTCTTGAAGTGCTCGTCTTGGGTCCAGAGAGTTGCTGTGTGGGATTTGGCAGTAGCGAGGATGATGCTATCCGCCATTGGAATACTGAAGTACTCCAGCCAGGCGGAAGAATCCACGACGTTCATACGCGGTCATCATCCCGTTGGATGGTTGAGTTCATTCCACGCAGAAATCCATTCATCGTAATACAGTATGCCTATCGATCCATATTGTTAAGATAATTCAATATGAACAAGTTCCATGTTATTGCCGATTATATTATTTCGCGGCCAGTGTGCGTTTTACTTGTTCAGTGGTGAAGGATTCCAGCACGTCGCCTTGTTTTATATCGTCAAAGCCATCCAGCTTGATGCCGCATTCGAATCCGGCACGCACTTCTTTGGCGTCATCTTTTAAGCGTTTGAGACTGTCGAGCTTGCCGGTCCAGACAGGCTTGCTGTCGCGGAGCAGCCGTAAGTGACTGCTGCGCAGAATCAGCCCGTCGGTGATATAACAGCCGGCGATAGTGCCGATCTTCGAAATTTTGAACGTCTGACGCACGGTGGCATGACCCTGTATCACTTCGCGTTTGATAGGTTTGAGCATGCCTTCCAACGCCTTATGGACTTCATCCACGACTTCGTAAATGATGTTGTAACTGCGGATTTCAACACTGCGTTCTTCGGCCAGACGGCGCGCGTTTGGATCGGCCGTGACGCCAAAGCCGATGACGATAGCGTCCGACGCATCCGCCAGGAGCACATCAGTTTCATTAATCGCGCCCACGCCGTCGTGCAGGATGGCAATACGCGCTTCGCCTGTCGCTAGTTCACCGATAGCGTTGCGCAAAGGCGTCAGCGAGCCTTGCACATCTACCTTCAACACCAGATTGAGCGAAGTAATGGCGCCAAATTTAAGCATATCGCTGAGAGTTTCGAGCGTAACGTGAGTGCGTTTGAATAAGCCTTCCTGGCGTAGCCGCATGGCGCGCTGCTCGGCAATCTCGGCGGCTTCCTTAATTGAATCCAGCACATGAAACCGCTCGCCGGACAGCGGCACGTCGTTGAGTCCTGTGATCAGCACTGGCATGGATGGCCCGGCCTCTTTCAGCGATTGGCCGATGTCCGAGAATATCTGCCGCACCGTGCCGTAAGTATGCCCCGCGATAATGCAATCGCTCTGGCGCAGAACGCCTTCGTTAATCAACAATGTGCAAATGATGCCACGACCTTGATCTTTGTGCGCTTCGATTACCGTGCCGATCGCGGGCTTGTTTGGATGAGCCTTTAATTCCAGCACTTCGGCTTCGAGAAGGATGCGGTCGAGAAGATCTTTCACGCCTTGCCCGGTTTTGGCGGAGACTTCCACGCAGCCAACGTCACCACCGTACCCTTCGACGAACAGCCCTTTGGTTGCGAGTTGACCTTTGACGCGATCCGAATTTGAGTCGGGCAGATCAATCTTATTTAAAGCCACTACGATCTTCCGATTGGCCAATTGCGCGTGACTGATGGCCTCTTCGGTTTGCGGCATCACGCCGTCATTAGCCGCAACAACCAACACTACTACATCGGTGACATTGGCGCCGCGCGCGCGCATTTCTGTGAAGGCTTTGTGGCCTGGAGTATCTAGGAAAGTAATGTCGCCCTTGGTGTGCGGAACTTTATACGCGCCGATATGCTGAGTAATGCCACCGGCTTCGCCCGCCGCCACTCTGGTCTGACGAATGAAGTCCAACAACGATGTTTTGCCGTGATCCACGTGTCCCATAATGGTGACCACTGGCGCGCGGGGCTTGAGATCCTCGGGTTTGTCCGCGACTTTAGACCTCTTCAACAGTTCTTCCTCGACGTCGCGCGCTTTCTTGATCACGATGCCGTGCTTAAGTGGATCGAATTCCAGAGCGTAAATTTCAGCGTCCGCATCTTGCAGCACGGTATTCAGCGTTACTAATTTGTTCTGCGTCAGGAACTTCTGAATCAACGTCGCCGCTTTGATGCCGAGAGCTTCGCACAACGCCTTGATTGTGACGGGAGCAGTGATCTCCGCCGGCCCCTCGCGCTTGGCAACGGGTTTTGGCGCGACACGCGCCTTATGACGTCGTGCGCCACGCTGGCGATCTTCGTCGCTACGCAACAACGCTACACCGCGTCGCGGGCCAGTGCTAAAGCCCTTCAAGCCAGGCGCGCCACGCATAGGTCCGCGTCGAGTGTGCGCAGTGCGCGCCGGCGCTTCATCATCAGAAAGGTTTGTGGGAACAACAGGATAAGATACCTGCGGCTTAAAGTTATCTACCGGCGACTTCGATTCGACCTGTACCGGCGCGCCATGTCGAGGTTTGGCCGGGACGCGCGCTTTTTCCACTTCAGGAGCGGGGACGACTACGCCGAAGCGCGAGTCGGCCTTCGATACGGAACGCTGAATAGGTGGCGCGACTTCAAAACCAACCGATATTTTCTTTGGCGGCTTGACCGTCGCAGTGGCCGTCGCCTGAATTACAGATTCTGTTTGAGGCGGCTCAGATGGCGGCGCTGATATAACGACGCCGTAGAGTTTTTCCGATTCTGCTGGCGCCGCTTCGACTGCGATTGAGGAAACTTCCGCCAAAGGCGCCTGCGGCGAGACGGATTCCAGTTCTTCTACCAAGCTTGCGGGAACTTCGTCGACATCTGTGGCGAGCGCTTCAGCCACAACTGTAGTCGCGTCACTTTGCGCGGCGATTTCGTCGTGAGCCGACACCTCGTCGCCTTTAGTTTTATGTTTTGAAAGTCGCGCCTTGTTTTCTTCGAGATTGGCTTTGAGTTTTTTGCCACCACCCAGTTTGGCCTGCAGACGATCAGCTTGACCAGGTGTTAGTAGGCTGGCATGACTTTTGACTTTGATACCCAACTCAAGAGCCTTCGCTAAAAGCTCCTTGCTGGGAAGACCCATTTCCTTGGCCAGTTCGCTGATTTTAAGTCCGGCCGGCACTACCGGAGTTTTTTCGGTCTTACTGCTCATCCAATCCTTCCGGCATTCATATTCGTATCGTGGCATGAACATCCGTATATGCGGACTCACACCTGAACTCTTGATGCCTGTCCCTGCCCGCGCTCAATCCCGCCGGCAGTTTTAAACCGGAAGATTGGTCAACTGATCGCGCATCTCACGGACACGCCGCTCGTTACGCGCGAGCGGAAGTCCCGTGCAAACACTATAAACTTCACTGCGTGACATCTTTCGCTTCCGCGTCGAGCGCAGGAGCGATCGGAGCGGAAATCGGAACTTCCGTCGAAGCGATACTCACAGTAACTTCTCCTTCAGAGATTGCGCCAGCCACAGGTTGAGTGGCGGACTGTGGCGCGGATTGCGCGGCGACGCGTTCCGCAACTAATTCCTCTTCTCGTTTCTTGGCGTACTCGATCACTGCTACCGCATCCGTTTCGCTTAAGCTGTACATCGTCTGCAAATACTCGGCGCCCTTGTAAATCACCGTGCGCAAACTGGTCAGATTGGCCAGTAGGAATTTCTCCGCCATGCCCTGCGGCAACATCGGAATCTTATATATCTCCGCGCGCTCCGCTTCGCGCACTTTGCGAGCCTGTTCTTCCGTCATAATGTCAATATGCCAGTGCGTCAGCTTGGCGGTCAGGCGCACGTTCTGGCCTTTTTTGCCGATGGCCAGAGACAATTGGTCTTCCGGAACAATCACGCGAGCGCGTTGAGTCTCACGATCCAACTCTACCGCCGAAACCTCGGCTGGCGAGAGCGCATTGCGAATGAACAAATCCGGCGACTCGTTCCAACGCACGATGTCAATCTTTTCGCCGCTAAGTTCCTCGACAATGTTGCGAATGCGCGTGCCGCGTACACCGACACAGGCGCCAATCGCGTCCACTTTAAGATCAGACGAGTACACAGCGATTTTGGTTCGGTGGCCGGGCTCTCGCACAATGCCCTTGATCTCGACAATACGATCGCTAATCTCCGGGACTTCGATGGCAAACAACTCTTTAACCAGATTTTGGTGCGTGCGGGACAAAACAATCATTACCTTTTGTCCCTTCTTCTGCACTTTTACCACGTAAGCGCGGATACGATCGCCCGGACGGT
>JAZDLP010000237.1:0-11759 GCA_043801885.1 Planctomycetota bacterium | reverse complement strand
AAGCTTTGCGCAGTGAAATTCTGAGGGAGAGCCGGATGCGGGAAATCCGCCTGTCCGGTTCGGGAAGCGGGAAGGGGAAACGGAGCCTTGTCTACTGACACGTCACCGCGCCCTTTTTCGACTTCATTGCCAAAATTCCCTTATGTTCGGAGCTGTTGGGCAAATTAGGGAAAGATGCGCCGCGAAGGCTTGCATTGTTATGATATATACTATGCGCGGCCAGGATTTCGGCTTTTTCTACTGGGTGAAAAAGCCGAGATTTCCCCCGCGCACAGTATATAAGGATATCTTGCGGTGAGTCGTTTTTCGCTGGTTCAAGCATGCGTGGGGTTACTAGCGTTGGGGGGTTTGCTGGCTGCCGCTGCGGAGATCATGGCTCGACTGCTCGATTGCGGTCTGCGTGTTCCGATTTATGCGGGCGGAGCGGCTGGGTTGCTGTTGGTCGTTGTTGGTTTACCGTTTGCTGCAAAGTTGACGGGAGTAGCGACATCAGACGATGCCTCGTTTTGGAAGTGGTGGGGAACAGGGCTCCTGACGCGCATGATATTATTGCTGATTTTAGCGCTCGCGCTGGCGGCGTATTTTTCGGAGCGGCGCGCAGCGGCTTTATTGAGTATGATTAGCGTGTACCTGATTGGGATGTTCGTTGAGGCCGCTTGGCTGGCGAAGCGCTTTTTTAGTAACAGTTCTTCACAAAGCCACAGAGGACACAGAGACGGAATGGAATAAGATAACGGAACAGAAAGATACTATATGTCCCGACTTGCCGCCAAGCACCGCAAAATCTTCCTTAACCGCGCATTAGCCGCAGCCGACTGGTTTACCAATCAACAATTAGTGTTTGATAAACCCTGGCGAGGTGATCAGTACCGCTTTTGTTACTATTACTTCATGCCCAAGAAACAATACGTGCCCGGTCTGAACTGGACTCACGGCCGCGCTCTATTCACTCTTACTCAGGCATATTCCATCACTCGCGACCGAAAATATCTGGATTCGGCCGAGTTAGGCATGCGGTACGTACGGACGCTCCAACCGCTCGATCCCTATTACGAGATCACGTACGGCTCAATCCGCGAGGAGATTCCTCAAGCTCCGCGTGGCGGCATCCTCGATGGCGCCCAGGCTGCTTCGGGTATGCTTATGATGCACCGGGTCACGGGCGAATGGGATTATCTCCGCCGCGGTCGCGCGTTCGGCGAATTCCTGCGCCGTACTTGGGCTTCCGACAAGGGCATGCCCGTGATGGCCGAGTACTACCCTTCCGAGCAAGTCACATACGATAAATCAATGGGCTGCATCCACCAAGCCTCGGCTATACCACTATGGCACCTGCACGTTGCCACGGGCGAACGCCAGTATCTGCCGATCATCATTGACTCGGCCGACCGCGTCTTGGCATGCCAGCGTGATGACGGCGGACTGAACTACATCCCCGGTGACGTAAGCCAGGCGCCAGACCCGGAGTTCAATCACCATTGGGGTCTCGGCGATGGGTTGGATAAATTCCTGCTCCGCAACGATGACGGCTTGGTGGTTGTGGCACTCGCTGCCTACCGAGCCACAGGCAACGAGAAATACCTCGACGCCATGATGCGCTACGCTCAGTGGACCATGGCCAACGAGCCACACGAGCGCCCCTATAACGCCTTCGGCATCCAGGCCGCCAACGTACTTGACATCGGCAAGGAAGCGGGCAAGGATTATTCCGAATGGGTGCTTGATAACCTCCAGAAACACTGCTTGGACTTGCAGGTACAGGGCACCGGCGACCTACGCGCAGACGGTGGGTTTCGGGGCGAAGACGAAGAGGGTAACACCGGTATCTTTGGCGGCCACGCGCTCGACTACGTGGTCACCCGTACCACCTGCTACATGGCTGGACTCCTCTTCCGTCTCTCCGGCAAGGGCACTGGCTCCGGCTTCAGCGCCGACGGCCTTCCCTTTCTCACGGTCAGCAAACCCGAACCGCGATCCTTCTTTGAGGAACAGATGGGCGGTCATAAAGGGCTGGAAGTCGTGAAGTGATCGGCTACAAATCGAGTGTTGATTCGAGCAGAGTATAGTTGGTATGGAAGAAACACATTCTGGCAAAACAAATGCGGAGGCAACCAGTCACGGCGGCGGTCATGGCACTGGTGATGGCGATGCAACTTCGCATATTCTTGACAAAGTCCTTTTTGGATTCGATGCCAAGACCGGTCAGTGTATCTGGAAACCCTACGGCGACCATCATGGCGCGGCCATCGTCGGCTATGCGCCAAAAATCGTCGGCCCTTTCAAGCTGGAATTTACCAAACACATGGCGGACGTGATTGTCGTCGCTGCGATTCTTTTCGTGACGGCGATATTAGTTGCGCGGCGAGTGCTGGCTGGACTGACTGCCGATCACGCGCCGCGCGGACCACTGGCGAACGCATTCGAAGCGGTGATTGTTTTTATTCGAGACGAGATTGTGATTCCGGTCGGCGGACATCATTTAGGTCATTATACACCTTTGTTTATTACTTATTTCCTATTCATTCTGATCGCGAATCTGATCGGCATGATCCCGGAAGCTGGTTCGGCCACTGGAAATTTCTCTGTTACACTGGGCCTGGCGGGTTCAATTTACGCGCTGCTCTGGATACTGGGCACTCTCAATCAGGGTTTAGTGCATTACATCTTCAATCTGGTGCCTGCCGGAACGCCGTTTTGGTTGTGGCCGTTGATGTTTGTGCTGGAACTTGTCGGCCCGATTATTAAGTGTTTTGTGCTGTGTGTGCGCTTGTTCGCCAATATGATTGCGGGGCATTTAATCATTGGTTCGGTGCTGACTCTGGCAGCTTTTGGAGGCGCTTTGACCACGGGTCTGACGGCATTAATGCTCTGTCTGGGTGTGCCACTGACTTTGGGAATTATGTTGCTGGAAGTGCTGGTCTGTTTTTTGCAAGCGTACGTGTTCACGATGCTGGCCGTCGTCTTCATCGGCGCGGCAGTGCATCCGGAACACTAAATGTTGTTTCCGGTCGGCGCCGTTCCTGGCGAACGCGCGCCTCGCTGCAGTAGTCGGCGGTGAAGCATATACCGTCGCCGCAGTTAGTTGTGCCGGGCGCTGCTCTGGTAAGGCAGCCAAATAACAGGAACACCCGGTTTGAAGTCCGGGTAGGAAAGGGGAGGGGAGTCATAATGGGTCTTTTGGGAGTTGGTCTTGGAGTAGGTCTGGTGGTAATTGGTGCTGCATATGGCATCGGCAAGTTGGCTGCCGCCGCGGTGGAGTCCATTGCGCGACAGCCCGAAGCTGCCGGCAACATTCGTGGCACAGCCATCATTTTGGCGGCTTTAATCGAAGGATTCACTTTCTTTGCTTTGATCGTAGCTCTGCTGGCCGGCAATAACGCCGTAACGATCAGCGAAAAAGAGGCCGCCGCCAAAGCAACCTCGGCGATACACGCTAAACCGTAGAGAGAAAACACGGGGCGGGCGCGTGGTGCTTGCGCGCCTAACATTCAGTTAGTCTCTTCAATCCGTCGGATTCGACAGATCTGACGGATTTTAAAGGAAAGTCTGGAGGCGCTTTGATGCCAGAGTTTTTGACTCCGCAAGCTCAAGTTTTAGCGTGGTCTGTTATCGTTTTCTTTGTGCTCTTGGGTCTTCTTTGGAAGTTCGCCTGGGGGCCGATCATGCGCGCTCTGGAACAGCGCGAGTTAGGCATTCAAAAGCGCATTGACGATGCTCACGCGCGGTTCGAAGAATCCGAAGCCAAACTGGTTGAGTACGAAAGACGTCTCGATACCGCTAAAGATGTTGCGGCCGAGATCATCGCCGAAGGCAAACGCGACGTGGAAAAACTGAAAGGCGAGATTCTCGCCGAGACGAACCAAGAATCGGAACGGACGCTGGCGCGCGCCAAGCGCGAGATTCATCTGGCGCAACAGGCCGCTCTACAGCAAATCCGCGACCAGGTGACCAGTCTGGCCGCGGAGATGGCGGAGCGCGTGATCGAGCGGGAAGTCAAGCCCGACGACCATCGCCGCTTTATTCAGAACGCGATCAGTCATATCGAAAAATCGTAACCGTTTACTACAGAGCCACAGAGAACACAGAGATGAAATTAATCGTAAACGGTCAGTCACTTCAATCCGTCAGATACGTCGGATCCGTCGGATTCGACGGATCTCACGGGCAGCGGTTGTTTGCTGCCCATGAGCCCCATCGAATTGAATGGACTGAACGGTTACATTTACCCAGTTACGAAAAATCGAAGTTTTAACCGGAGAGATCATGGCTGGACAGGACTCCGAAGAAATTATTGCTCACGTTTACGCGCAAGCGTTGTTTGACGTGGCGACTGAGACCGCCAGTGTAGCGCAGGTCGAGGAAGAGTTGCGGCTGCTCTTGGAGGCGATTACCAAGTCGCTGCTGTTGCGGCGTTTCATGGAAACGCCAACGCTGTCTTTTGAAAAGAAACGCAAAGCGTTGTATGCGGTATTTCATAATCTCAGTCAACCGCTGCTAAACTTCATGCTGTTGGTCATGAAACGTCAGCGCATGAGTCTGTTGCAACGCATTGCGAACATTTTCCATGAGCATGCCAACGCAAAGTCGGGGATTGCGGAATTCGACCTGACCAGCGCGCGAGCGCTAGAGTCGGACGAGCTAGTGAAGTTGAAAGATGTTTTGCGACGAAAATTTAAACGAGAAGTAGCCGTGCGCGAAGTCGTTAGTCCGAAATTGCTGGGTGGCATGATTATGAAGCATGGAGGCTGGCTGTGGGATGTGTCGCTTGATACTCGATTGAACCGACTGGTGGAACAGATCGAATCGTTTAAAGGCGGCCTGGCTACGTGGGCAGAGTGAACACAAATTAAGAATTACAAATTAAGAATTATTGAGTCCAGTGTAGCTAAAGAGACTGGCGGTGGGGTGGATTGACGATTGACGATTGACGAGAACCCGAAGGGTTCGTAGGGGCGGTTCGCGAACCGCCCTTACTAGCCGGTGGTTGAGCGAAGCGACACCACCGGAAGATGGATTCTTTCCCGAGCCGCGTGCAGTCCACCTGTGAACGGCTACGAATTTAAAACGGCGTTGGAGAAGTACAGGAGAATAATAACGCAATGCGTATTCAAGTTGATGAAATGATTGACATTTTGAGACGACAGATCAAGGAATACGACGCTCATCTGTCAGTCGAAGAAGTCGGCACAATCGTGGAGATCGGCGACGGCATCGCGCGCATCTACGGCTTGACCAATTGCATGGCTGGCGAGATGGTGCAGTTTTCTACCGGCGTCTATGGCTTGGCGCTGAACTTGGAAGAAGACAACGTCGGCTGCGCGATTATGGGACGTTTTGACGACTTGAAGGAAGGCGACCAAGTCAAACGCACCGGACGTGTGCTGCAAGTGCCTTGTGGCGAAGCGTTGCTCGGCCGTGTGATTGATCCGGTGGGCAATCCGCTGGACAATAAAGGACCGATTGCCACGGATAAGTTCTGGCCGATCGAATCGCTCGCGCCGGGCATCGCCGCGCGTCAGCCCGTAAAAGTGCCGCTGCAAAGCGGTATCAAAGCCATTGACGCCATGATTCCGATCGGCCGCGGTCAGCGCGAATTAATCATCGGTGATCGCAAGACCGGCAAGACCACGATCGCTGTAGACACTATTATCAACCAAAAAAATTCCAATGTCATCTGTGTTTACGTCGCTATCGGACAGAAAGAATCCACCGTCGCCGGCGTTGTGCAAAAATTGCAACAGACCGGTGCGTTGGACTATACCATCGTGGTCTGCGCGGGCGCCTCGGACCCCGCGCCACTACAGTACATTGCGCCATACGCCGGCTGCGCCATGGCCGAATATTTCATGTATAAGGAAGGTCGCGACACGTTGTGTATTTACGACGACTTGTCCAAGCAAGCCGCGTCGTATCGCGAACTATCGCTGCTGTTGCGCCGCCCGCCCGGCCGTGAAGCTTACCCCGGCGACGTGTTCTATCTGCATAGCCGCCTGCTGGAACGCAGCGCCAAGCTGGCCGAAAAACACGTCATCGTGCCCGCCGCCAAGTCTGACTCCAGCAGTGAGAAAGACGGAGTCAACGGCAAAGTGTATCTCGCCGAAAGCGGGTTGAAGGAAGCTCAGGCCGACTTGGCCGCGCTGCCCGAAAAGACGAGTCTTAAAATTGCGCGCGTCTTTGGCACCGGCGGGTCGCTAACCGCGTTGCCCATTATCGAAACGCAAGAAGGCGAAATCTCCGCTTACATTCCGACTAACGTGATCTCGATCACTGACGGGCAGATTTATTTACAAGCGGATTTATTCAACGCCGGTGTGCGCCCGGCGGTGGACGTGGGTATTTCGGTCTCGCGCGTCGGCGGCAACGCGCAGATCAAAGCCATGAAAAAAGTGGCCGGCACACTGCGCCTGGATTTGGCCAGTTTCCGCGAACTGGAAGCGTTCGCGCAGTTGGGCACTGAATTAGATGCGGTAACGCAGCGCCAGGTGGACCGCGGCTACCGTCTGGTCGAGTTGCTCAAGCAAGTGGCCTATAAACCCATCCCCGTCGCCGATCAGATCATCGCGATTTACGCCGCCGTAAAAGGATTCATGGACGACATCCCCATTGCCAAAGTGCGCGAGTTTGAAAACGGACTGGTGACCGAAATTCACGACGCGCATAAGGAGATTCTAAAGACGCTCGCTGAGACCGAGAATCTTTCTGACGACACGGCGAAGAAACTGGACGCGGCTATCGGCGAGTTCAAGCGGCGCTTTATGGCGAAGCAGTAGCCACAGAGGACACAGAGAAAAACAACATAAAGGAACTGACTGACGAAGATCATCGGGGCGGCCAAGCTGGCATCAAACGCATCGTCCTCAATTACAAAGAATCCTCTGCGTACTCTGCTCCGAAAATACCGCAGTATGCGCGGTATTTTCATTGTTTCCGGGTGACGCGCAGCATCATCGCGACTGCGGTGAACGCTTACGATTGTTGATTGAACGCTTACGATTGTTGATTGAAGGAAAACAAATCGCAACACGAGTCGTTCCTATTTGCGGCGCGAAGGCCTGCGGGCAAGAATATACTCCGCGCGGGTGAAAAACCAGCTTTTGACTTGGGTAGAAAAACGCAAATTTAACCCGTGCGGAGTATAGCGACTGCAGGGCTGGAGAATTAGAGATGCCAACAATCGCATCAAGACCGTTGCGCAACAGCCAAGTGGGAAGGCCGGCTTGGGAACTCGTCGAGCAGTTGCCGACTCAGGGGAACTGGCGGGAAAGCGACTATCTGGCGCTCGATGCCGTGATGGAGAATCAGCGGCGGGTTGAACTGGTGAACGGTTATTTGGAGTTTCTGCCAATGCCGACGCGGCTACACGAACGGATCGTGAAGTATCTCTTCATGGCGTTGCTGGAATTCAACCGTTCACAGGGTTTGGGAGAGGTTTTCTTTTCTGGCAGAAAAACGCGGTTGTGGGAGCGAGAGATCAGGTTGCCGGACATTGTGTTCATTTTCAGCGAACATGAAAGCCGCGACAGCGAAGATTGCTGTGAAGGCGCGGATCTGGTTATGGAAGTCGTCAGCAAGGGAACGGAAGACCGCAGGCGCGATCTGGTAGAAAAACGAGCGGATTACGCTAAGGCGCGAATAAGCGAATACTGGATCATTGATTCGTTGCTCAAACAAATCAGAGTACTGACTTTGAACGGCGGTAAGACCTACAAAGTCCACGGCGAGTTCAAGAAGGGACAGACGGCCACGTCCAAGTTGCTGAATGGTTTTGAAGTGAACGTGGCTGAAGCGCTGGCAGGGCTGAAGCAGTAGCTTTATCGTTAGCAATGTATTCGCAAGAAGAATATTAGGAGTTTCTCTGTGTCCTCTGTGGCTAAAGGCAGACTCTAATGGCTAACGCGCGAGTGCTGGTTCGCAGGCGCAAAGTGGTGCGCAACACGCGAAAGATTACCAAGACGATGGAGAAAATCTCCACCGCCAGGCTGGCCAAAGCGCAAGCCGCGGCGCTGGCCGCGCGGCCGTATTCCAGCAAATTGAAGGAGATCATTACCGACGTCATCTCGACCGGCATAAAGTTGGAGCACCCGCTGTTGGAATCGCGCGCGCAACCCAAGAACGCCATGATTATTCTGCTGACATCGGATCGCGGTCTTTGTGGCGCGTTTAATTCTAATCTCATCCGTCTGGCGCGTACATTGATCGCGAATTTGAAGACGCAAGGACGAACGTTGCAATTCATCGTGCAGGGCAAGAAAGGTATCGGCGCGTTTAAGTATCTGAAATTGCCGATCACCGAACGACTGATCGGCATCTCCGATAAACCGACATACGCGCGCGCCGAGATCATCGCCGACAAATTGATCGCCGGCTACAGCAAGAAAGAGATTGATGAAGTTTATATCATCTATTCGGCATTCAAAACTGGCAGCGCGCAACAGCCCAAACAAGAGATGCTACTTCCGCTTTTGGCGTTGCAGAGCAATGATTCCAAGGCTAAGACCGAATCGCGGAAAGATATGACCGATTACTTGTTCCATCCTGATCCAAAGACAATTTTAGCGCAAGCGCTCCCGCTGGTGGTGAAGATGACGTTATTCACCGCCATGCTGGAGAACACCGCCAGTGAACACGCCACGCGCCGCGTGGCCATGAAAAATGCCACCGATAATGCTGACGAGATGATCAAAGATTTGACTCGCGTCTATAATCGCGCGCGCCAAGGTAAAATTACGCGCGAAATTGCCGAGATCGTCGGTGGAGCGAATGCGTTGTAATCATTATGAATATGGAGGGTAACACGTCATGGAAATTATCGAAGTCATCTGGACCGCGCTGCAGATTCTCGGCGCGCTAACTTGGTCGCCACAGCATAAGCCGGCCGAACAAATGGTGTTTCAGAATAAAGAGGAGTTCGCCAAGGTTTGGGTCGCTGATGGCGGCAGAGCCGACCAGTTGCCGGAACGTTACGACGAGATCGGCGAGATTCGTACCCACGACTTGGAGAAGAGAGATCAGCTCCCAAAGGTGGACTTCAAAAAACATACAATGCTGGCCGTGTTCGCCGGCGCCAAGCCAAATTCAGGCCACAGCGTACGGATATTGAACGTCGTCGAAAGCCAGGACGGCAAGAATGTGATGGTAATCTACGATGAGATCAAGCCTGTATCTGGAGTAAAGTACGCTGAAGAAATTGTCTATCCTTCCAGTGTGGTGGTGGTGAAAAAATTGACGAGCAAAGTTCGTTTTGCAAACGCGAATACGGATGAAGCGAAAACTATCCAGGCTAAACTAAAAAAATAGTAGCCGTTCGCCGCAGAGCCACAGAGGGCACAGAGACAGAATTGAATAAGATAACGGAATAGACGGTTACGAAAATTTAGTAGCCGTTCAGTGTTAGGATTGTAGATTATGGTGGAGTCATCAGTTTCTCAATCCACAATCCAAAATCAGCAATCTAAAATACTTAAGGAATCGCTCATGACAAACATCGGCAAAGTTACTCAAGTCGTCGGCTCCACGTTGGACGTTGAATTCGAGCAGGATCATCTGCCGAAGATATTTAACGCGCTGGAGATCAACAATACGGCGACCGGCGGCAAGTTGATCTGCGAAGTCGAGCAGCATCTGGGCCGCAACACTGTGCGCGCGGTCGCCATGTCGTCCACTGACGGCATCGTTCGCGGCGCTCAAGCGCTGGACACCGGCAATCCCATCTGCATGCCGGTGGGCAAGGTCGCGCTTGGACGCATTCTGAATGTGTTGGGCGAGCCGGTAGATGGCTGGGGCCCGCTGCCCGCGCACGAAACCGCGCCGATTCATCGTGAAGCGCCGGCGTTTGATCAGTTGAATCCTAACACCGAGATGTTTGAAACCGGCATTAAGGTTGTTGATCTGCTCGAACCATATGTCAAAGGCGGCAAGATCGGATTGTTCGGCGGCGCAGGCGTGGGCAAGACCGTCATCATCATGGAACTGATTCATAACATTGCCATGAAGCATGGCGGCTATTCGGTCTTCGCCGGCGTCGGCGAACGTACTCGCGAAGGCAACGACTTGTGGCTGGAAATGCGCGAAAGCGGCGTGATTAACGAAAAAAATCCGACCGAAAGCCGATGCGCTCTCATCTATGGCCAGATGAATGAGCCACCGGGCGCGCGGTTGCGCGTAGCGCTTTCGGCGCTGACTGTGGCCGAGTCTTTCCGCGATCAAGAAGGCAAAGATGTGCTGCTCTTCATTGACAACATATTTCGATTCACTCAAGCCGGCTCCGAAGTGTCCGCATTGCTCGGGCGCATGCCTTCAGCCGTCGGTTATCAGCCAACGCTGGCTACCGAGATGGGCCAGTTGCAGGAACGCATCACCTCGACCAAGCGCGGTTCGATCACTTCGGTACAAGCCATCTACGTGCCGGCCGACGATTACACCGATCCCGCGCCCGCAACAGCCTTCACGCACCTTGACGCCAATACCAATTTGGATCGAGCCATTGTCGAAAAGGGCATTTATCCGGCGGTTGATCCGCTGTCGTCCAAGAGCCGCATTATGGACCCGCAGTACTTGGGCGAGGAACACTACAGCGTGGCGCGCAACGTGGTGCAGATTTTGCAACGCTATAAAGATTTGCAAGATATCATCGCCATTCTCGGCGTGGACGAACTGAGCGAAGCGGACAAGTTGATTGTGGCGCGCGCGCGCAAGCTCGAAAAGTTTCTTTCGCAACCGTTCTTCGTGGCGCAGCAGTTCACTGGAGTCGAAGGCAAGTATGTGTCTATCGCCGATACGGTGCGCAGCTTCAAAGCAGTGATTTCTGGCGAGTACGACCACTTGCCTGAGGCGGCGTTCTATATGGTCGGCACGATTGAGGATGCGGTGGCTAAAGCGGAGAAGTTAAAGGCGGAAGTGTAGTTTCGGCACATCCGCGCTAACGAAACCCGAGAAACTGAAGGCGGGAGCGCGAGTCGGTTGCGCGTCATGAGAATGCGCCGGCAATAGAAGCGTCAGAAAAAACGATAAAAAGGAAGCGGTGGCCAAGTCGGAGAGACCGAAGGCAAGCAGACAAGACAAAAAAAGTAAAGAGACAAAAGGACAAATGGGCAACGAATGGAAAGGAGTGTTATGAGCCGACCTGACGACGGATTGTACGGTATAAAGTTGATTTCCCCGGGACATCTGGAGGGCGCAGATAATTGGCCGTGTTTCTTCGAGAAAACTGATTCGAACATCAAAAGACCCTTGATGAATTTTCGGACTGAAAACGGTGCTTGCAAGATGCCAAGCGGACATCGCGCTCTTATTTATGTCGCCGACATGCAAAAATTCATCTGGACCGTTGAGTTTCTGGAAATAGTCGAAGAGAACTTGTACGAAAAAGATCTTTTAAGTCCATGGGGAATAAAATTGGCCGATTTGGGCGATACATGGCGATATGTAAGGCCTATTCGCTTTATTGCGCGGATGAACGAGACGCGTAACTATGAAGATGCGCCGACGCTTAAATGGGCACGAACTCTGATCGGCAATTCAAAATGGCAACCGTCGTACGGCCACGGTCATATTTTCATTGAAAAGACTATGTTCAGTCTGCTTTTCGATAACATTCCGTGGGACTGGCCTGATACTGGATGTCAATCGTCAGTTCCAGCCAAACGGAATGCTGAAGCAAATGGCAAGGAGAATTTTGACCACCCACCTGTTCCGGACATTAAGGGTCTTCTGGAGTTGATAGCGACGAACAAAAAGGAAGAGCGTCCGGAAGCCGACAC
>JAZDLP010000195.1:0-3734 GCA_043801885.1 Planctomycetota bacterium | reverse complement strand
GTGTGCTTGCGTGCCTACTTGTGTGTGCGTGCGTGAGCCTATGTGAGTGAGTTGGCGTGCGTGCGTGTGCGTACGTGAACGTGAGTGCGTGTGCCTGGGTGTGTGTGTGTGAATGCGAGTGCTTGCGTATGCGTGCGTGTTCCAGCGTCTGCGGGGTTTGCCTGTGCCTATGTACTTGGCGTGAGCGCGTGTGCCTGCCTGAACGCGCGGCGAGCTTCGGCACGTTCTGTTTTGTCAGTCAGGGATTCTGCTTCGACGGCAACTTCGACAATTGACGCGTAGGACATACCGCGATATTTCGCGGTATCCTCGATGTGTGCTAGGACTTCGGATAGAGTGCTCATCGTTGTTTCGCTCCCTTCGCGCGCTTCGGCGCGGCGCGCGGTTTCTGATCACAATTGTACCAGTCAATTAGCCGGTTAAAATCACGCATCGGAATTTCAACTGTCCATTCCTCTGGTTCACCAGCGTGTTGTTTTGACAATATGATGCCCTCTCCATAATTCAGTGATATCCAAAATCCCGGAGTATCGTAAGCGTCGGTTTTCAGACCATCCATTTGCTTATCTGTTCTTGCGTCTCGTGGTTTCATTTTCTCCCCCCTCTATTCCGGTAGAGCGGCTTATCTCGATTCTCTTGTTGCAATTATCGCCGTCCGCTCCACCAAGTGCCGCGCTGTCGCTCTATCGCGATCTAACGTGATTCGATTGACTGCATCCGCGCGGGTTGCACCAGGGCGGGTCAGGCTTGATACTGACTTCGGCTTACTAGTTACCGTTTGCCAGGACTGTTAACTGGCAAATCGCTTCACCGAACCTGTCAGTCACAGTGCGTGTGCCTTCCACGCCGCCGCCCCGTCACGCGGTGTGTGCTAACGATTTTACGCTCCCGTACGCTGGGTACAGTTTATGCACACACTCGCGCGGGTCGGACTGAGCGGGTCTCTCGTTGGTCTTTCGCGGCATACGGTTGCAACCGTTGCCACCATAGAGTTTGACTGCAATGCAGTAGAGAGAGTACCAGTCCCACTGGTTTACCAGTCCCGCCATCCTGTCTCTCCACTAAGTCTGCCCAAGCCGTCCGTTGACTGTGTACCTCAATCCGTCTGGCGTGGGCATCAGGTACATTTCCGCTATTCGCTTGTAAGCCCACCTGTCGCTTGATTCGCAGAGAGACGATCATCGCGCCGTACGTCGAGTGGTTTGAGCAAGTTCTTCTGTGCCCTCCGCTCATATTACCAGCGCACGACCACCCAGTTGTGAGCCACTGCACAACCGCCGTATTGCCGCACGTCTCCGCAGGACTTCACGGGCAACGTCAATACTAGCGCGCGGCGGAGGATGCTACAATATCATCTCGGTCTGTCCCCGCTTCAGTTGGTACTCTCTCGCAATCGCGTTGATCTCGATGCGCGCCGAGTCGCTTGGATTGAACGGGGCTTGCCAATGCTCCCACTTTTCAAGTAACACCTTTACGTCGCTGTCCGCGAGTTCATTGAAAGATTTGATCTCGCACTTCAAAACTTGCGATACAACGGCGTGGCGTAGGGCGTCCCTCGTTGCGCTGGGTTGCCCGGCAAAGCACTTGCCCATCACAATCGCGAGCCGTTGGCGATCAGTGTTCACTTCTTGTCCTTTGCGGCTTTTTCATCTGCCCACTTCGTCGCGGCTTTGTTGACAATCACCAGAATCGCTTTGTCATCCAGCGCGGGCGTGATTTTCTTATTGTCCTGCAAGTACTTCAGCGCGGCAACAGCGCGCTTTTCATCCCCGCCGAAGTAACCGACTTCTGCAACGGACTTGACTAATTCAACGCGTTCGACCCAATCTATCGCGGGTTGCGCCTTGATCGCTGTGCCCGTGCCATCATTGTCTTCATCCGAATAGACACCAACGATCGCGGCATAAGCATAACGACGTAGATAGGTGATGCTCGCGCCGATGGATTGCGAAAGCGAACGCCCCTTCTCACTTTCAAGCGGCATTGAGATTTCCGCGCTAATCCACTGACCAGACTTGTGCATCAGGATCGTTGTCAAGCCGATACGACCGTCTGTGCTGGTCAATAACTGCGAGACGGCTAATCCATTTTTCAATAACGCTGGTTTAGCGGCTTCGATCACCGCGCCTAAATCTGCGTACTTGCTTTTGAAAAACGGGTTTACTGAGTTCATCTGTGCGCCGACGATTTCGCCTTGTGCTTGCGACAAGGCAGTTGCAAGTTGGTCAATTGCTTCGGATTTGTTGAATGTGTCCATTTGTCATTCCCCCCTAGTTCCTTTCAATTCCTTCCGTGCTCCCGTTCCCGCCGAACGCGGCGCGGGTGTGATGTAGGCGGTCAGGCATCATCCTTTCGCGTCCGCCGCTTCGATGTCGCTCCAATCGAAGTCAACTCCCATCGGCAACGCATCACGGCGAATCTTTGGCTTGGCTTGCGTCGCATTGACTTTGTCGAATTCATGCCATTCGGTTCGTCCGCGCGCCTTGCGTGCCGCGCGGTCTGCCGCCTCGCGCGCTTCGATGATCGCATTAACTTGCCCGCAAACCAATATCGGCGGCGCTTGATGTTTCTCACAAAGCGCGCCGTGACCGATGTATGCAACTCCGCACACTCGGCAGGTGCAATCGTGGTCGGTCAGGTCTGTAAATAGTTGCTTGCGATTTTTATTCATTGTGTCACCTCTTTTGCTCCATAGCGGATGGCTACGGAACGCTGGTGCTGATTCAGGTCTTTGCAAGTTGCGGGATTGGGAGTTGGACCCAACTTTCGGAGTTATGAGCCCCGCGTGACTCTGGTTCACTTTCCCGCACGTAGATTGTATCTCTTTTTGCTCGTTGACGCTAGGTATATCTTTATCTCGTTGTACAAATCCATCCACGCATCGAATGCTGCATTTGCGCGTTGCTCATCAGACAACTCGGAAAAGTTGTACTTGCCCTTGCCTTCGTGGTAACGAATGACTTCTCTCAAAAGTTCATCGCCTTTCTTCATTCTGTCCTCAAAAGAAAATTCTAGTAAGCAATCTTTCCCCACTTCATCCGCCAGGACGATAGGGTACTTGATTACTTACTAGAATTCTCTTTGTGTCCTGGCGGCTCATTTTTCTACTGCCAGAATATCATAAAAGAGGGAGTTTGTCAAGCGATTTGAACCTTAAATTTGCAACTCGTTTTAGTAGACATAAAAGTCCCCTGCGGCTAGATCGCATGTAGGAGACCATGCAAGTGTCGCCTCAAGGCGACACCGTTACCTTTTCTACACCTGGCAGATAGGCAAACACGCGCCCGCCGCCGGTGAGCGGGGAAGAGATATATGATCTTCTCACCAGCAAACGGGCGCGGGTGCGCGCGGTAGGAGGAGTTACCCGCGCACTCACTGGATCGCCGTGCAACTCGCCGCGTATCAGGCGACTACCGCGTACAGCGCACTGCCAGTGCTCAGAATAGTTTCTAATCCTCGACGAACGTTACTATGCTTTTGACCGTCGCGTGAATACCGAACGCTGACGCGATGGCAACAATGAGTGTAACGCCTGCGGCGACAGCAGGCAACCACTCGGGCGGAATAGATGCGGCAAGTGCGTTGGCAGATAGCACAAGTGCGCCGATGATTGCTACGATCACCGCAGACCATCCCGAGTTAAATGGTATCTCTAGCACTTTCTCAAAGAACTCTTTGAGCCCAGCCGTGATCAGAAAGATCAAGATAGGCTGAATCGGATCAAACATTGGAGT
>JAZDLP010000316.1:0-7491 GCA_043801885.1 Planctomycetota bacterium | reverse complement strand
GTCGCTACTGCGCACTTTAGCATTTTGGTCGGCCAGTGCCTTCTCGATGAGTGCCAACGCCTTATCGCCGCCCACGCTGCCTAACGCGCCAACGGCGCTACTGCGCACTTTAGCATTTTGGTCGGCCAGTGCCTTCTCGATGAGTGCCAACGCCTTATCGCCGCCCACGCTGCCCAACGCGCCGACGGCGTTGCTGCGCACTTCGGCGTCTAATGAATTCAGTTCGGCGATCAGCAAATCGGCCGCCGTCGCATCTAGCGCCAAAACCACATTCCAGGTTACTCGGCGCAAACTGATTATCACCTGATTAGCTACTTCGGCGTCCACGTCTTTGGCAGCTTTCACCAGCAGAGGCGCAACGCGTGCGTCCCTCAACCAGCCGGCTCGCCAAGCTGCTTCGCGGCGCGCAGTCGCGTCCGTCAAAGCCAGGTCTTTCCTGACACGTTCAACTTCATCATCAGCGCACCCTATGTACAGGACCGCGCATTTGCCGCCTTGCGTCCAAGCCACCTTCAAGTCGCGTGTTGCGGCTACAGCCTCGATTAGCTTCCGTCCCTCCACAGGCTGGAAACGCAGTTCCGCGGGCGTCAGTAACGAACAGCGCCCGCCAAGCATGACTACTCTGGCGCCGCCCTGGCGCTCAAGTTTATCGAACGCCGCCCAAGCGTCGTGGCCACGGGGAGTGACGACGACAGTGAATCGGTCACGCACGGTCGCGTCGCCTTTGCCCTCTCGAGGCAGCGTGCCACCTCGTTCGCTCTGCTTCACAGCCTCCTGACCAAAGACACGACACGCGACAATTCCCGTAGTCGTGCTTACGAGCGTGACCGTCAGGATAGTCATGGCCACTACTTTTAGCTTCAAATAAAACATCGTCTTCACCACTCCTTCCGCTATGGCCAGCGCAGGGCCGGCCGAACTGACAGCGGTCGCGCCCGCCGTTCCAACGGCAGTTACTTTCGCTGCGACCAACAGGGAAGGCAGGAGTTGCGGCAGAGTCTCGACGGCGTTAGCGCGTTCCAGAACAAGCGTCGCCAGCATTCCGGTGGAGAGAACGACACCTCGCCGACAGAACCGAGTTCGCAACTTCTCGAGCGCGCGTCCGGCAAGCGAGGCGACCGTCCCTTTGGGCATCCCAAGCGCGGATGCAACCTCCGACTGACTAAGCCCTTCGAGGTACGAGAGGATCACGACGGAACGCTCGCGAGCCGACAAGCGAGCCAGTTCTTCGTCCAACTCGACGCGCACAACCTGCCAGTGGGCGTCTGAATCAACTTGAACGTGTTCACGCATTTCCGCTGCCCTCTGTTCGCGCGCCTCTCGTCTCTGTCGTTCACGCCGCGCTTCACGCGCGGCCAGCACCGCGGTCTGGTGCAGCCAACCGCCCAAATTCGCGACTGTGGACAGTTCGGCCGCCTTCTTCCAAAGAACCAGAAAAACGGCCTGCATCGTGTCTTCGGCGGCATGCGAATCATCAAGCATGCGCAGACAGACGTTGTAAATCATCCGCCCGTGTATCCGATACGCTTCGTCAAAGGCGGCTTCGTCCCCTTTGATCAGGCGTTCGATCAGCGCAGCATTAGACGATTCGTTCATTAGCGCTCGCTCTCTGTGCCCCTGACCATCAAAATCTTTGCGCGATGCAAAGATTTTAATAGTTGTGTTGCGGGCGAGACGCCCGCGCTACGGGACTCCTGACTTCTATTATACTGCGGTCACTGAGAGCGCCATCTATTTCAACTTTTTTACTGAATTTTCGGCAAGTTGAAGAAAAACTCGTATGATCAAGAGAAGTTTAGCGAGGATTCACTTAAAGAAAGGCAACGTATTTGTCATGGCTGCTAAGTTTCATTTAACAGCAAAAAATGTCATTATCTCGCTCTTTGCGCTGCTGCTGATTGGCGCGGGCGCGGGCGGGACATATCTGGCTGATCGGCTGTATTACAAGCCCATGCGCGAGCAGAAACAACTGATTGAAAATCTCGAAAGTATCATCGGTCGTCTGAGCAAGGAAATACGCTTGGCCGAAGTATCCGTGCTCGAGCAGACCGAGAATCCGCTCAAGACAAAATTTCGCTTTGACGAAGTTGACGAGCGAGGAGACCGGATTTCGCGCCGGGAATTCACCGTGGACGGCGATATCGTTTACTTCGATGCGCTGGTGATCAAATTTGACGATCATCTACAACAACTACGTGATCTGCCCTTGAAAGAAAAAGGTTTTGCCGATCAGTTTGGAAAGAAATCATTGATCCTCTTCCGGCGCGTCTTTGGCCAGAAGCAGAAACCGGAAGATGGCTTCCCGCTTGACACTCCCGACGAAGCGCCGACTCCATATAAGATGAAAGCGACGCCACCGACAGCGTTCGAACAAAAACTCTGGAAAGACTTCTGGAAGATTGCCAACGACCCAAAGCTGGCCAAACAATATGATATTCGCGCCGCGCACGGCGAGGCGCCGTTTATGAAGTTGCAAAAGAACATGGTGTACGTGCTTCAGCAACGCTTGACCGGCGGGTTGGAGATCAAGGCTGAGCCGGTGCGATCGGTGCTGCAGCCGTAACTGGACTCAATACTTTGCGCGGCGGGATTGCTTGATCTCTTGGCGAGCTTGCTGGTATAGCCGCAGTTTGGCCATCTGTACCAGCAGATTGATATCGGCTTTAATCATCCCTTGTCGCGCGCCCATAATGTAAAGCAGCGCCAATTCTTCATTTGAAATTCGTCCGTCGGCGAGAGACATAGTGGCCAGCGCATCCAACCAGATACGCGCCTCTATATGGTCACGCGGTTCGCACACTTCCAAATCGCTGTCCGCAGCGGCGAGCATGATCATCAGGCGTTCGGCATTGATGCCATTTTTCTCGGCGGTGTGCGCCAGCAACCGTTGTTCATCTTCGGTGACAACTCCATCAACGCGCGCCAGCTTGATCAGCCAAGCCAGCAGCGCAACGGCGTTTGGAACGAGCGCTTCATTAATAGGGGCGGTTCGCGAACCGCCCCTACCAGGCAGGCGGAACGCCTGCGCTACGGTCGTTGTAGTATTAGAAATCTGGATGGGCACTCCGACAGTTGAAATAATATCAGTAGCGGGGTCTATTGACACTGTTCGCAGTTCGGCGAGCAGAGCGACAGCTTCCGGCGCGTGCCAAGCGTACGCTGCCAGCAGATTAAAACTCAGCGATCCGTCGTTCAAGATTGCGCCGCAAAATTCGCAAGCGGATGCCGTGCTGACCGTCTCGGGCGCGCCGCAACCAGGGCAGTGCGCCGAACCGACGCCATTGCGCGCCGCGCTTTTGACACCTACTTTGCGACTGAGAACAAAGAGCGAGCGGCGAATGGCGCCGCGTTCAGTGCGTTTTGTTTGACCATCGGCGCCGACGACAAAACGAACACCATCCCAGCGGATTTCTATTAGCGCGCGATCAAGTTGCGAGTCGAGCAGCACACCTAATGTCTCGACACACCCTACAGCGCATTCGCCATAATAAATGCGTTCGGCTTTCGTTATTGGCAGTTGTTTGGCGAAATCGGCGCAGAAATCCGGCGCGCCAATTTTTCGCAGCGGCTCCACTTGATTCAGCCGCTGCGCCATAATCCAGCGCCAGAACATAACCGAAGCGCAATCTTCAAGATGAGCGAGATTAAAGTCTGGATCGCGCTGTTGCAGCGCGTTAACGCCGGGCACAACAGCGCCGGTCTTTGGTTGCCATTCGCATGCCTGAGTGATCTCGACCAGCACCCAGTCGTATTCGCCGCTGCGCAACAATGCTCGACAGTGCAAACAGTTGGCAAACTGATTCATCTCGATGGTTGCGCCGCAGTTTGGGCAATGGCCTTCGAATAGTCCCGGCTGCGTAGCTCGGCTGATCGCGCCGCGGCGTCGCAACAGTGTCCAGAATTCAGTGAACGGTTTTATTTCGCGCGAACCGTCCAGATATTGTCCCTTCAAGTTCACGCGATAATCTTTGGTTGTACCGCCGACGCGCATGGTCACCGCATCGTATGGCCCCTCGATGGTAACCTGCGCCAAAACGCAGTCGTCAATGTTCAGCTCCGTCATGTAATCGCGATAGCCCAATTCGCGCTGCTCCTGCAATTGCAGCGAGAATCGCTCATGGATACTGTCGGAGATGAATGGTCGGACGCTATTGAGTTGCTGCGCGCACCAAGCGTTCTGAATTTTAATAAATGCGCTTTTGATCCGTGTCAAAAAGGCGGATTCGTTGAATGACGGATCGTTTTTTTGCAAAGAAGCCACGGCCGCTACGCGCTGATTGATGTCCATGGCGACTGCGCCTTTGCGAATGACACGGCTGCGGTACGCGTCCTGACTTTTATTCTTACAGACAATAATGGCAACGATAACCATCGCGGTGATAGGCAAGCCAATGAGCGGATACTCGAAGCAAAACTGAATCCACCAGTAGATAAGTTCGCCGCCGCCTCCACCACCGCCACCACCACCACCGCCGCCGCCGCCACCACCGCCGCCACCATAGCCACCGCCGCCGCCAGCCATGCCGTAGACAGTACCAGTCAGACAGCACAACAGTAGTGGCAGCAGGCGGCGCAACCATTGACGCCAGGTGTCTTTCGTCAACATATCGTTTGTTTCCGCTGCACTCTCTTGTAGAGGATGGCCGATTAGCCCGATTTCCTTGCTACAGTGTCTAAAAAGCTGGTTTTTTACCTATGCAAAGTATATAGTGCGGGCATGAGGATGCAAGATGGTACAGGAGCGATACAAAGCAAAGGGCAGATATGGGCGTGGAGATTGAACACAAGTTTCTCGTGCGGCGGGAGCGATTGCCTCGCCGCTTGCCGTCCGGCGTGAAGATCAAGCAGGGCTATCTGGCGGTCAAACCGGTAGTGCGTGTGCGTCTGATCACCAACGCGCGTCGGACGACCGCGTTTCTCACCATCAAAGGTCCAGGGCTGCGCCAGCGGAGTGAATTTGAGTACGCGATTCCGGTTTGCGACGCACGCACGCTGCTGCGTCTGTGCGGCTCGCGCGTGATTCAAAAAATCAGGCGACAGTTCGGACCATGGGAGCTGGACGAGTTCCGTGGCCGGCATCGAGGACTGTGGCTGGCTGAAGTTGAATTAAAATCGCGCCACGATTTACTGCCGAAGCGACCGGCTTGGATCGGAAAAGAAGTCACAAATAATCGTCGCTTCTCTAATGCCGTCCTGGCGATGAATGAATTATGAATTATGAATTATGAATTATGAATTACGAATTACGAATTACGAATTACGAATTACGAATTACGAATTACGAATTACGAATTACGGATTGGCGAGAACTTGGAGAGTTTAAAGCTATTTGTTAATTACAAAACATTCATTCGTAGTTATTGACACTGTAGCAAGGAAATCGGCCACTATCTGTTTCCCCCCCCCCCCCTTGAAAAGGGGGGGAATTCCCGACTTCTTTGCTACAGTCTCAAAAGTCCAGTTGTTTAGTTATTCGCGTTTTACAGACGCTTCTTTGACATAGTTTGAAAAGAACGATAGAGTAAAAACATCAGCGGCGTGTGAACATCGCGGCATGTTGAGTCCAACGCAGCTAAAGAAAGGCAGCCTGTGTGCGACGCAGACGAGGACGCCTGTGCCACAAGTTGCATTAGCTATGCTGGACTCAATATTGCGCCCTTAGCTCAAATGGATAGAGTACGTGGCTTCGAACCACGGGGTTGGGGGTTCAAGTCCCTCAGGGCGCGTTTTTTTTAAGCATAGAAATTTAGTAACCGTATAGACGCTAATATTTTTTCTGTGATTCGCGTTCATTCGCGTTCATTAGCGTTCATTAGCGGTTCATTACTTGAAGGGACTGAACGGTTACGAAATTTAAAAGTTTGTCACTCAAGGCAAAATTTGCCGCCAAAAGGAGAACCTTTTTTTTAATCCACAATCGAAAATCAAAAATTAAAAATTCTCTTATGTTCTTTATTTTCATCTCTGTGTCCTCTGTGGCTCTGTGGTGAACGGTTACTATTTATAAGGACTGAAAAGATGTTAGATCAACTCAAACGCGCCGACCCGGAAATTTTTAATGCCATCCGCAATGAAACGCATCGGCAACATAATCAATTAGAGATGATCGCCAGCGAAAATCACGTTTCGCCGGCTGTCCTTGAAGCTCTGGGCACGGCGCTGACTAATAAATACGCGGAAGGTTATCCGGGCAAACGCTACTACGGCGGCTGTGAATGGGTGGATGTAGCCGAGAACATCGCGCGTGAACGCGCCAAGAAACTTTTCGGCGCGGCTTACGCCAATGTCCAACCGCACTCCGGATCACAGGCCAACATGGCCGTGTACTTCACGTTTCTCAAACCAGGCGCGACGGTGCTGGGTATGGACTTGGGGCACGGCGGTCACTTGACTCACGGCTCGCCCGTGAATTTCTCCGGCCAGCTCTATCACTTTGTGCCATATGGACTGCATCCTGAAACTGAAGTCATTGACTATGATCGCGTCGCCGACATCGCCAAAAAAGAAAACCCGAAGATGATCACAGTCGGCGCCAGCGCCTATTCGCGTTCGATTGACTACCGGCGCTTCCGCGAGATCGCCGATTCGGTCGGCGCATTTTTGTTTGCTGACATCGCGCATCCGGCCGGATTGATCGCCAAAGGATTGTTGCCCAGTCCGCTGCCGCACTGTCATGTAGTTACGACTACGACGCACAAGACATTGCGCGGGCCGCGCGGCGGATTGATTTTGATGGGTCAGGATTATGAAAATCCGTTCGGTGTAAAAGCGGCCAAGAACGGCCGCGTTAAGATGATGTCGGAACTGATTGACAGCATGGTCATTCCCGGCGTTCAGGGCGGGCCGCTAATGCACGTCATCGCCGCCAAGGCCGTCGGTTTTCTGGAAAACATGCAGCCGTCATTTGAAGACTATGCGCGGCAAGTCATTAAAAATGCGCAGACGCTGGCTAATGAACTGATGGCGCGCGGCTATCATATCGTCTCCAAAGGCACCGATAATCATTTACTGCTGCTGGACCTGCGCAATCGGCAGAATCTAACTGGCAAGATCGCCAGCGACGTGTTGGATAAGATCGGCATCACTGTCAACAAGAATGCGGTGCCCAACGATCCACAGTCGCCGTTAGTAACCAGCGGCATCCGCATCGGCTCGCCCGCCTGCACCACGCGCGGCATGAAGGAATCCGAATTCAAGGAGATTGCGGACATCATTGATCTGACTCTGAAGAATCCGAAGGACGAAGCATTGCATCAGAATCTGCGCCAACGCGTGAACGAACTGACGCAGAAATTCCCGTTGTACTCCGAGATGCGCCAGACGCTTTAAATTGACGATTGATGATTTGATGATTAGGCGGCGTCAATAAATAAAGGTTGCAACTTGGTGCGAATATAGATATACTTCGTCCGCATGAAGAATGCTGCGATTTTACTTCGACGAAAGTTTTCCGACGTGTGGCCGCTCCTTGACGAACGGAATCGGCGGCTC
>JAZDLP010000194.1:0-8912 GCA_043801885.1 Planctomycetota bacterium | reverse complement strand
ATACCCGATTGGTCGGAAAGTGACGGATGAGGAGATTAAGCAAGTGAACTTGAAACGGAACACGTTTCATGGTGACTGGAATTACACCATTCACCCTTCAACGCGCTAACTGAGTTGATACCTTTATTTATTGACGCCGCCATGTTCGCGGCAATGTCAGTTGCGGGAATAACAGGCGTTCGACCAAATATCCAAACGGCAGCAATAGCAAAAAATAAAAGATCGTAGTCGTTACGACATCAATGAGCAGTCGGAAGGTATGCCGATAGGCTTGCGATTGCTGGGACAGAGCGAGCGCGTAGGTTGTATTCGCCGCCGCGAGTTGATGCGCCGCGGTATGATCCAACGCCTCTTTTTCGCAAGCATCCGCGCGAGCCTGAAAACATTTAGCGGTGGAGCTTTTGACATTCAGCGCCGCATACACGTCCAAACGTTTGCGCGTGATCTGACTTAACTGCTGAAAACTTAATCGCGTCGGATCGTCCAGTCTGCGTTCTTCGCCGATAGTTACGCGATAACCTGGTCGCTCGGGATCGGAGAGTTGCGGATCAGCGTTGAAGATCAGGTTCTTTTGCTGGATGTGGCCGGCCAGAATCTCGCAGTTCAGGCCTGGTTTAAGGAAGACCATTGCCGTCTGCCGGTACTGCATCCATGAGTATGAGTCCGCGACAGTATGCGTGGCGGCCTCGTTGACACTAGTGATGGGAATGAATGGCATCTCGCCGTCATCCTGATTAGTTCCGCCCGGAAGATACCGTGCGCGATATTCATGTTCCACCGGGCGGCTCACGTTGCCGCGGTCACGATCAAGCAGCGAAGAAATAACCAGCGCGCCGCATTCGAAGATCGGAATTTGCAGAAGTGTGCGCGGAGCGGTGAGCTTGCGATCCAGAAAATGGAATTCCGCGTCGCCGTGGAACCCTTGATCGAAGACGTGCGTGATGCGGTCGTTTTCATCCAAAGTCAGCGCCAGGGCGTCGTAGCTGATGCGTGAGCCGGGGCAATAAACATTATCGAATCGCGCGCGTCCGTTGGCGTCCACTTCCGCCATATACATGGTCTGGAATGACTGTAACAAGCGATGAGTGAAACGATTGGGCGCCAGCGGACGCGGCCAGTAGGCATTGTTGCGACCGGGCAGGAATTGCGTGTCTGTAGGCGCCAGCAGGACGAAGGTTCGCGTCGCTGGCGGCATTTTTTTCTCGTACCAGAGGATGTTCGGATTCCAACGCAGCACTTGCGTTTCCACCGTGTTGTATCCGCCATCGTCATAGTAAGGAAAAGCTTGATAAGCTGGGAAACGATCAGGGTCAAGATCCGCGATGGCGCCGATCAGCGCAAATGTCAGCTCTAATTGCGGCCGCAAGTTTTCAACGCGATCCAGCCAAGACTCCAGCCGGTCGCGGCAGGTAAAATGCGTCTGGCGGTACGTGTTGCAAGTCTGCAACGCTATGGACAAGCCACCGACTTGCGTGATCATCTGGTTGGCGGCGGGATGGCTGGCACTGTGCGAACAGGGCGGCCACCGATTTATCGGCGCCAGCCACGCCATCCACGTGGCGCCCGTCATGGTCGGTCGGCCGCCAAAGAATTGGTATTTTGAGGGTGTATCGCCTCGATCCAATACGGCGCGATCAGAGAGCGCTTCAAGCTGATCGAGCCAACCGGGTTTGCGGCGATCAACGGTGAAGAGCAATTTTTTCAGCCACAAGTAATTTGAGCGCCACACCGCATCGGCGACCGTCTCATCGGTTATGATCAGCGCGCTGGTTTCGGGGTTTAGATCCACGCCGATAGCCATGGCGATTTTCGGGCCGAGCGCGTCTTTGATCGCGTAGGCATACTCGCGTCCGACCGTCTGGGACTGCCAGTGGCCGGTGTTGAGGACGAACCGCAGCGAGAAGCCGGGCGGATTTTTGGAATAGTAATCGAAGAGCGACAGCCATGTGCCCAAACCGAAAGCCTCTTGCCCGCCAAAACTAAGCGATGGCGCGATGGCGCGCGCGTCAGCGTGACCCATAATTAGAATCTCACGCGTAGTACGCACGCCGGGGATCAGTGCTTCCAGCACGGGCGTCATAACGGTCTTCAGCGTCATGCGGGAATGGATGATGCCGCGAGCGTTGCGTCGCGCGGCGTCGCGCAGTCGTTCGGACTCCTGAACATAAACACGCGTGAATGAGAGCGGAATCAGCGTCAGATATTTCTGATCAGCTTGACGAACAGTCTCGCCTACGCCGTCGGACGTTGCCAGAAATATCGCGCCGCGTGCGCCCTGTTCGTACGCCCACAGCCAGCGGTCGTCGGAGGCGAATTCGAAGACGGCAATTTTGCCGAAGATATCCCGTCCGTCGAGTTCCGCATCGCGTCCGAAGCCAAGATAGACCAGAGGCGCGCTGAGTCCTTCAGCGGGCGTCGCGCAAGATTGAACACAATTCGGCAGCAGCGCGTAAGCGGTGATCGTTTGTCCGGTATCGGGCAGTTCGATGCGGCTGCCGAGGTCGTCGGGCGCCAAGACTGAAAAAACGGTGCGGCGCACCGTTTTTTCCGGCGGCGGCGAACTCAGTTCTTCGACCCGCCCCGACATGCTCTTAGTCCAGCCGCATTGCGCCAGACAATCTTGCACAAAAGCAAGCGTCTGTTCCAAGCCTTTGGAGCCGGTCTGGCGCGAGCCTTTCGCGGCGATACTTTTCGCGTAACTGACTACATCAGGAAACGCGGATTGAGCGGCGTGCTGTAAGCGCGAACGCGTTTTGATCGGATCGAGTTTCGTTACGCCGAAATCAACGCTGCGACCGGGCGAGCAAATCCAGCCGAGCGCCAGAGCTTCGATGCACGCTATCAGTAACGCCAGGCGTAGTAGTCGGCGGCTGGCTTTCAGGCAGCCATAGATGGCCATAGTCACCGGCAGGACCGTCAGTCCCGCGGTCATAGCTCCGGCCAGCGCCGCGTTCCGTGGCGAAACACCAGTCGCCAGCGCCGCCACCGGCGTTGCCGCGCCAAGATAGATCGGCAGCAGGCCAAGATGCAGCAGACGTTTTCCGCGCATGAATGCAGGCGGTTTGACGGGTGGACATGGTTCGGAGGTGATCACAGATGAGCTCCGTTTGAGATGATCAAAGAATTATCTAAAACGCCATCCCCGAGCCTAAAATCAACGCCGACAAAAACAGATACAACGTCATTCCAAAAATCATGGCCATCAGACAATACACCCCCAGCGGCAATATCTTCTCCTGAAACGCGCGCACACCGTACCAGCGAAAGATGATCCACTTCGCGACGAACGCGATAATGATTGTAAACCAAATGTAGTCGGTGCCCAGAATCGTGCGGCCGCCATTCGCTCCGGCGATAAATAAGCCGATAGGCTCGATTGGAAAGCGTGAATATTCCCGCCGCAGGTACATGCAACCACCGACCAGCAACGCGCCACCCACCACCCACCAAATCGAAGTATTGGTAAACATTCCTGGAACTAATTTCTGGTAATAGCGTTCAGCTTTGTTAGTGGTCAGCGTCAAGCTATTCCACGCTCCGGCCATAGGCGTATTATCGTAACCGACATGATGAATGGCGATCAAGTACAACGGCATGCCGATCAACAGCGCCAGTGTTACGCCCAGCACGATGCCTTTGAAAATATCGCGTAGCCGTGCGCGCGTGCTTTCGGCCAGCGAAAATGCGTCGAGTACTTGCGCGGCGGGACCCATAGCTTGGGAGTACGGGCCAAAAGTCTCCATTTGGTATTGGGTGTGATAATTCAGAATTGAATCTGGTTCAGCCAGTTTTGAGCCTTGCGCCATGGGGACGGTGTGAGTCAACCGCCACCAGTGCCAATTAAACCAACCGCCTGTGTGCAAGATGTTGTTGAAGTCAAAATAGTGGAATGCGCCAGACGCTCGCGCGCGGATAAACGCAAAGTTGTAGATGAAAATCATCACCAGCATATAGACGAGTATCAGTATCTGTGTCAGCCGCGAGTTGCCCGTTTCGCCTTCGCCAACGATGATTAGAAAACAGAATGCGGTGAGCGTCAGAACAAAACCGATGGACAGCTCGCGCGCGCTGATTGGTTGGCGCTCATCCCCGCGCGCGCGCGTCCACAGGCCGATGACCAGTGTTTTAAGCTCGGCGCGATGAAAGATAGCGGTGAAGACGGCGATGCCCAGCATCCCGCCCATTCGCAGGACGTGGTAACGCACTTCCACACGATCAGTAACGCCGATGATATTTAAAAACATCGGCACACCGAACTCACCGACCAAGAACGCCAGAGTTACCGTAAAGAGCAAATCCAGCGGGAAGAATAGCAGAAAAACCAGAGCAAAGGGGATTATTATTAGTTGCATCGGAACGCCGGGAATCAAGTCCAACCAACTTAAATCCAGATATAGCAGCAGATTGCTCGGCGGCGCCAACGCGCCGGTCGTATCGCTGATGGTGACTAGGCTGCGCGCGCAAAACAACAGCCCGCACAAGAATGCTAGGCCCAGTCCCCATTTCGGAAACGACTCTTGTCGCGCCGGATCGTTACGCGCCATCGGATCGGGATAAATCACGCCCTCCGCCAGTCGCGCATACGGAAACAGCAACCGCTCGCGCTCAATCCAACTTTCCCGCAATGCCATCAGACCGAAGACAATGGCTAACATGAAAGCGAACATCACTAAAAACCAGTAGAGCAACGGCATCGCCCACGCCGTCCACGGCACCGCTACTTTACCTTTACGAAAACTATTGACGACGTCGGCATTCTGAACGCACTCTGGCCCGCGTCGGCAGGCGTCGGCAGCTAGTTGCGCGGCCCAAGCCAGATACGCGGCGCGGCGCGGCTCAATCTTTTCCTGGTCGTCGGATACTGCCGCCAGCGCGGCGCGAGCTGTCTTCGCGGCCTGCTCAACTTCTCGCACCGTGTCCACGACTTGCCGACTAACATCAAAACTTCGCGCCGTCTCGCGTGTAGCGATTAGGCTCAGGTCGCTGTCCGCGACAGCGGCTTGAATTTTTCGTAGCGAGTCGGTGACAGGCGGCGAATCCATCGGCGTGCGGCGCGGCGCGCCATCTTTGTGCGACGGCAATTCTAGATAAGGACAGCGCGCGTCGGGCGGATCCAATCGCGGCGTCAGTCCGATATGCGGATTCGGCGCCCAGAAATCAGGAATGAATCCGCGCTCTCCGCTGGACAGATCTTCCAAGCAATGATTAGCTACGGCCGATTCAATCGCCAGCCGTCCCATTACCGTCGCAGGCAATCCGGCGATCAGCATCGCGTAAATGAATGTCATTTCGGCAGCGTTAAGGCGATGTCGTGACGGTAGAAAGTCCACCAGAAACTTTAGTAAAAACAGCGATAAGATCGCACCGAATCCGCTCACCAGCAGTAACTGTTGTTGCAGCAAGTTGTCGTTAGGCAACGCGAAACTGATAATGAAAATCCAGAGCAGCAAGAGCGGCAAGCCGATGGCCAGGCTCTTCTTCGTCAGCGCGCTCGCTCGCTCAATAAACGCTGGCGGCGCGGATTTCACTGGCTGCGTTTCAGGCATCTGCAATTTCTGTCTCTGTGTTCACTGTGGCTCTGTGGTGAACGGGTACCTTTTTTCAAACCTCTTTTTTTCGAGACTATAGCATTTTAAGCAATATCCGAGTCGCGACCGTTAGGGCTTGTTGTTACCTACATCTTTATATATTAGCCAGTACGATTGCGACATTCTCTATCGCCCCTACAGGGCTCTCCTTAAATCGCCACATCTAACCCAGAGCTGGCGCTCTGGGCTAAAATCTACCGCCCCTTCGGGGCTTATTGCACCTTCGGCGCCCAGCCCGCCGCTTCGCTCTGGGCTACCCGCGATTTCTTTTCCGACATTATCGCCACGGAGTGGCGAAAGACATTAGCCTAGGTCGCCAGCCCTAGGAATACTGTCCACAAAAGAACGCATAGCCCTGTTAAGGGCGATAGAGACTCTTCCATTTCAAATACAACATCTCTTATCGGCTAGAAATCCGCAAAACTTGTAGGTAAAGACAAGCTGTTAGGGAGCGGTCTGCTTGACCGCTCCCTAACGGTCGCGGCTCGGAAAAAACTCAAAAAAAACGCTGTACTGATGCTATAGACTCTTTTTTTCAAGCCATTTTTCTATGCCTATTTCCTTCCTTTTCAAAAGTTCATTCTGTCGTGCAAGTACAAGTTTCTTTCCTTCTTTTTCACCCAGAGACGGATCGTAGAGTTTAAATGTCTCGCATGGGAACTCATCACATAGTCCGCAATGCTCTAACTGCTTCTTGTTAATACAGCAGTCATACATTGGGCAAATCTCGACCTTTCATCACACATGAAGATTATCGGGTTCTCGTTGAACAGTCATTCGTAATTTGTAATTCGTAATTCGCAATTCACACTTCATAACGCATGGCTTCGGCCGGATCAATTTTCGCGGCGAAGATCACCGGTATGATCGCCGCAAGCAATGAAATCGCCAGCGACAGCAGCACTGAGTACATCATCAACTGCAACGCATCGCTCCAGCCGAAGATTAGCCACAGATCCGACTTCAGTTGAATGCCGAAGAGCGTAATGATGGCCAGCACACCCAATAAGCCGCCCAGAAACCCGCCTAGCGCGCCCAACAGCAATGTCTCCAGCATGAAAATCTCGACGATATGCAGCGCTCGCGCGCCGAGGCACTTTAGCGTTCCAATTTCTTTGATGCGCTCCGTCACCGACATCAGCACCGCATTGCTGATGCCCGCCGTAGCGATTAATACGGCCACAATCAGCCACCAGAATTGAAAATTACTGGTGTCGCCGGCGGTCGCGTCCGGCCGCGTGGAAAGCTGGCGGATGCCGGTCATAATTCGTCCCGCGCCAAATAGCACTGCCAGGAACGCGATGGCAAACGCGATACCCAGCAGCACCACAACCATGCGCCCCAAACGCAGGCGGATGGACTGAAATGCAAAAAAAGTCAGCGCTTCGCGCAATGACAACTGCGACTTGCCAATCGGCTCAGTCGTGGCGGCAGCTTGCGCAATGCGGTTCATGCGCGATTCTCCACGGCGATGATGCTGGCCTGCGCTTCGTTTGGCCGCTCGATCCGCTCCACCCGTCCGTCGCAGATCCAGACGATCCGATCCGAGGCTTTGATAATTTTCAGATCGTGCGTATTGCACAGTATCGTAACGCCGCGGCTTTTATTCATCTCGATCATTATGTCAATGATGCGCAGTCCGGTTTTCAAGTCCAGATTGCCGGTCGGTTCGTCGGCAAGCACGATAGTCGGATTATTGACAAAGGCGCGTGCGATAGCCACGCGCTGCTGCTGTCCGCCGGACAATTCGGTCGGTTTGTGGCGCGCGCGATCACCGAGCCCCACGGTCTTCAGCATAGCGTAGGCGCGGTCATCGCGTTCGCCGCGCGGTATGCCGGCGAAGATCAGCGGCAGCATGACGTTTTGCAAAGCCGACATGATCGGCACCAGATTGAACGTCTGAAAGATATAGCCGATTTTGCGGCAACGCAACCAGGCCAGTTCGGACGCGTCTAATTTACTGATGTCGGTGCGATCAATATAAACAGCGCCTTCAGTGGGCTTGGTCAGGCCGCCGACGATGTTAAAAAGTGTTGTCTTGCCGGACCCGGACGGTCCCATAATCGAGACGTATTCGCCTTTGGCGATGGTCAAATCAATGCCATCTACCGCGCGAACCGTTTCGCCGCCCATGAAGTAGAATTTCTTGGCGCCTTCCACAACGACAGACGGCGGCGCGGACACATGATCCGCGAGAACTGGAGATCGAAATGATGTCATTGTCGGTACGGTCTCTGCGCTCATGCAGTATTCCAAATGATTCTAATCTGTTCATCTTCGTATCTTTGTGTCTTCGTGGTAAAATTTTGGCGTTGTTGCATTTGACTACATGAGCCGCAAAATTAACCACAAAGACACAAAGACACAAAGAAACTAACAGATTATCCTTAATTCATCAATGAGATACCCTCTTCATCAATTTGTGACACCAATGGATTATACTCTCTGCAAAATCAACAACGCTTCTTCCGCATACAGATTATCATCCGGTTGCAACGGTCGGATTTTTCCTTCCGCCAGGACATAGCCTTTGATCAGCAAGACTTTGTGCGCTTCGATCCAATCCAGAAAATCTTGCAGCGTACAAAGATGAATGTTCGGCGTATCGTACCAACGATACGGCAAATACTCGGTCACCGGCATGCGGCCGCGAAGCGCCAAATCTAATCGGACGCGCCAGTAAGCAAAGTTTGGAAACGAAACGATAGCGCGCCGGCCCACGCGCAACAGCTCCTGCAGCGCATCGATAGGGCGATGCAAAGTCTGCAGCGTCTCTTCCAGAATGACGTAATCGAAGCGACAGTTGGCAAAGCCTTTCAGTCCGTCATCAAGATCGGCTTGAAATACCGGCACGCCGCGTTCCACGCATTGAAACACCGCCTCAATCTCCAACTCCACGCCCTGCCCGCGGACGCGCTTGAGCCGCATCAAATTTGACAGCAATTCGCCATTGCCGCAACCCAGATCCAGCACAGACGCGCCTTCTGTGATTTCAGCTTCGATTAACTTGTCTTGCCAGCGCAGCAGCAGACGACCGGTCGCATCGGTTATACGCGGAGCGGATGAACCGACTTGCGCCAGGAACTCGTTGATCTTGCTCGCGCCGGCGCTGATCAGCGATGGATCGAGTTTGTCGCATACCAGACGAGTCAGTTTGTGGATTGCTTTATCGGCGGACACTTGTTGATCAGGCATTCCTATTTCTCCACCACTACACGGGTACGGAATTTTAAAGTTTATTACTCAAGCAATTATCCGAGCCGCGCACGTTAGTAGGGGCGGTTCGCGAACCGCCCCTACTAACCGCTCCCTAACGTTCGCGGC
>JAZDLP010000315.1:0-10913 GCA_043801885.1 Planctomycetota bacterium | reverse complement strand
GAGCCGCCGATTCCGTTCGTCAAGGAGCGGCCACACGTCGGAAAACTTTCGTCGAAGTAAAATCGCAGCATTCTTCATGCGGACGAAGTATATCTATATTCGCACCAAGTTGCAACCTTTATTTATTGACGCCGCCTAATCTCCTCTCTGCCGGAGAACATACTCTGCGCTGGACTTACGCTAAAAATTATCGAGATGCTGATCTCGCCGATGCGGGTTGGATTGATAATGTAAAAATTTATAATTATCCTAAAAACTGGTCTGTCTCCGGGAATTCAAACTGGGGATTACCAAGCGTTGGCTATAACGATTCACTCTGGTCAGCCAAGTCAGGACCAATAGGGAATGATCAATCTTCCAGTCTTTCTTATACAATTACTCCTACTCAAACTGCCGAAGTGACATTTTATTGGTCGGTTTCCTCATGCGCTAATACTTATGGCGCTGATTATTTAATTTTTTATATTGATGATATTCAACAAAATGCCATCGCCGGAGCAGTTCCGTGGACATATCAGAGTTATCTCCTCTCTGCCGGAGAACATACTCTGCGCTGGACTTACGCTAAAAATTATCGAGATGCTGATCTCGCCGATGCGGGTTGGATTGATAATGTAAAAATTTACAATTATCCTAAAAACTGGTCTGTCTCCGGGAATTCAAACTGGGGTCTGCCCAATGCCGGTTATGGTCCTTCAATCTGGTCGGCCAGATCAGGACCGATAGGAGATAATCAATCTTCCAGTCTTTCTTATGAAACTACTTCTACCCAAGCCGCCGAAGTGACCTTTTATTGGTCGGTCTCCTCATGCGCTAATGCTTATGGCGCTGATTATTTAATTTTTTATATTGATGATGCTCAACAAAACGCCATCGCCGGAGACGTTGGTTGGACATACCAGAGCTATCTTCTTACCGCAGGAACGCACACTCTACGCTGGACTTACGTTAAAAATTATCGGGATGCGGATCTTGCCGATGCTGGTTGGATTGATCAGGTGCGAGTTCAAACTTATGATTCTACATGGGAGCTGGGGGGGAATAGTCTTTGGCAAGTTGAGACTGATCCTCTACATGTCTATTCTGGAACAAGATCAGGGCGGAGCGGTCATATTGGCGATGGCCAGGAGACCTGGATTCAAAAGACTCTTAATCTTGCTCAAGCCGCCGAGGTGACCTTTTGGTGGTCGGTCTCCTCATGCGCTAATTCTTATGGCGCTGATTATTTAATTTTTTATATTGATGGCGCTCAACAAAATGCCATCGCCGGAGACGTTGGTTGGACATATCAGAGCTATCTTCTTACCGCAGGAACGCACACTCTACGCTGGACTTACGTTAAAAATTATCGGGATGCGGATCTTGCCGATGCGGGTTGGGTTGATCAGGTGCGAGTTCAAACTTATGATTCTACATGGAAACTGGGAGGAAATAGTCTTTGGCAAGTTGAGACTGATCCTCTTCATGTTTATTCTGGAACAAGATCGGGACGGAGCGGTCATATCGGCGATAACCAGGAGACCTGGATTCAAAAGACTCTTAATCTTGCTCAAGCCGCCGAAGTGACATTTTATTGGTCGGTCTCCTCATGCGCTAATGCTTATGGCGCTGATTATTTAATTTTTTATATTGATGACGCTCAACAAAACGCCATTGCCGGAGACGTTGGTTGGACATATCAGAGCTATCTTCTTACCGCAGGACCGCACACGCTACGCTGGACTTACGCTAAAAATTATCGGGATGCGGATCTCGCCGATGCGGGTTGGGTTGATCAGGTGCGAGTTCAAACTTATGATTCTACATGGGAGCTGGGAGGAAATAGTCTTTGGCAAGCGGATACTTCTCGTGTTTATTCTGGAACAAGATCGGGACGGAGCGGTCATATTGGCGATAGACAGGAGACTTGGATTCAAAAGACTCTTAATCTTGCTCAAGCCGCCGAAGTGACATTTTATTGGTCGGTCTCCTCATGCGCTAATGCTTATGGCGCTGATTATTTAATTTTTTATATTGATGGCGCTCAACAAAATGCCATCGCCGGAGACGTTGGTTGGACATACCAGAGCTATCTTCTTACCGCAGGAACGCACACTCTGCGCTGGACTTACGCTAAAAATTATCGAGATGCTGATCTCGCCGATGCGGGTTGGATTGATCAGGTGAGAGTTCAAACTTATGATTCTACGTGGGAACTGGGAGGGAATAGTCTTTGGCAGACGGTGATGGCTCCTGATAGGGTTTATTCTGGAACAAGATCCGCCCGTAGCGGTCATATCGGCGATAATCAGCAGACTTGGATTCAAAAGACTCTTAATCTTGCTCAAGATTCCGAGTTAACATTTTATTGGTCGGTCTCCTCATGCGCTAATGCTTATGGTGCTGATTATTTAATTTTTTATATTGATGGCGCTCAACAAGCAGCCATTACCGGAGAAGTTTGGTGGGCGCCTTTGACCCGTTCCCTTTCCGCAGGAACTCATACTCTACTCTGGACTTACGCTAAAAATTATCGGGATGCTGCTGGCGCTGATGCGGGTTGGATTGATCAGGTGCGAGTGCGGTATTTGAATGATCCGCCACCAATAGCGGGCGGCGTTGGCGTGGAAGATCCTTTGATCACCATATCCGGCGCCGCCGCAAACTGGCGATTTAAACTTCCAGCACTGGAAGAACGAGTTCGCTACGGTTCGGCTAGCAATTGGATATGGACGCCTTTCCGAGACAATGGCTTGAGCTTAATCGTTCCCCGCGGTTCAAACATAGACTGGAGATGGTGACCGTAAAACGAAGCGCGATTTACGTAACCGTTCAGTCTATTTTTGTCTTATTAACCGCGAATAAACGCCAATATTTTTTTCTCCTGAGATTCGCGTTTATTAGCGGTTCATTACTTGAAGGGACTGAACGGTTACCGTATCTTTGTGCCTTTGTGCCTTCGTGGTAAAATTTTGGCGTTGTTGCATTTGACTACATGAGCTGCAAAATTAACCACAAAGACACAAAGGCACAAAGAAACTAACAGAACAACGCATGGCATTCATATTGTCTGTATTTACTCAAACACTAGCAACGATCTGTCATCACGAGGCGGTGTCGTCGCGGCATTTTCTGCTGCGACTCAAGTGCTCGGAGATTGCGCGACGCGCCACGCCGGGTCAGTTTATCATGCTGGCTTGCGCTGCGGACAGCGGCAGTGTCGGAGAGACGCTTTTGCCGCGACCGCTGGCGTTGCTGGACGCTCACGACGACGAAATTGAATTGCTCTATTTTGTGGCCGGTAAAGGCACCGAATGTCTGCGGCGCACTGCGGAGCAAAGCCACGCGCCTTTGCGGATCATCGGCCCGCTGGGCCGCGGATTCACGCCGATCCCCGCTGTGGATATACATCTTGCTCTGGGCGGCGGTAGTGGCGTGGCGCCGTTGGTATTTTTCTTTCGACGATTTGCCGCAGCCGAAAAGTGGCATCTGGTGCTGGCTGCGCGGACTGCGGAGCAGTTGGCGCGAGAGGACGTTGTGCGCGTTCCCGGACGATTGCGCCACGCCACCGATGACGGCTCGACAGGTTTTCGTGGAACCGCAGTGGATGCGCTGAATACGTTGCTGGCCGGCGAATTCAAAGGCGCACGCGTTGGTATCTACGCGGCGGGGCCTGAACCAATGCTGGCGGCTGTCGCCAAAGTGGGCCGCAATTTTGGTCTGCCGGTGCGAGTGTCGTTGGAAGCGCGTATGGCCTGCGGCGTCGGCGTCTGCCGCGCCTGCGTCGTTGATGGCGTAACTCCGCATACAAAGACCGGACTTCTACGCCGCACAGTGTGCCATGACGGGCCAGTCTTCGATATTGATGAATTGGCGGGATGGTGAAAACATGTTATGTGCCACTATTCTGAAAACACTCATTATTGGCTCCGGACCAGCCGGACTGACTGCGGCGATCTATCTCGGCCGCGCCAATCTGAACCCGATCGTATTGGTTGGATCTGAACCCGGCGGTCAACTGACGAAGACTTCCGAGATCGAGAACTATCCAGGCTTTCACCAAGGCATTTCAGGTTCGGAGTTGATGCAGGAGATGATGGAGCAGGCCAAATTCTGCGGCGCCGATCTGCGCTATGAAAACGCCGAGATGATTGATACGAACAGCCGTCCGATTACGGTGACTAGCGAAACTGGCGCAAAGTACCGGACTCACACGCTTATTTTCGCTACAGGCGCGGCGCCACGCTGGTTGGGACTGCCGGGCGAAAAGACCTATTCGCCACCAGCAGGCTCAGGCGTCACAAGCTGCGCGGTCTGCGATGGGTCGTTTTACAAAAAAAAGCCGGTGGCGGTGATCGGCGGCGGCGACAGCGCTATGGAAGACGCGACGTATCTGGCTAAAATGTGCGCGTCCGTCACGCTGATCCATCGGCGCGAAGGTTTTCGCGCGTCCAAGATCATGCTGGAACGCGCTCACGCCAACCCCGTGATCAAATGGGAACTGAACCAGGTGGTCGAGGAAATTTTAGGCGATCCGCAGAAGAAAAAAGTTACTGGCGTACGGCTTAAAAATGTACAGACCGGCGCAACAAAAGTGCTCGAAATTGCGGGACTATTCGTTGCCATCGGGCACATTCCGGCGACGAGTCTGCTGAAAGGCCAGGTTGAGCTGGATGAAGAAGGCTATATCAAGGTCAACGAGTGCCAGGAGACCGGCGTGCCCGGCGTTTATGCCGCCGGCGATTGTCATGACCGTCGCTACCGGCAAGCCGTGACCGCCGCCGGCATGGGTTGCCGAGCCGCTTTAGAAGTAGAAAAGTATCTGATCATAGCTTCTTGAGGCACTATCAACGGTTACCTTTTTTTTACGCCATTTCTTCAAGAATCTTCAGCGCTTCGGTCAGCGTCTGGTCTGAGGCGGCATAACTAATGCGAAAGTGCGTATCCCGCGTAGAGAAGCAATTGCCTGGAACCAACATGAGCCGCTTGCTGATCGCAGCTTCGACAAACTGCTGTCCGTTTTTATATTTCGTCGGTACTTGCGGAAAAAGATAAAACGCGCCGCCAGGTTCTTCACATTCGTAACCAACTTGACGTAGTCCGTTAATTAGAAAATCACGCTTCTGACGATAATGCGCGATGGTCTGCGACAAGTCTACTTTGAAAGCGCCGAGCGCCGCTTTTTGCGCGATGCTCGGCGCGCATACAAACGTAAACTGTTGCAGTTTAATCAGCTCCGCAATCAATTCTTGCGGACCGGTTACCCATCCCACCCGCCAACCCGTCATCGCCGAAGTTTTGGAGAATCCGCCGACGGCCAGAGTCCCCTCGGGATAGTAAAATCCCATGCTCTGGTTCGTCCCGCCGCCATACCAAAACAGTTCATAGATTTCGTCACTGATAATAATTAAATGTTTAGCGCGCGCCAAATCCGCCAGATCACGCTGCTCTTGTTCAGTCAGACAGGCGCCCGTCGGATTGCCCGGTGACATTGAAATGATCAATTTAGTGCGCGGCGTCAGTAGTTTCTCAATCTGCGCTGCGTTGACGCGAAAGCGCGGATAGGTGTCATAAAAAACATTCGTGCCGCCACACATTGTGGTCAGATGCCGATAGCTAATAAAATAAGGATCCGGGACTAACACTTCGTCGCCAGGGTTCACCAGCGCCAACAACGCCAGCGTCAGACCACCTGACGCGCCGCTGGTAATCAGACATCCCTCCGGTCGCGCGCCATGCAACGACTGAAAGTGATCCAGAACCAATTTGCGCAATTCTGGGATCCCGGGACTGGGCGGATAGCCATTGAATCCGCTTCGAATGGCTTCGATGGCCGATTCTTTGAGCGGATCGGGCACGTCAAAGTCCGGTTGGCCAATCGAAAGATTTATCGCGTTCTTGACTGTTGCGGCCAGATCAAAAATCTTCCGAATGCCTGAGATTTCCGTATCTATCGCGCGACGGGCGAGCAATGTTTTAAAATCCATGATAATAAGTTTATCCTGATGCCTTCGTTATTGTCGACACCATAATTGCGTTTTGCGTTACAATAAATTATATGAATCAATCTGACAAGAATGTCGCGCATACCTTTGGTGTTACCGACTATGAGGCCTACTGGAAATCAAGGCCGCTGGACGAAGCCGTGCGAGAACGGCAGCGCGAGTTTGCGTTTCTGACTCGCTTGCTTCCACCGCCAAACAGAATTCTGGAACTTGGACCTGGCGGTGGCCAGCTTTTCTGGGCCTCGCAAAAGGCCGGCTACGAGATGTTTGCCGTAGATATCTCTCAAACCGTTATTGATCATCTCGGCGCTAATCCAGAACGCGCTCGCAAAGCGGATCTCAATGAAGGGCTGCCTGATTTCGGCGCGCGGTTTGGCGGCATTGTCGGCGTGATGGTGCTACACCACATCGCTCGTCCCGGCGTCCTTCTCGAACAACTGCGTGATGTTCTTGAACCGGGCGGCTATCTGTTGCTCACCGTCCCAAACATTATTATTCTGAAGAATCGTCTGCGCCTGCTGGTCGGAAAATTTCCGCGCTTAAGCCCCAGTCACCGCAATTTCATGACTCCTCACGAAATCCGCAAACTGCTGGAAAAGACGGGTTTTCAGACGCTAAAAATCACATCTTCACGAAATAAATTTCTGAATAGACTCGCACCGATCCTGTTTTCGCGCGAGTTGATTATCGTGGCGCGAGTTTCGGCATGAGCCATGTCAAATTTTGAAGAGTCAACCGCCGCCGGACACGCTCACGATGAAGCCGCCGGCTTCGTAGAGCAAGTAACAGCTCAATTAATCGCCTGCGGATACCGCGATTTACAACCCTTGAGTTGCGGCCGTGATGCGCGCGTCTTTCGCGCGCGCAGTCCGCAAAATGGCGATGTGGTGCTGCGAGTGGGCGCGCCTTTCGCGATGACTCGCTGGCGTAATCGCCCCACCTTCCGCAATTATCTGCGCCTGAAAATGCTGGCGTGGTTCATGCCAAAGCATCCCAATCTTGTTCGATATTTCCGTTGCTTCCGCCTGCGTTTCCATGACCGCTCCGCCGGTCGCGACACGCCGATCTATTGCCTAGAGATGCAGTATCTCGACGGACGATCATTGCTGGATACGTTGAACGAATCGGAGTTCAAGCGCGGCGGACTGGCTCATATCAGAAAAGTCGTGTTGGAAATCCTCAGCGGGTGGACGGCACTGCATCATCGAGGTTTGCGGCAAGGCGACTTAAGTCCCACCAACATTGTCGTCTGCGGCAACGATTGCAAATCAGTTTTAATTGACTTACGTTTTTCGCTGCGCTTCTGGCGAACGCTTGATCGGGAACATCACGAGTTGCGTTGCACACTACGAGCGTTGTTGACCGGCTGTTGGCGGCGCGATCAGGATTTGTCGCCACTATCGTTGGATACTGTATACAATTTCTGGCAACCTCATGCGCAAGACCCCACCGCGCGCGTAGAATTGCGAAAATGGGCGAAGTTCGCCGAAAGGCTTGGACCTGGAGGCGAATTGCATTTGCTGTCGCCGCCAAAACTACTGGAGAAAGCAAAAAAAATAGCCAAAAGATTCGAATCAAAGACGCAAAACGAACCCTCTTTAAATCATCCTCTCCTCACCACTCACCACTCACCACTCACCACTCCTGCGACAACAGATTCTCGTCCACGGCTGGGGGATGCCTTTCTCCGCAGTCTTAAAGAACTTGGCGAATTTATTTATGTGGCCTGGCTTCAATCTCCTCGAATGGCCGCGCTAAACACAAAGACTAGGACTTTAAGAATCCAACGCGTAATTCCACACGCGGGAGGCGCGCACAACGGCGTCCCTTACTGCAACACACTGGAGGTGCTTGAACGCAGCGCGACTCAGGGAAACGTCTGCGTTGAAGTAGATTTGGAGTTTTCGAGCGACGGACGGCTGGTTTTGTTGCATGATTGGGAAGATACCGCAAAACGGAGACTGGGAGCCGCGCAAATACTCACTGCGGAGGAGTTCAAACAAATCCGAACGCTGGATGGTTTGACCAATCTTACTTTCGATGACTTCGCTGTTTGGTTGCGCGCGCATCCTGACATGCTGGCCATCCTGCACCTTAAGCGCCGATTGATACCAGTGCTGCTCAAAATTAAAGAGAAGCATTTTGATTTAGCCTCGCGGCTGATCGTACATTTTGAGCAATTTCGCGAGTATAAAGAAGGCCGAGCGCTTGGATTTGATCATCTCTCGTTAACCTTGCGCGGTTATACGAAAGGCTATACGGATAGAATTGTGGTTATGTTTGCCAGGCGCTTTCCGTTAACTTTTGTGCTTATGCCTGTGAACCGAGCCACCGGTTCACTACCTCGACGCTTATGGCAGGCAGGCACACGCACTTATGCGTACACCGTCAATGATGAGATGACGAAGGAACAATTATTGGCCAATCAGGTCAGCGGCATTTACAGCGATTCACTGCCTCTCGACGGCCAGTTCACGGAGAATTTTAGAGACACAGAGGATAGCAACAAATTGCAAAATGACATTGTCCACTGAAGGAGTCAGTGGCAGTATGACTTAATCCTTTAAATCTTTGCGTGTCGCAAAGATTTTGATGGTTGAATTGCAAGCGAGATGCCTGCGCTACGAATGACGATCTGCGGCATCGCGCGCGCGTCGTCGTTTCAACCGCTGATCCTCTTCACGCTGATCTTTTTGCCGGAGGAACATCTGTAATTTATGGATTGCCTGATTTTCAATTTGACGCACACGTTCACGCGTCAACCCGATCCGCTTGGCAATTTTTTCCAAAGTGAGCGGTTCGTTGACGGACTCGGGCTTTTCAGATGCCAAACCGTAGCGTAGTTCAAGAATGTGGCGCTCGCGGTCAGTAATCGCGTATTCCAAAGCAATGAGCAGAGCTTCGCGATCATATTCGCCGGGCAATGCGCGGTCATCTTCGTGACTCGGTACACCGGCCAGAATAGCTTCCGGATCAAATGGGTCCGCAGGATTGCTGCTGTAATCAATAAGTGTGGATGCATTGATCGCCTTCTGGACGATGGCAATCTTGCTAGGAGAAAGTTTTAGATATCTGCCGATCTCTTCAAAATCAGGCTCGTGGCCCAGCTTTTGAGCCAGCATCGCCCCAGCTCGTTTCCAGCGCGTCAACATTTCGATCATGTATGCCGGTACGCGGATGGATTTAACCTTATTGATCAGAGCGCGACGGATGGTCTGCTTGATCCACCAAGATGCGTAAGTAGAAAATTTACAGCCCTGGTCAGGCGAAAATCGTGTCACCGCCTTCAATAATCCCAGATTCCCTTCTTCTATTAAATCGAGAAAAGCCATGCCTCGTTCCGTGTAATTCTTGGCAATACTGACCACCAAGCGCAGATTAGCGCGGATCATGCAGTCGCGAGCCTCCACATCGCCTGCCGCAATACGATGTGCCAAGTCACGCTCCTCTTCCAGCGTGAGAAGCTTGAATTTGCTAATTTCTTGCAAATAAAGACTAACTTCGTTATGAATAGTCGTAACCGTCTTCCTTGCGCTTGTGCCAATGAACCATTAACTATCTATAACTGTCTGAAAGTTTCTTAAGATTGCAAATCATTTTATCTATACATTTTTCATGAAGACAGCGCAATCAACAGAATAATGCTGGAAATCACCAGCGCCATGTGACAACATAATTGCTCGGCTGCGCAGATAATTTTGACACTGTAGTAGCGAAGTCGGGAATTCCCCCCCTTAAAAAGGGGGGGGCGAAGGGGGGGGGCGTTCTAGTTGCCCACTCTCACCCCCCCTGTCCCCCCCTTTTCAAGGGGGGGAAACAGATAGTGGCCGATTTCCGTGCTACAGTGTCATAATTTTGGACATTTCAGTTGCAGGAGAAAGCCCATGTCAGTACCGAAAAAAAAAGCTCGTCGCGGTCAGTGTCTGAATGTGTTCACCCCTCAGCCCGAACTCGCGCGTTACAACCCGCGCCTGGCTATACTGCCAGTGGGGTCAATCGAGCAGCATTCTCTTCATCTGCCCCTGGGCACGGACGCGATCATCGCTTGGCATATGAGCGGACGCATTGCCGAGGCACTGGCTGAGGCTGGGGTTGCTAACTATCTGCTCCCAACTCAGCCGTTCGCAACCAGTCTGGAGCATAAGGGATTCAAGGGTACTGTGACTCTGCGGCCGCCCACACTGGCTTTGGTGGTGAAGGACATCGTTGGCTGTCTGTACGAGCACGGTTTCAAACTGGTGGTGGTGATGAATTTTCACGGCGGCAACTTCATACTCAAGCCGACCATACGCGAGATAAACTACACAGTGCCAGGCATGAAGACCATCTACTTCGACGCAATGGATGTGGTGACAGCGGCCGAGGTAAACAACATATTCACCAACGTTGACTTGCACGCAGGCGAGGTGGAGACATCAATTATGCTGGCCTTGGACCCTGAGCTGGTAGGTAAAAAGCGAGTGGATTTCATCCCATCTCTGTCCCGTCCGGCGCTGGACATGTATTCGTTTAAAAAGATAACGCCCAGCGGCGTCTGGGGCCGGCCTTCCCAAGCTACGGCAGCCAAAGGGCAGCGATTCATTGATCTCTTCGTGTTGCGCGCGGCGGAATATATCAAGACGTGGGTGCAACTGGCAGAAAAAGACGCCAATTACTGACGGACGCGCAATAGTCCAGCACAACTGTGTCGCCTCGACTATTCGTCCGACCCCAGCCGCTGACGTTGCTGTTTTTTAGCGCTGCGGACTTTTTTTAATCGAAGACGGCGTTCGCGGCTGGCGCGAGCCGGTTTGGTTTTGCGGCGAACTTTCGGTTCGATGACGGCCTGAGCGACGAGCGCGCGCAGACGTTGCAAACATTCGGCGCGATTGGCTTCCTGTGTCCGTTTGATTTCGGATACCAGCAACAGCTCGCCTTTGGCCGTCAGGC
>JAZDLP010000314.1:0-5391 GCA_043801885.1 Planctomycetota bacterium | reverse complement strand
CTCTGCGTACTCTGCGCCTCTGCGGTGAACGACTACGAAATTTTTAATGCCGTGAGACGGATTCTAATCGCTTCTTTAAAATCCGCTCCAGAATTTCCAGACCGACAGTAGTCTCGGCCTTGGTCAGGCACAGCGGCGGGCAAAACCGAATCGTCGCTTCGCCACAACCCAACAACAGCAAACCGGCATAATAAGCATCCTGTACTAAATGGTCGCGCAATTTGCGGGCCGGAAGGCGAGACTCGGTCACGATATCCATTCCGATCATCAGCCCCAGACCGCGGACCTCGCCGACATGTTTTGGGAAACGCGATGCCAAGCGTTGCAAACCATCCTTCAGGAGCCGGCCGACGACTTGCGTATTCTTAAGATACTTTCTCTCGATCAGATCAATACTAGCCAGCGCGGCGCGACAACTTACCGGATTACCGCCAAATGTCGAGCCATGAGCGCCCTGCTTCCAGTCCATCACCGATTCCTTGGCGACCATTGCTCCCAGCGGCAACCCGCTGGCGATGCCTTTAGCTAGGCATATAACATCCGGTTCGACTCCGAAGTGTTCTACACAGAACATTTTGCCGGTGCGTCCGAACCCGGTCTGCACTTCGTCCACTACCAGTAGAATCTTGTGCTTATCGCATAAATCACGAAGGTCGGGGAAGAAAGATTTCGGCGGAACAATATACCCGCCTTCGCCCTGCATCGGTTCGACAAATATCGCCGCAACCTCGTCCGGCGGAACCGTTTGACGGAAGAGCCGGTCACGGATAAATGAGACATCCCCGTAGGGAGCGTGTTCGACTTCTGGAACCATTGGCGCAAAATGAGCCTGCTGATTAATTTTTGATCCTGTCAAAGAAAGCGCGCCGAACGTGCGACCATGAAATGCGCCTAGGAATGCAATAACTCGTTGCCGACCAGTATGATAGCGCGCCAGTTTGAACGCAGCCTCAATGGACTCGGCGCCCGAATTTGTAAAGAAGACCCGTGTCGGCGATTTACCGGGAAACAAAGCGCATAATTTTTTAGCTAACTCGGCCTGAGGCTGATTATAGTAATCACTGCCACACATGTGTAATAATTTGCCGGCCTGATCGCGGATTGCCGCAACCACTTCTGGATGGCAATGGCCGCAGTTGTTGACGGCAATGCCCGCAGTGAAGTCTAGGAACCGATTGCCGTCGAGGTCTTCGACAGTGCATAGGCTGGCCTGTTTGACGACCAGTGGCAGGTAGCGCGTGTAGCTTGGCGATGTGAATCGGCGATCCAGCGATATAGTTCGTTTCGCTTTTGGACCAGGCAACGACGTGTGGATGTACGGAACGCGCTGTTGCGGAATAACGATCTGTTTTGTTGTGACTTTGGTTAATCCCATATTTTTTTTCTTTTCGCGAGTAATTTTAGCACAAGATTATGACGAGAGACAATTTCCTTTTCTCGAAAGTACGCTAATCAACAATCAGGCTGGAAGCCTGCGCTACGCTTGGTAGTCGCATTCATCGACATGCACACTTCTTTTTAAAAAAGTGTTGCCTTGATTTGAATCATGCCGAAATTCCTATACTTTAGAACATAAAGGAATTTTGCAACCGTTCAGTCTATTTTTAGCCACAGAGGACACAGAGAATTTTGATTTTTAAGTTTCTATTCATCTCTGCGTACCTCTGCGTACCTCTGTGGCTCTATAGTGAACGGTTACAATTTTAGATTGTGGATTGAAGGAAAACAGGTCGTTTACTTCAGGATTTGATAAAATGAACAGCAAAAAAACACTGGGAGCCGGAGCGACGCTTGCCGCGGTTTTTGCTACGGTCGAGCAACGCAAGGCAACGATGCCGGAAAGATCTTACGTAGCGGCTTTGTTGCGCAAAGGGACCGCGGCTATCGCCTGCAAGCTGGCCGAGGAGACCGGCGAGGTGATCAAGGCGGCGTGCGAGCAGAGCACGGAACAGACGCGGAAGGAGCTTTGTGATCTAATCTTCCACATTATGGTTCTGATGGCGGATAAAGACATCTCGCTGGCCGAATTGGAGGCGGAGTTCGGCAGACGGCATGGAATCTCAGGACTGGATGAAAAAGCCGCACGACCGTAACGCAAGCGGCTCGTTCGTAATCAAAAATGCGTTGCTGACATGTAGAGAGACGGATTAGATACCGGACAAAGTGGAATCAGTCCAGTCTTTCGTGTGTTCTTGAGCAGCTCATGCCTTATAAACTCAACCATTGCTGGTTGAATCAAATACTCTATTTTTTACCCACAGATTTTTCCGAAGAGCCGATTTTGGATTGCGCTACGAATCTATTGCTTATTAAAGTATCATACCGATATGAGTCGCAAGCACAGATCAAATCCCGGCCAATTGAAATTATTCGACGATTCGGCTCAACCGCAGCCCGTGCCATGCAAACAACAAAAAGCCGCGCCTGTTGTGGAAGCTTCTGCCGAGCAGACCGTATCGCCAGTGTTTGCGCATTTAGCCGAAGTGGCCGTCGTAGGTCCCGTCCAAGGCACGTTTACATATAGCGCCGATGCGGTCTGGAACGATCTGAAGCCGGGCGTGCGTGTGCTCGTACCGTTCGGACATCGCACGGCGACGGGGTTTTTCATTCGAGAACGAACTGAGCCAATTACGACTGGCACGCGCAGACTGAAGCCGATTCTCCGTGTGCTGGACGAGCCTGACGGCGAGACTCTGATTACGCCCACGCTCCTGCAACTGGCTCACTGGATTGCGCGACATTACGTCTGTCCGCTGGGCAGTACGCTCGCGGCCATGTTGCCCGCTGGCGTGAAACAGGGCGCGGTGGCTGCTTGTGTGCGCATGGTTGCGCCGCGGGTTTCGGCGGACGAGTTGCTGCGGCAAGCGGAATCGCTGACTAAAACCAAGCCTAAACAAGCGGCGATGCTGCTGGCGTTGGCGGACAACTTGCGAACCAAAACCGGCGCCGCAGCGGAAGCGCAGATCTCCGCCGCGGCGTTGCTGCATGCGGTCGAGGCGCCCAACTCCGCATTAAAAGCGCTTGAAAAAGCCGGCCTGCTGACGATCAGCGAACAACGTTTCGACACTGGGCAGAGCTTTGATCATGCCGACACGCGCGAAGTGGATGATCTGGTATTGAACGCGGAACAGCAGACGGCGCTAACGAAAATTGAAGCGGCCTTGTCTCTCACCCCGTCCTCTAATCCAGGACCGGTGTGCGCGGGCTTCCTGCTACAGGGCGTCACCGGCAGCGGCAAGACGGAAGTTTATCTGCGTGCGCTGAAGACGGCGCTGGCGCAAGGCAAACAAGGGCTGGTGTTGGTGCCGGAGATTGCGCTGACACCACAGACAGCGCAACGATTCGAACAGCGGCTGGGGCGCGAACGTGTCGCTGTGTTGCACAGCCATATGACCGACGGCGAACGCGCGGAGGCCTGGCGCGCGGCTCGCTCGGGGAAAATTGGAGTAGTGATTGGCGCTCGCTCAGCGCTCTTTGCGCCACTGCCGCGAGTAGGTCTGATCGTCATTGACGAGGAACACGAGAACGCCTTCAAACAGGAGAGCACACCGCGTTACCATGCGCGCGACACGGCCATGGAACTGGCGCGGCTTTCCAATGCCGTATTGGTGTTGGGATCCGCCACGCCCAGCCTTGAGGCGCTGCGCGCCGCTCAGACCGGTCAGCTCACGCATCTGTTCCTGACACGACGTGTCGCCGGGCGACCACTGCCGCCGGTTGAGATCGTGGACATGACTCACGAAAACCGCGAAACACAACGCTACAGCTATCTATCGCGGCAACTGATACGCGCGCTGGATGAATCGCTCGCGCGTCGTGAGCAGGTCATCCTGTTTATGAATCGGCGCGGATTCGCCACGGTAATTACTTGTCTGCGTTGTGGTCATACGGAGAAATGTCCGCATTGCGACGTTACTCTTACCAGCCACCGACAGATAGGACTCGAATCCAAAGTGCCTCATTCGAGCGGCACTGACGTGCGGCATCCAGGACTCTTGACCTGTCACTACTGCGGAGCCAGCAAGCCTATCCCGGAGTTTTGCGGCGGCTGCAACGCGCCAGGTCTTAAGCATTGGGGGCTGGGCACTGAACGAGTGGAGAACGAAGTGCGCAAAACCTTTCCCGCCGCGCGCGTAGTGAGGATGGATTCGGATACGATGACGCACCGAACCAAGTATCTGGAAGCGCTGGGCAATTTCCGCGCGGGCCGAACGGATATTTTGATCGGTACGCAGATGATCGCCAAGGGTTTGGATTTTCCCAACGTAACGCTGGTGGGTGTGGTGCTGGCGGATACTTCGTTGCATCTGCCGGACTTTCGCAGCCGCGAACGAACTTTTCAACTGTTGGCGCAGGTTGCAGGCCGCGCGGGCCGCAGTGAAAAAGGTGGACGGGTGATCGTCCAGACACACCTGCCAAAGGATCCGGCCATCCGAGCGGCCGCGCAGCATGACTACGAAACTTTTTCACTGAATGAATTGCGGGAGCGGCGCGCATACAGCTATCCGCCATTCACTCGCCTGGCGCGGATTGTCATCCGTGGCAAAGATCAGCAACAGACGAAACTCGCCGCCGAGACCGTCGCCGAAGCGTTGCGAACGGAATCGCGGTTGAAATTCGCGGCGGAAAGCAACCAGAAAACAGTACCGCAGGCGTCTCGCCTGCCATCCGTTGCGCAGCCTTCGGACCTGATCACCTGCTCGATTCTTGGACCGGCCGAAGCGCCGCTGGCGAAACTGGAAGGCTATTTTCGCCAACACATTTTATTGAAAGCTGTCAGCAGCGAGATTCTATCCGAGATTTTGCTGGGGCCTGTGCGCGAGACGATTAACAAATTAAAAAAAGTCGCCGTCGTCGTGGACGTGGACGCGCTGGCCATGCTCTGATTAAAGTAGACGTTAATCATTTCTTTCGTCAATCGTCAATTCTATTCCGATACGCTCGTTTGACGGTATGGATATATGGCGTTACTATTTTTCCATAGTGCGACCATAACAATGGGAGCGTAGCTATCTTTGGACACCACCGACTTTTCAAGGAGGTCGTTTATGAAAACAATTCGCTGTTCAATCCGCAATCCGCAATCAAAAATTAAAAATTCTTTTTCGTTCTGCCGTTTGATGACATGGTGCGCTTTGATGGCCGTGCTGTTCTCGCCGTGCGCGCTGCGCGCGGCAGGCGACATGCCGAAGCCTGAGCCGACACAATGGTCCACTGCGCCGTTGCTGCCGCCGGATACATTGGTTATGATTAGGCGGCGTCAATAAATAAAGGTATCAACTCAGTTAGCGCGTTGAAGGGTGAATGGTGTAATTCCAGTCACCATGAAACGTGTTCCGTTTCAAGTTCACTTGCTTAATCTCCTCATCCGTCACTTTCCGACCAATCGGG
>JAZDLP010000313.1:0-4179 GCA_043801885.1 Planctomycetota bacterium | reverse complement strand
TGAACGACGATCCTCGCGGTCGAGCACTGACACCGGAACAGGTCAACGCGCAGACGCTCGACGCCGCGCAGCAGTGGCTGAATGATATCCTTAAAACAGGTCCGATAGAAGCTACCATCGTTGGAGACCTTAACCGCGACCAGGCGCTGCAACTGGCGTTGAAATATCTCGGCGCGCTCCCTAATCGCAAAACTTCGGATGGCGAATTGAAGAAACTTCGTCAATTGAATCTCAAGTCTGGCGCGCAGGAAGCGACGGTTGAAGTTGAGACGGTTACGCCGCGCGCAATAATCACCTGCGGTTGGCGTGGCGCGGATTGGAAAGAGGTGAAAGACCGCCGCGTGCTCCAGATCGCCGCGCAGATTTTGAATTCGCGGTTGCGCGTGGAGATTCGCGAAAAGCGCAGTTTGACGTATTCGATCGGATGCGACTCTGATCCCGCGCGCGTCTATCCAGGCACCGGTACAATCACCGCCGAAATGACCGCCGACCCCGAGAAGGCTGTTGAAGCTTGCCAGTTAGTCGTCGCCGTCATGAAGCAATTCGCCCAAGACGGTCCCACGGATGAAGAGATGGATACCGTTCGCAAGCAGTTAAAAAATAATCTTGAAACCATGCAGAAAGAGCCGCGCTATTGGTTCCGCGTATTGAGCGACCTTGAGTATCGCGGCACGAAACTCTCGGACGTGAAAGAGTTGCTGGAAAAAATGATGAGCTACACCAAGAAAGACATCTTGAAGGTGATGAAGAAATATATTCGCGACGACAACCGCATTCAGGTCATTGCCACGCCCAAGAAAGTGATTATTCCAGAGACCAAGCTGCCGGCGTTGGAGAAAAAGTAGCCGTTCACCACAAAGCCACATTCGAGGCCAAGCCGCAACCAAAAGGCGTTGTTGACGGGGAGACAAGGGGACGGGGAGAAGGGGAAAAATAGCTTTTGCTTAAAAGTCGCCCAAAAATCTTTGCGTCACGCAAAGATTTTAACGGTTAGTAGTACAGAGAAACTCAGTATGATTTTCTGAAACTATCGGAGAGGTGCCAGAGTGGTTGATCGGGCTTGTCTCGAAAACAAGTAGGCCCGCGAGGGGCTCGAGGGTTCAAATCCCTCCCTCTCCGCCAAATTTCGCTATTCCACTTTTAATATTGATTCGCTGCAATGGGATTTTGGCGATGGCATGTTCGCGACGACAAGTTCCGCCACACACTTACATTGGCGGTGGTCAGAAATTGCGTTAAAGTATCCGCAGATGACACAGATGGACACAGATATTACTGATACTAAACACACATAGGTAAAAAACTGTTGTGCCACGATCAGTGGCGCTCACAGTGCGACTTTTGAGAGAATCTTACTGATTTTCTCTGTGTCCTCTGTGGCCCAAACAGATTGAACGGCTACTTGTTCTCCAAATAATCCACTCCCAAATAACCCATACAGTCGTAAGACATACAAAACTTGGAAACGAAAAGGTTCCTTAACAAGAGCAATGTCTAAAATGTCTGGAGTATTAGCCGGGATGAGATTCTGAGAAGCCATGACACTGAGAATCGCGCCACGCACGTTGCCGGTAGCCGGTTTAACTTTACTCGCCAAACCCACCACCGTAACCAGCTTAAATTCTTGTAAAATAAGAGCTACTTACCCCTGAAGTTTGGTACTGTTTTGAGGTGACAACACAATGATTTGCGGCTGTACTGGAGGAGTGGATTCCTCAGCCAGTGTGTTGCCGATTGCCAATGTCAACACAACACTAATGACAACAATGAATTTATGTAGATACATATATCATCTTTCTTTCTTCAAACGAGATGTTCCTTTCACGACTAATAATGTTTGCATTATAGCATGATTCATAGCATAATTCAATAATGTAAAGGAATTTTTGATTATAGATTGAAGGAAGGTTTCCAATGAACAACGCTTCTATATCATCATTCAACTATATTGCGCGAACATTTCCTCAACGATTAGGCGTCTTTGTGGATGTGCAGAATATGTTTTATTCCGCGAAGCTGCTCCATCAAAGCAAGGTGGATTATGGTCGCCTGCTTCGCGAGATTACTGGAACACGCCACTTGGTGCGCGCCATCGCTTACATTGTACAAAAGCCGGACGTCAACCAAGCTGGTTTCCATGAAGCGCTCATCCGGTTGGGGTATGAACTGAAGATCAAAGAACTAAAAATCCGCGCGGATGCGGATGGTCGCAACGGGACCACCGCCAAGGGGTCATGGGAGATTGGCATGACTATTGACATTCTCATGATGGCCCCTCGCCTCGACACCGTTACCCTGATTACCGGCGATGGCGACTATGTGCCTCTGATCGAATGTCTGAAGGCGCACGGTTGTCGAACGGAAGTGGTCAGTTTTGAACGTTCCATTGCCACAGAATTAATCAAGGCTGCTGATCAGTATATTCCCATTCAGGAAAACTGGATATTTAAGGAAAAGAAATTTGAAGCGGTCGCCACCGAGTCGGGACTGGCTTCCACCGCATCCGGTCAGACTGTCTTTGAAGGTCTGCCGCGTGACGAAGATATCGAAGCAGAAGCCGTCGCTATCGAACAAACATCTGATTTATCCAACAATAACTACCAGGAATATTGTGAGGAAAAAACACAGTCGCCGTCGCCGAATACGCGCGGCAACAACAAGCGCTCCGATTTAGGTATTCTCGCATGAATGAATCCGTTCGTCTTCAGAAAATTTTAGCGCACGCCGGCTTTGGTTCCCGCCGCGAGTGCGAAAAATTTATCGTTGATGGCCGCGTGACTGTGGACAACATCATGGTGCGCCAACTCGGTTCCAAAGCGGACCCGGAATCCCAAACCGTCGCTCTCGACGGACAGAAAGTATCTGGGCCGGGTCGAACGGCCAAAACTGTCCACGATGCCGCCATTAAAGTTTATTACATGCTGAATAAGCCCAAAGGAGTCCTGTGCACCAATGATGACCCCAGCGGACGACCACTGGCGGTGCAGATGATTCCAGAGAAACGCCGGATATATTGTGTTGGCCGACTTGATCTAGACACCGAAGGCATGATCCTGTTGACCAATGACGGCGAATTGACGAACCAATTGACGCACCCTCGTTACGGCGTCAATAAAACATATCTTGTCAAAGTCTCCGGCAATGTTTCACTTGCGCAAATCCGCAAACTGGAACACGGAGTTCATCTCGCCGAAGGCCGCACGCAAGGCGCGCAGGTTCGCGTTCGCAAACGCAGTGACCGGGGCAGCACACTGGAATTAGTCATCTCCGAAGGCATGAATCGCCAAGTGCGACGCATGCTGGCTCACGTAAACTTGCAATGTAACAGCATCAAGCGCATCGCTATCGGGCCACTCCGATTAGGCGAACTACCCGATGGTGCGTTTTGCAAGTTGCGCACGCAGGATATCGAGTCGCTCCGACGAGCTATTGAACAAGCGGCCACCGAAGCCAATAAAACGATATCACACAAAGCCGAGAAAAATTATACCGAACAGGCGGCGCCGATTACTAGCGACGACCATAAATATGAGAGCGAGACTAATACTGAAAAGTTCGAAGAACAGGAGACTCTTGTTGCGGCGGAGTTAACCAGTGATCACGAATCCGTCGTCGAAAACGATCTGAGCGACGAAGCGCCGCAGGTTCCCAATGAAATACGTACTCCGCACGACGCCGGGCCTCGCACTCGTCCTTGGGAAAAGCGTGAACGCAAAGAAGGCGGCGGCAAGCCGTGGGAGAATCGCGAACGCGCTCCGCGTGATGCTGGGCCTCGCGCTCGTCCTTGGAAAAAGCGTGAACGCAAAGAAGGTGGTGACAAGTCGTGAGCGAATCACAGACAACGGAAATCGTTCAAAAACTTGTATTCATTCACCACGAAAAGTATTCGTCACAATCGCTATGACGCGGCGTGTCACTCGAAAACAACAAAAATACCGCGCGCGTTGCGGGATTTTCGAAGCGGCCCCATTTTCTTTTTCTTGTAACCGTTCACCACAGAGTGTTTCTAATGTAGATTTGTGCTACTTATAACGCACTTAAGGCGGCGTCAATAAATAAAGGTATCAACTCAGTTAGCGCGTTGAAGGGTGAATGGTGTAATTCCAGTCACCATGAAACGTGTTCCGTTTCAAGTTCACTTGCTTAATCTCCTCATCCGTCACTTTCCGACCAATCGGG
>JAZDLP010000312.1:0-4232 GCA_043801885.1 Planctomycetota bacterium | reverse complement strand
CCTACGTTATTGCACACACTTGCCAACATGAGCCACATTTTCAACATCGAGAGGGGAGGGGGAAGTGATGAGTGGCGAGAGATAAATTAACAGAAGCCGTCAGATGGCGACGTATTTCGCATAGAAAAAATTTCCCCTCGCCCCTCACCCCTCATCCCCTCATCCCCCGCCCAGAATGGTCGGAATCCACTTTTCAATCAGGAACTGCATGCGTTCCACCAGCAACGCCATGCGCGCCATGATCGTCGAGCCGAAGAACGCGCCGAAGCAGAGCATCATCATCCAGCGGCCTGCCAGGGATGCCTGGTAAATCCCCGCGCGAGAATGTTCGAAGCTGAACAGAAAATAAGTCATTACGCAAATTAGCGTGAGCGCGAATATCCAGTTGGCGAGGATGCCGGAATATGACCAGACGTCGAGTGACAGCGCGCCACTTGGTTTGCGCGCGCTGGCGCCCAGCAGAAACTCTTGTCCTACAGCCGCGGGCGTATTTACGTCTGAGATGCGGATTGCGTTGACAGTGCCAATGTAATTGTCCACGCCATTTTGCAGAATTAGCTCTTTAAGCTGATCATCACCAAGCACGCGATATTCGATCACCAGACGCGGTCGGCGACTGATGTCTGGATTTTCCACTGACGCGAACCGATGTAGAAATGAACCGCCGGCGCCGCTCTTGCGCTGTAGAATCACGCCAAAGTTAGTCTCGGGCCGCGTGAACCAACTGCGCAGTGTGTCGAGCGCCAGTTCTTCAGTCTTGACGCCGACAGATTCACGATTGCCCACAACCCATTTCTCGCCTCGATACGGATCGTTGATGGTAACGTTCCGGCGTATCAGCAACGGCATGCCGGTATTGCTCTCCGCAGTGGGCGAGAAATCTTCCGGTCGCCAACTCACCAACGTCGCAGCAGTCTCCGCAACCTGCGCGGTGTTCATCGGATCAATTTTACTGATCAGTTCAACGTCGCCGTCCAATCGCGTCCCCAGCGCGATCTCCAGCGCCTTGATGCGCTCGGTCGGATCGGCAATGGCCATCGCCGTCATTAACGATTCACGCGCAGCAGGCGATTGCCGGCGACGCTCCCAGTCAACATGGTTCGCATCCCACCCGCAAAGCAAGCGATAAGCCAGATAGGTATGTTCGCCGCCATAGCCTTCGTAAGCATCCGGCACACTCTGCGGCGGCGCAATGTCTTCACGCTGCACTATGTCGGAGTTTTGAACGATCTGTTCTTTGTCGTTTATGGTCAGCGTTACACTGCCGTTTTTTTGGTCATTGTTCTGATAGACAACCAATCCTTCAATCTGGACGAGTTGGCCGCCATTATCTTTGTACACCACTCGCGTATACGATGGCCCCAAGCGATACAATTCGATTCGTCCCTTGATGATCTGCGCATTTTGCGGCAGCCGATCAGCGATGCCGTCGAAGCGGATCAGCAAATTGCGTTCCACGGTTTGCACGGCGATTAGAGGTTTAAACGAGCCGATGATCTGCGGCATGTATTGCGCGAAGAACCCTTTCAGCGCAAAGCCGCCGGCGACGCCCAGCGACCAGGCAATCACCACGCGCGATAACCATTGTCGCTTCCGAGAATAGATGAAGTAATACAGTGTGCCGAGAGCAAACGGCAACAAGTAAAAGAAATACCACATCCGCCAGGGACGATCAAAAACGCCGTTAGCCAATATCTCGCGGTCGTAGCCCAGCATCGGACGAAACAACTCCGGCCACAGGAATCGTTGTATACCGAAGACAATCCCGAAGCCCGTGGCGATGCCAATATAAAGATGTTCAAAGAAACGGTAGAACGGATTCTCCTTCACCAAGAAAGAGTAAATCGCCAGCGTGGCGATACCGCCCAGAATGATTGGAAGAATGATCGTCCAGGCGTTCATGCAGACTCCGCTTTTCTGGCTGCTCTGGTCCGCCGCAGCAATAGTATCATGCCCAGATTACCCAAGATAATGAGCACGATAATCACTACGTGAGCCACGGCGAGCGCCGTGTTAGTCACGATGGCAATATCCGGCCCGCGATTTTTATATTTTGGAGCGCCGTCGGCCAGCTTGGCGTTGGTCAGCAGCGCGGAATGAGCCGCGGCGCCCGCAATACCTTCATGCAAGCCGATAAGTTGGCCGGAGTCCAGGTAGATGTAAGCTTCCGGAATAGTGATGGACGTGCAACCGTGGACCATCGGCGGCCGATAGTCCGCTGTCTGAAAAAACTGTAGCCAGCTATCCAGAGCGCCAACCAATCCGGTGAACTCGGCCAGCAGTTTCACATTCTTGATATTTTTTATGTTACGCATGCAGGGCACTTCGGCTAACGGCGTGCCACGCGCATCAACGCCAAGTGTCTGGCGGATATCCTGAGTGTTGGCTATCTTCTGAATCATCGCGTCCCGTCCTGGGCGATAGCCTAAGTTCACCCAGTCCTTGCCGTACTCCCATTTTTCTCTGGGATTTTCACTGTTCAGACGCTTAACTACGCGTTCGGGCAGTTCCCGCATGAATGGTTCGGCCTGATCAATAGTGCTGATCAACGCGAAATGCGTCCGCCGGCGCAGAAGGTGTTCGATCAACATTTCGGTCTGCGGCTCATTCTCGGCCTTGGTGGATGGACCCCAGTCAACAGCGATCAGCACGATGCTCGCGTCGTCATTCGGCAGCGCTTCAATCGCGTCGTAGAACTTCTGCGCCGACTGCATTTTGGCCGGTTGCAGCCGCCACTGTCCCACCAACGGCAGCGTTAATGCCAGAGCGACCAGCGTGTAAATGACGCGACGGTCCAGTCGCGAGAGAATATCAGTCAGGTTCATTAGGCACCATTAACTATGCAAATCTTCGTTGTGTATCCGAACTACAAAATAACTCAATGCTCTGAGCCTCTTGCAAAACACTCCGAAGTATAGAGATGCGGAAGATATGAAACTAAAAATTAGGTAACCGTTCAGTCCCTTCAAGTAATGAACCGCTAATAAACGCGAATGAACGCGAATCACAGAAAAAATATTAGCGTCTATTCGCGTGCATTCGCGGTTAATAAGATGAAAATAGACTGAACGGTTACAAAATTAGGCGAGAATATGGAGTTTTTCAAAGCAAAAACTCAAAAATCTGGCGAGCATAATGATTTTGTGGCTCATGTTGTCAAGTGTGTGAAAGTTCACACAACTTCATGGTGCACTTTGTGTTATTCCACACACTTGACAACATGAGCCAGTTTTTTTTGTCCGGTAAAAAAGGAATTTATTCATGAAACGTCGCCGTATCGCTTACATTGGCAGCAGCTATAAGTTTGTTCACCAGAGTATTCGCGATTACATCTTCACTAAACGTATGGACGACACGGACATCGTGTTGTACGACATTGATCCTCAGCCGTTGAAGATTGAGCGCGATCTCATCGCTCGCATCATTAAGGAGAACAAAAGCGGGTTGACCGTGAAGGCGGCCGCCAGTCGCGCCGAAGCGATTGACGGCGCCGACTATGTCATCTGTTCGCTGTTGGTCGGCGGTATGGACATCGCCGAAAAAGAGGACCTGATCTGCCAGAAATACGGCATTCGTCACACCGTCGGCGACACTATCGGCCCGATGTGCGCCGCGCGCTGCCTGCGCATGGTTCCGCTTCTGGTTGATATCGCCCACGATATGGAAAAACACTGTCCCACCGCGACCATGCTCAGTGTCACCAATCCCATGTCCGTGCTCACCAATGCCGTCAATCGGAACTCAAAGATCAACTGCATCGGCGTCTGCCATGGCACTCATTTTCGGCTGCAAGTGATCGCCGAAGTTTACAAAGTGCCGCGCAAGGACATTGCGCTAAACGTTATCGGCGTGAACCATCTGGCTTTTGTGAATAAGATTTACATCCAAGGCGTGGAAAAAAACGCGCAGGAAGTAGCCAATGCGATTTGCGAAATAGGCAAACAGGGTCATGCTGATATCGCCGGATATCAAGACACCGATATCTGGGCCAACACTTTCGCTCGACGCTACGGCGTCATCCCTAACAATGGCGATCATCACTTCATTGAATTCTTCCGCTGGTTTTTGGCGCCGCACGCTTTCAAGGACGGTAAGGCGGCGTCAATAAATAAAGGTATCAACTCAGTTAGCGCGTTGAAGGGTGAATGGTGTAATTCCAGTCACCATGAAACGTGTTCCGTTTCAAGTTCACTTGCTTAATCTCCTCATCCGTCACTTTCCGACCAATCGGG
>JAZDLP010000311.1:0-6043 GCA_043801885.1 Planctomycetota bacterium | reverse complement strand
CGTCTGACGATAAAAGATTTAGTCATAGTCATCCTCCCTCCAAAAGAAGTGTTCACCAAATACTTCTTCGGCAAGGGAGGATTTTTTCTTTACATAAACTTTAAATTCCTTAATTAAAATTCCTTAACTATGTGCCATTCGATACACCACCCAAATGTGATTCTCACCGAAACTACTGTCGCAAAGTCGCCTTAAACTGCTCGATGATCGCCTGCTGGAACTTCTGGTGCGCCACGTTGACTTCCTCATCGGTCAGTGTCCTGTCCGACGCACGATAGAGCACGGAAAATGCGACCGATTTTTTCCCCATGCCGATTTGTTTGCCTTTGAACACTGAACGGAATTGCGGCGGTTCGTTCCGGTCGCGAAGTTTATCATGCGTCGCCCAATTGCGCGCAAAGGTTTCGAGCTGGCTCCACGCCACCGACTCGTCCACTACCAGTGCCAGATCGCGAACAATTTCGGGGAATGCGGGGAGCACTTTGAATTGGCGAGGCGCCGTGGGTAATGCGGCCAACGCCGTTAAATCCAGTTCGCATATAGCCACGGGCTTGCGTAGATCAAACGCCTGCTGTAACTGAGCGGTGATGACGCCCAACCAACCCAGCGCATTTTCGGCGCGCTCATTGCCAGGCATCTCCCGCACGCGCAAAACTTGACACGCCATTCCATTTTGAAGAAATTCCGGCGCCGCTTTCATCGGCGCGACCAATTTCAGATGCGCGCCGTCAAGTTCCAACGCGTCGCCCATATAAGCGATTGTGTCGGCTAATGATTGGAATCCGCGATCATCTATCAAACACAGACTGTGCCGTTCTTCTGGTCGCGACGGAGTCGCCAGGAAGACTTTTCCAATTTCGAATAACCGCGCTTCGCCCGTGCGACGATCCTGATTATAGCGGCGCACGGCCAGCAACGAAGCGAGCAGACTGTTGCGCAATGCGGAATGATCTTCGCGCAGCACACTGGCTTTATCCAAAAGTAACGGGCGTTCGCGCGTCCAAACGTTTGGCGCGGGCCACTTGGGATCAATCAGACTATCGCTGACCGTCTCGAAGTATCCCAATGTGGTGAAGAGAGAGCGCAATCGATCACTGGTGATCTCCAGCGTCGAGCGAGGCGGCACGCACGCGCTCATGGCGGTCACGGCGGGCACCTTGTTGTAACCGTAAATGCGCGTGATTTCTTCGATCAAGTCAATCTCACGCTCCAAGTCGCCACGCCGCCACGACGGAACACTGACCGTGACTCGCGTCGGTTCGTCGGAGGCGATCAGGCAGCCCAATGACTGTAAAATGTTGTGAGCTGTGTCTTTTGGCACTGGCGCGCCGAAGACGCGTGCGAGTTCGGCAAAGCGCAACTCCAATATTTTTGGCGCGCGCTTTTGAGGCCAGACGTCTATCAAGCCAGGCGCGATTGTTCCACCGGCCACTTCCACCAGCAGCCGCGCCGCTCGCGCCGACGCTTGATCCACTCTTTCCAAATCAATCCCACGCTCGAAGCGGTAACTGGAATCGGTGCCGCGGCCGTCCATAATCTTCAATCGTCGAACGGCGCGGCGGACGTGAACTGGATTAAAATACGCAGCTTCGAGCAGAATATCCGTGGTCTCAGGCGTCACTTCCGAACCCTTGCCACCGAGCACGCCCGCAATCGCGCGTGCGTTCGTGGCGTCGGCGATCAGCAGCGTCTCCGGCGTCAACGAAGGAATCTGTCCGTACAACGGAGCAAACGGCTCTTTGTCCCGCGTACGCCGCACGATGATTTGACGACCTTCCAACGTGTTGAGATCGAAGGCGTGCAACGGCTGATTCAGCTCGAAGCAAATAAAGTTGGTGACGTCCACGATATTGTTGCGCGACTGCAAGCCGATCCAGGCTAGGCGATCAATCAGCCATCGCGGCGACGGACCGACTTTGACGCCGCGGATGATTCGCGCTGTGTATCGTGGACACAACTCGGAATCTTCAATTGTCACCTGAGCCAGAGTAGCCGCGGACGGGCCATGTTCCTTGCCGGTCAGGTCGCATGTTGGCCAGCGCAGTGGCGTTTGCAAAATCGCCGCAACTTCGCGAGCCAGGCCGACGACACACTGGCAATCAGGCCGATTGGAAGTGACGTCCAGTTCCAGTATCGCGCTCGCCCCTGAACATTCGATGCCGTCACAACTGAATCCGGCGAAAGTCAGCAAGTGAGCCAGTGATCGCGCGACGTCGTCGGCCGGCTCCAAATCCCAGCGTCGACATGCCGCGGTTAGAGCTTCATCGAACGCCACACCGCGCATCTGCTCGGGCAAATAATCCATCAACCAGGCAATAGGCAGCTTCATACTTGCCTCAGAAAGCGCAGATCATTATCCAGGAAATATCTAATATCTGAAATCGCGTGTCGCCGCATCGCCAATCGTTCGATCCCGAACCCAAATGCGAATCCAGACCAGACTTGCGGATCGTAAGCGTGGTCGCCGCGAGCGCGATTGATCGCCTCGAACACATTCGGATCCACCATGCCGCAACCGCCCATCTCCACCCACCCGCTATGTTTGCAGATCGGACAAGCTCGCCCGCCACACGCCGGACAAGTGCAATCCAACTCCGCGCTCGGTTCAGTGAACGGAAAAAAACTCGGTCGAAAACGAACTTTTGTATCGGCGCCAAACAAACCGCCAACGAAGAGTTTGAGTGTGCCTTTTAAATCGGCCATGGATACATTTTTATCCACGTAAAGACCTTCGATTTGGCTGAAAGTACTGTGATGCGTCGCATCAATATTATCCGGCCGGTAAGTGCGTCCGGGCGCGACCACACGCAGCGGCGGTTTGCGCGACTCCATCATCCGCACCTGCACGGTTGATGTCTGGCTGCGCAGTAATGCCTGTGGATTGTCAGCGATAAAGAACGTATCGAAACTATCGCGCGCCGGGTGGTCCGACGGGATATTGAGATCATCGAAGTTGTGCCGTTGATCTTCAATCTCCGGACCTTCGACTACTTCAAAGCCCAATCCATGAAAAATTTCGATCAAACTGTCAACGGTGCGCGTTAGCGGATGACGCTTGCCAATTGTCTGTCGCGCTTCCGACGGCAGCGGCTCGGTGATGTCGAAACTCAGATTGATCGCAGCGGACTGACCCTTCTCTCCCAACGTGCGGGCGAACGATTCTTCCAGTTCGATTTTAATCTGATTAGCGCGTTTGCCGGCCTGCGGTTTGATGTCCAGTGGCGCTTGGCCGAGTTGCCCCAGCAATTCTTTCATCCGGCCTTTGACGCCCAAATACTTGATGCGCGCTACTTCCAGCGCTTTGGCATCGGGTGCCGCGGCGAAGGCCGCCAGAGCCTCACCGCGTATCTGTTCAAGATCATCAAGCAACGACATGAATTACTCGCAATAAATTAGGCATGCGATCTAAAAATATTTGCGCGTTACTTGCGCAGATCGAGACGCTCGATGAGAGTCTTATAGCGCTCGACATCCTCATCACGCAGATAGGTTAACAGGCGGGTGCGTCTTGCTACCATCTTAGTCAAACCACGGCGCGAGTGATTGTCTTTTGGGTGTGTCTTAAGATGCGCGGTCATAGCGGTAATACGTTCCGATAGCAAAGCTACTTGCACTTCGGAACTGCCAGTATCTTTCGGATTAACTTGGTAACCTTCGATGAGTTCCTTGCGACGAGCGGCGATCATAACCATAGCGGCAACTTCTCACTCCCTTGGGTTTTCACTCTTGACGCGCCTCTTGCGTTTCCCTTTCACATTAAAGTTAGATATTAGCCGGTTTGAATTTACTTTCAAATGAAGTTTTACTGATCAGGAAACTTCCTGTCGGTCACATCACTGATGTACGCTTTAGCCGCCTGACGGATAGTGTCGGCGACTTGCGCATATCGGCGAGTATGCTTGGGCACGAAATCTTCGTATAGACCGAAAACGTCGTGAAAAACCTGTACCTGTCCGTCGCAGTCCCGGCCGGCGCCGATGCCGATCGTAGGGATTTTGAGTTGCTTGGTAATCTGCGCGGAAAGTTCATTCGGCATCAATTCCAGCACAATGGCGAAAACACCGGCGGCTTCGAGAGCGAGCGCATCGGCCAGCAGCCGTTTCTTAGCCGTCTCATCGCGACCCTGCACGTGGTAACCACCCATCTGGTACACCGACTGCGGGGTCAGTCCGATATGTCCCATCACGGGAATGCCGGATGCCACCAGCGTGGTTACGACCGGCGCCATGCGTTCGCCGCCTTCGATTTTGACCGCCTGTGCGCCGCCTTCGGCCAGAGCACGCGCGGCATTTTTTAGACTCATTCTTAAATCTGCCGGTGAATAAGTCGCAAAAGGCATATCAAAAATAATTAGCGCGTTCTTTACGCCGCGCGCCACGGCGCGACAGTGATGGATCATTATCTCCAACGTCACCGGCAATGTGGTCTCCAATCCCAGTACGACGTTGCCCAGTGAATCGCCCACCAATAACACAGGCATGCCAATCGAATCGAGTATCTTGGCCGAAGTGTAATCGTAGCAGGTCAAGACCGGAATTACGCGGCCATCCTGCTTCATTTTCTGGAGTGTGTGAATAGTAGTACGCATAGATAAATCAATGCCATCCTCTCTATTCGCAACGGTTCATGCCGTCGTTGTCTTGGCGTTATCTTTAGGCGGACTGGTTACTCCCGGCAAGATAGAACTATCAGAAGCGGGGCTGCCCAGCACCTGCGAAAGTCGCTGCGCCATCTCGCGGCGCACCATCAACAAGTGCTCTTTCAGATTGGCGCCCAGCGTCTCTAATTGACTCATACGCTGATTAGCTTCTTCATGTTGTTGGCGCGCCTTGGCGATTAACGTCTCGGATTCAGTGATCAATTCTTTCATCGTCTTGTTGTATTCGCTTCCCAGCGGTTCGAGCGCCATCACGGCAGCCTCACGGAAGCGGTTGAGTTCTGACTGAGCTTGAATCATCTTGGCATGCGCTTCATCGCGTTCCTTGATCGCGGCAGTGCGCTCTTCGCGCGCGGTGATGACGTTTTGTTCAAGTTGCAACGTCTTGCGTTCCAGTTCAGGGTTGATCTGTACGCGTGTCTTTAGCGTAGTCTCCTGCGCGCGAGCTTGTTTTTCAGCCGCCAGGTATCCCTCCAACTCGAAAATATGAGCTTCAGCTTTACGGCGACCTTCCTCCACCTCTTCGCGCGCCGCAAGCGTCTTGTCTCGTTCATGCACCGCGTTTTTGAATTGGGTCTCCATAGATTCCAGCCGACTCTTAAGCTCGCCGACTTCCATCTGCAATTCCCATCGGGCAGGTTCATCAGAGTCCTTGATTGTGGCGGCCTGAGCAGCTTTGGAGAAGGCTAGCTGAGCCATCAGATCACTCATGACCTTTTCCTGTTTCTTATGCGCAGCGACGGCTTCGTCGCGCTCTTGAAGAGCGCTGATCAGATATTTTTTTAATTCGGTCTGATCATTGGCGGCAGGCTGCTTGCCGCTGTGGCGTGACGCAAGATGCGAACTGGAACATGCTTTTGACATCTTTGCTTTGCCGCCGATAAGGAGCGCGATATTCTCGCCGCAAGCTGAGCAAATCGTCAGGTCTTCCTGGAGATCTAATTCGGTCCAGCAATTCGAACAGAGTATTCTGCCGTCCGCAGGCGCTTGCGGCGCAATCGGAATAGTCAACAGATTATCGCAAACGCCACACTTAAACGGCTTACTGCCATGGTTGCCTCGATACCGTTTGCCACAGCTCGCACAGGTGATAACAAGTTTGTTCATAACCGCCTCCGCTTCGCAGAATGAATTAGAGTGTAACGGTTGCAAAAAACGAATCCACAGATGAACGCAGATAAGCGCAGATTGGGAGTGTAACGGTTGCAAAAAACGAATCCACAGATGAACGCAGATGAACGCAGATAAGGCGGCGTCAATAAATAAAGGTATCAACTCAGTTAGCGCGTTGAAGGGTGAATGGTGTAATTCCAGTCACCATGAAACGTGTTCCGTTTCAAGTTCACTTGCTTAATCTCCTCATCCGTCACTTTCCGACCAATCGGG
>JAZDLP010000308.1:0-5550 GCA_043801885.1 Planctomycetota bacterium | reverse complement strand
AATCTGCCACGCGCAATCACCAGTAGCCGAATCAAAGACCTGTACGTTATTACTTATAGTTTCAGCACAAATCCATTTTCCATCCGGAGAAACCGATACAGTGCAGAAATTTTCCGCACGAGCTACGATCATCGCCATGTTCTTGCCAGTTCGAATATTGATAGACCGTATGTGCTTCCCATCATGAACTACAATGACAGCACCATCCGCTGTCACATCAAAACACGATGCTGGACCAATGCAATTCGCGATGCTAACGCAATCAATCCACGGGCAGAACTGAAAACACATTTTAACAAGGCTTGCAGCAAAGAGCGCCGAAAGGATCAAGCAGCGTAACGAAAAGCTGAGTTTTATTTGACTCATGCGTTTGCCGCTCCATTAAGGATTCACTTTCTTCGAGAATTGTTCCGCATCGGGGATATCAAATGAACTGCGTGTGTTAAATTTCGGCTCGGCTTCGCCAGACTTTGTTTTCCATTGCGGCAGGTTCGAAACTTTGCCGCTGACTGTGCCGTGCGGCATATGGCAAACATATCCGTCATTCCCTGTATAAATGTAGTTGTCTGAATCAATAAAGAACCTGTCTCCGGGTAGTAGTAACCTTGCATAATCAATGTCCATGGCATAGCGACGACCACGCACTTTCATTTCTAGATTGACCGTTTTGCCCTCTGCCCAGCCCGGCATTTGAATTATGCATACTTCAGCCAACTTCTTGTTTGCACCTTCTTGATGGACGCAGAACATGGCATCAATAGTGTCTTGATCTTTCAGGAGCGTCTGATCCATCTTCCACTCTTTGATGGCTGCCATTACATGCGCCCGAAGCCAGATAGTGCCAATTGCCATCGAACAGTCCATATCATAAGCAGTGCCATTGAGGTCGAAGATGCTGTCTAGCGCTTTAACGAACCTGCCTTGGTATTTCGATGGTCGCCCCGCAACAATATCTTGATTCAACTGTAATGAGCCAACTTTGCTGGTTTTGAAGATTTTCTTTGTCCAAAATTCATCATCACACTTCAATAGTTTATTCAAACCTCCAGCGTTGTAGTCTTCGATTGTAAATCGCACTTTTGCTTTGGCGAAAGCTGTCGCGGCATCAACGGTAGCTTGTCGCAGTTTGATTTCTGTCAGGAGAATTTCTTGACTTTTGTAAACGTGTGCTGTGCGTTTATCTCCAATAAGTCCCTCCAGCGTTTCCTGTGCAATCGCAATTTTGGTTTCATTCCATGTGTCATACGTAGATAATATCTCGCTAGCCTTGTCTTTTACTTTTTGCTTGAATTGAGCGTCCGTAAATACCTCGTTCTTTGGGTTAGGATTGATCCAGTGCTCCTTTTTGTTCCCACCGACAAATAAGCCGCTCATTTTCGAGGCAGTCACTTCTCCTCTCATTGGAGGTGGCTGATCCTGTCCGGTCTCCTCCCACGTAACGCCAGCACGCCAGAGTTGGTTGGCTACAGAACGAACATTGTCTGCTCCCTGTGCGCCTGCATCTTGGTAAGAATCAGACTCCGTCATGGCCGTAGCAGTGGGAACAAAGATTGCGATTTCGTCATTGGCATCTTTCGCATAATACGTGATGCCAGTACCATCACCGACATCAACTTTTTTCATTTCGTATTTCTTGCCGAACACGGTCGCTGTAAAGAATCGTTTATTTGCGAATAGGCCTGTCTGCGCAGTAACGCGCAACATAACTGGCAGGAAGTTCCTAGATAACGTGCCCGCATCCCCTTCAAAACCTACGAAAGATGTTTGCGTTTCCTTGTAGACGAATGTATTCGTCTCTGCCCCGGTTTCATTAAGCATGATCACACGAGCAGTTTTGGCGCCATCCAGATATGAGAACTGTATTTCCACAGTCATCGCATCCGGATCGGACGTCAGACCGGCGAATTGCTGGACGATTACTTGCACACTGCCCGACGTAACGGAGCCAGTAAAGATTTGGCTCGTTGCAGTTGTTTCCAGCAGCTGCACCTGCTCCACGAGTGCCATCCCATCACCAGTGCCAAAGCTAATCGTATCGGCCTGATTTAGCGCAAAATCACCTACAAGTGTAATGCTGATGGCGTCAGCTACGTGATCCTTGCCGATTATTGCTTTGTTCGGCCCCATCAGGAAGGCTACTCGGCTATATGTGAAGCGATTTGATATTGCGGCGGTTTCGTTCATTGGAACTTCCAACTTGCTCGTGCTGCCATCTGGCGATATGAGCGTATATTCGACCGTCATTACATCAGTATTCGTAGTGAGTCCTGTAAAGTTCTTAACCGTTGCAGTTATAGCCGCCCAACCGAGGCTACCTTGAAACTCGCTTGTTCCCACGGCAGTTTCGATCAACACAGGGTCGTCTACTTGTGGAGCACGATCCCCAAGATAAAATACTATCGAGTTCATCACGTCTGGCCTGAAGTTATCTGGCAAGACGAGATTCATCGTCGCCGCGAATCGAGTGTCATCTCCCTCAATTATTGTCTTTACGGTTGCAGTACCAGTAAGCCCGGCAGCGTTGGGCGATGTCTTTAGCGTGATTGCGTAACTGCCGGGAGCAGAGGCGTAGAAGCTCACTATCGTCGAATACGAAGCTTCGAATTTATACGGTTTCCACGGCAGTTCAGGTTGCGTGGAGTTCTGGAGAGCAATCGTTTTCAGAACTGTACCGTCATCAAGCAAGACATCTACCGAATTGACTTGATTTTCTGCATCCTCGACAACATCAGAGAGTGCGTCCTTTACAATACCGCTGATCAAAAGCGTAACGGTGCCGTTGCTAAAGTTAGTATTTGTGACATTGGCGGAAATTGTAGGAATGGGCGTGCAGTTTGCAAAAAACTCAGATAATGGAGTCATCTCGCCGTCGCTGTTTTTTGTCACAAACTCAATCTTAATCACATTCACTTTCAGGATGTCGCTGATGAGGCGGTTGCCGATGAAGCAGACGAAATGCAAGTCCATGGCGCCGGTTTCAACGCCTTCGATGTAGAAGACTTTCGGAGGCGCGCCTGGAATGAAATTACTGGTCAGGTTAACGCTGAAGTTGTCATGAGCGGCGAGTACTTCGACAGCGTTAGCTTCGTCGCCAAGATCGGCGGCCCAGACGCGCGCGCGGCCTGTGCCTACTTGCTCCAACTGCGCTCTGGCCGTCGTCGCCAACTCCGGCGGCATGACGCCGTCCAGACGCAAGAGCGAGCGCGTCTTGACGCCGATGACGGCGCCTGGAACGAGTTTCTCTTCAACTGGCACGTTCTCGATGTTGAGTTGCAGGTAAATGACCTCCATCTTAAAGCTGGCCGTACTGCTGTTGCCGGCCTCGTCCGTGGCCGTGATGATCACGGGAGTCGTGCCGACGGGGAAAAGCGAGCCGGGGCTTTGTGAGAAATTCAGTCTCGGATGCCTGGAGATATTGTCCGTCACCAAAGGCGTCGGATAGTAGCACATCGCTCCGTCAGGATTGTTTGTAAATTCGATCTGATCGGGCGGAACAAAAATATGCGGCGGTTCGGTATCATTAACCGGCTTCTTCGGCTCAACTGGGACGTCGCCATAGAGCAGATACCAGCGCGGGAATGGCGAACCGGCAATTTGTTGAACGCCGCGGCCGATAATATCGCCAGCCGAGTTAATCCCGCGCGCCGTTGACAATTCCCAACCGGAATCGTCCGGCAGCAACCTTTTCAGCGTGGTATAATTCTTCACCGGCTCTAGAGGTACGCCATAATTTTTCCAATCAGTTGTTTCGCCCACATAATCGCTCAACTCATTGATCGCCCAGAGCTGACCGCGCTGATCGGAGACGAAAGCAAAATAGCCGCAGCACGTCCAAAAGCACGCATGATCGCCTACTAACCCAACAATGTTAGCGCCATCATTAATCGCGGGTGGCCCAGCCCAATCGCTTCGCTCTTGGGCTGGGCTACCCGCTCAGTCAGACCGCGCCCATCCGGTTTTTCCCGAATTTATCATTTGAAGTCTCCTCCGAGAAACTCTCCAGTATCTGCTGATATCCACACATGAATCTCAGCATTGGTTGGAACGAATCCTCTGGACTGCGGTTCTTTCTTTGGCAATTCCGCGGTCCAAACCACTACCCAGGCCAAACGAGCTTTTTGACTTCCAGCGCCAGCCAGTTCTTTCATACTCTTGAGAGCCGTAATATTATTAGGATTTACTATTCGCAGGTTCGTCACACTTATTTCCTTCAATTCAAATCCGCCAAGTGATTCTTGCACTACCGGACAGGCCAGAATTTCATCGGCGTACTTCTTCGATGATTTTTCGACTTCTTCTTTTGTAATCTTGGCTTTGACATCTTCATAAGAAGACGCGAGATTGATGCCAATCAATAGCGGTCCATACTGCTCCGAAATCTGTACACACACGCCATCATTATCAAATTCATTGCCATTCTCGTTAATGCGTCCCCAAATAACATACCAACTGCCTGAGAGAAACTGGTCTCCATCTCGCTCTGTCTTAAATCTTGCCTCAACTAATTTGACATTCCGCAAGCTCTCGCCAACCACCGCCTTGTAAGTTTTTTCAGCCATACAAATTACTTCGTCATTGTTGAATTTTGGTGTCGGCGGTTTAGTAAAATGCGTTGCATTCTTCCCGTATAATTTGTTAAAAGCAGCCCAATGTGCGAATGAAATATTTTGTAACGACTGACCGAGTATTTGTAACTCTACACCCGTTTTGGTGCCACCTACAACTAGCATTGCTTCTCGATATGAGTCGTGATATTTCGTAGCAGTTGTAAATCTCTCGGGTATCGTAATCACTTCAAATTTGTTTTCACCTAATAAGTGATTCATTCGTGTAATAACGTTGTGAATAATTAAGATCGCCTTTTCGTTGTCAATCTTCGGAATTGGAATCTCAGCCGCACTAAGAACGGAAGAAACATATAACAGCACGCCAACGTAGTGTCGCTTTATTCTCGTCATTTATTCCTTCTTTTTCGGCGTTAAATCGATCACGACATCTCCGCCTTTTTCAATGGATAGATGTTGACCAGCAAAGGGTTTTAATTGTACAACAGCGGCTTTCGCTTGGGCAATCGTATTTTCGTCATCAAGACTTTTCCAAAACGCTTCTGACACACTTGCCGCAGTGCCAGCAAGCATCTCCGCATCCCATCCGAGGTAACATTTCGTGTTAAAGGCAGCAATAAATCCTTTGGTGGCACTTCCTTCACGCGGGTCTGCGGATAGACAGCCAGATAGGAATACCAAATCATACGTGTTATTACCGATGGCTCCTTTAACATCCGCTGGCACTACTCCCACTGTTCCGGAATTCAAGATATACCCACTCTTTTCGTAAACGTTCACTCCGGCAAAAGGAGTGTTCGCAGTGCCGTCTACTGTACCGCCATGTCCAAAGAAGTAAAACAACAAGGCTCATCCGATTAAAGCGTACTTCACAGTGTGCAGTGCAAAGATCTTCAGCCTGAAGAACTCCGTATCGCGGTAGCCGTAAGCTTGACGTTGCATCGTTTTGATTTTGTTGTTGAAGCCTTCGAGTTTTCCGGATGAG
>JAZDLP010000155.1:0-5268 GCA_043801885.1 Planctomycetota bacterium | reverse complement strand
GGCAGAACATCTACACCGATCCGCAGAAGCCGATTCAAGTCGAGCCAAAAATTTATGCGATCGGCGAACCAAACGAGAACAGCCCTGTCTTTGTCACCACTAATTTCTCACTAACGTACTTCATTGTCTCCGGCGAGATCGAAAACTCCGGAACCTCGGCTTGGCTGGTCGTGCCGGAATGCGAAGGGCTGAGCGTGCTTACTGCCTGGGCCGCGGGCAAGTTCGGCGGCGCCAAGATCGGCGCGTTCGTGAAAGAGACAAAGCTTGAAGAGAAAGTGAAGACGCGCCGAATCGTCATCCCCGGTTACGTCGCTCAAATCTCCGGCGAACTGGAAGAAGCGTTGCCTGGTTGGCAAGTACTCGTCGGCCCGCAGGAAGCCGTGGATATCGAGAGTTTCGTAAAGAATGTGCTGGCGAAAAAATAGCGTGTCCGAGCGGTTGTCTATTCTGTTACGTCGTCTCCAGTGCCATCTTCAGATCCAGCCGACCATCATATAGCGCTTTACCGATGATTGCGCCGAAGCAGCCCATGTCGCGACATTGGCGAATCTGCTCGATCGTGGTGACGCCGCCGGAGGCAATCAACGGGAAGGGCGAGGCGCGCAGTATTTCGTGCAGTTGCTGAAAATTTGGACCTTCAAGCATACCATCGCGAGAGACGTCCGTGTAGATTACTTCGCCTAGCCGCAGATCGTTTAGCGAACGGACGAAGTCAGCGGCAACGATGTCGCTGGCCTGTACCCAACCGCGAGTGACAACCTTCCCGTCCTTCGCGTCCAAACCCAGATTGATTCGGCCCGGATAACAATCGGTCAGGCGCTTTAGAAAGACGCGATCCTCCAGCGCTCGAGTGCCGATCACGCAACGCGCCGCGCCAGCGTCGAGAAGTTCAGTGATCGTCTCTTCCACGCGTAATCCGCCGCCGATCTCCAGTTCCAGCGTCGAGGCCAGCGCCGCAATGATTTGTAGAATGATAGCGCGATTTTTGGGAGTGCCATCGAAGGCGCCATCGAGATCTACGATGTGAATCCGCCGTGCGCCAGCGTCCGCCCAACGACGAGCTGCGTGGACCGGGTCAGTGTCATAGACCGTCTCCTGATCAGCCAAGCCTTGCTTTAAGCGCACAGCTCGACCGGATTTGATATCAACAGCGGGAATCAGCAGCATATAAATTTTAATCCTATCTTTGTGGCTCATGTTGGCAAGTGTGTGCAATAACGTAGGGGCACGGCATGCCGTGCCCCTACGGAGCGCACGGGATTTCACACACTTGCCGACATGAGCCATCTTTGTGACGCCTGCACTACGTTATCCGAGCCGCGACCGTTAGGGAGCAGTTAAGTATTGATAAACCGCTTGCTGACGCGCGCGGCTCGGGTATCGTTCGTCAATCTGTAAAAAAAAAGTTACCCCCCACCCCCCGTCTCCCGTCTCCCCGTCAACAACGCTTTTTAGTTGCGGCTTGCTCGCGCTATGGTTGCGCTAATTTTGCGATTATGACTCCTGTTGCCAAAATGGCCATGACCAGGAAAAATATCTTCCAGAAACTGTAAGGACGCTTGCCGCGGACTTCGCCGGTCTGTCCGTTGACTTGGAAACAGTAGCTCTTTTTGCCATAACGGTAACTGCTGATCCATAGCGGCAGGAGAATGTGCTTGTAAGTGATGCCACTGTAGGCGGTATCAATGGAATGCACACGCTGTTCGTCGCCACCGATCTTGCGACGAACAGCGGCAGTGATCACATCGGCGATCTCCTCCTTCGCCTGGCTCCAGCCATCTTCGCATGAGACGGCATAGCGTTCGGCGGCGAAGCCACTGAGATACTCGGGCGTATATGGCTTCAGGTCGCCGAGATTGTACTCAGTGGCGCGGTCGGTATTTTTGCCCGCCGCAATCAAGATATCATCGAAGAATTCACTGTAAACGCCAGAGACCCAAGTCCAGCGAATCTTGCGGACTTTGCGTGTGCGTTGGACAGTTTTGCCGTTCACAGTAGTGGTGTAGGTTTCGGTAACATAGTAAACATCACCTCGTTCACCGGTCCAATGGCTGATTGTATACGCGTCATATGTCCAATATGGTCGGTAGACGCCATGCAGTTGGCTGCGTTGGGAACCAAGTTTGAGCGTGTTGGGCGCGAACCATAGGCGGCGTCGAAAAATTAGTTAAGTGTTAAAATCATGTTGACGATACAAATATATGCGCCAAATACTTAAGTAATTTTTCGACGCCGCCATAGCGACGCAAGCCACTTATGGAAGGCAGCGTCGGCCTGCGCGGCGGTGACCACGAACGGCGCTAACGCCTCGGGGGTGATGACGTCTTCACTAGCGAGATCAGTCTGATCGTCGAGTACCAGCGGCGCGCCGCAGAAAGGGCAGGTCGTGGCGCGAGTGGTCTTGTCGAACTGTGTTACGGCGCCGCAACCGCCGCAGCGGATGTCATGGCGATCACCGGGCACTTCTCCATAGCCGCGCGAGCGAGGTCGAGCCAGGTAATCGTTGAACGAATACTCTTTGATCTCTTGTTCGGTGCTTGGGATTTTTTCGTCATGCCCGCAGAAAGGGCATTTTAAAGCGCGCTGATCGGGCGCGAAAAGCAAATCGGCGCCACACGATTTGCAAGGGAATTTGCGTTCCTTGTCGGGTTGACTGTCTGGCGCAACTTTGGGTTGACGATTAATTGAGTCTATGATTTATTTTAAACTCCTGATAGTCATCGCAACTAAGGCAACCCGCTGGCTGCGCCCAAGGGACGTCGCTTTCGTGAAATAATTTTTCCTCTTGGAAGGCATTCTCCATCACTTCATCAATCCCTGGTATAACGGTTCTCGCCGAGCCATCATTTTCAAGAAGCGTTTGACCCTTAAGAGTGTGAATCGCGCAGGCTTCGTGTGCAGCGTTCACGACAATGGTTTGCAGAGAGGCTAATGCCAGATCACAATAGAAAGCGGGTCCGCCGCGAACCATGTCGTACACAGAATACATCATACATTTGCGAAGATCGTTCATGTCTGTGCGCAGTTCCTGTTTTGAACCGGCATCAGGTTCAATAATTAAACCATGTTGCGTCCACAGAATTCTGCCACGCGTTCCACGGACATATATCTCTGGTTCTCGATTGTCGTTACAGGCGTGGGTCGCGTAGAAAAGCACTGTAGCGCTCGTACTGGTCCGGACTCGGACACACACCGTGTCGGCGCTCTCGATCTCGTTAGCGCGGTACAATTCGGCTTCGACGGAAATAGGAATCGCAGCCTGCCGCTCTGAAGGTCCAGCAAGGAAGAGCATCATCATAAGTTGGTGCGCCATGGCATTATTAAGAGGAGAATCCAGCACCCATGTGTCGGCGATCTGAAGTCGTCCTGCCCAATTATTACGATTGTAGTACCTATTATCTCTGGGCTTTCGAGCCTGACATTTGATTACGGCAATGTCCCCGACTAAACCGTTGAGTATGGCTCGCTTGGTCTCAAGAGTAGTTGGCGCATACAGGTGCTGGTAGGCCACGGCCACGGCTTTGTTGGCTCTGTTTGCTGCCTGGCGCATTGAATGAACATCCTGAATACAGCCTGCTGCTGGTTTTTCAACAAGAACATGCATTCCTGCTTCAACTGCCGCAACAGTCATAGGCCTGTGTAAAGGAATCCCAGTCGGGATTATGCAAAGCTCCGCTTTCCCGGAAAGATATTTCAACATCTCGTTGTAGTCGCTAAAAATGCGACACCCCAGCTCACGGAGATGATCGCACTTCTCTGTTTCTTCATCCTGATTGATGATCGTTGCGCCCGCAATATCCACGTTGCCGGCGGCGTGTTCGCTGAGTAGCGTCTCGTAGTGTACGTTGCCGAATCCTGAGACTCCGATGATACAGACTTTGATCATGCGCGCGGCTCCTGGTCTACATCTTTTCCAGCAGTTCTTTTTTCTTCGCAGCGTACTCGGCTTTTTCGATCAGGCCGCCATCGAGCATTTTTTTGAGTTGCGAGAGTTTGGTGAGTATGTCGTCATCCGCAGTGGCTCCGCTCGCGCCTGCCGCGGTCATGCTCTGGTTGATCGCGCCCGCCATCTGGCCGCCCATCACCATGCCCGCACCCAAGCCCATGCCGGCGCCGGCCAGTCCGCCAGGGTTCTTGGCGGCGTCAGGAATTGAATTCGCCACTTGGAACTGCGTGAAGCGATTGAGGTCGCCGATGGCGCCCATTTCGGTGCGCTTATCCAACGCCGCTTCCACTTCTGGCGGCACTGATATATTAGAGATCATGAAGCGGGTGAGCGTCAGGCCGTGCTGAGTGAAGTCCTTGTTAATTTCTGCGGTTAGCTTATCGCCAATCTCTTTGTAGTTTGCGGCCAGATCCAGCGCGGCGATCTTGGCGTTGCCTAATCCGGTGGAGAAGGCCTGGACGAGCATGTCGCGCAGATAGTTGCTGATCTCCGCAGTCTCGAACAGCCCGTCGGTGCCGACGATCTGTTTGATAAACGTGCCGGGGTCGGAAATTTTTAGCGCGTACGAGCCGAAAGCGCGCAGACGCACGACGCCAAAGTCGGAGTCGCGCATCATAATTGGATTCTGTGTGCCCCACTTCAAATCCGTGAACAGGCGCGTCTCGACGAAATAAACTTCGCATTTAAACGGCGATTCGAAGCCGTATTTCCAGCCCAAAATCGTCGAGAGGATCGGCAGATTTTTTGTATCGAGCGTGTACGTGCCAGGCGCTTTGACGTCAGACAACTGTCCTTCACGAATGAACACAGCCGCCTGACCTTCACGGACAACCAACTTGGCGCCATTCTTGATCTCCTTGGCGTAAACTGGAAAACGATAAACCATCGTGTCGCGGCTATCATCAACCCACTCGATGATTTCGATGAACTGAGACATCAACCGATCAAAAATTCCCATATTCGCTCCTCATTTTGGCTCTTCTTCGAGCCGAGCTAAATAACCTGAAGTGACGACAATTAATTATAATAAAGCACATAATGTCCAGGTTTTCAAGAAGGATATCCTCTATATCATGTCCGAAAAAGACTACAAACGTGGCAACTTTTTACAAGTATAGGAATTTCAAAGTTTGTCACCGAAAAACATGTCCCGTTAGGGACATACACGATTACGAAAAATCTTATGAGTTTCTCTGTACTACTAAACTGTTTTTCTCTGCGTCCTCCGCGCCTCCGCGTGACCACTTACACTGTTTTTCTCTGCGTCCTCCGCGCCTCCGCGCCTCCGCGTGACCACTTACACTGTTTTTCTCTGCGTCCTC
>JAZDLP010000119.1:0-6016 GCA_043801885.1 Planctomycetota bacterium | reverse complement strand
TCAATGATCATCGGCCAGGAGGCCAACCCTGCCATCGCGAGCAACGTCAGGTTGCCCGTAGGAGAGTAAGTCTCCAACAGCAAACCTTCCGGATCCGTTGACATTGACGCAGCGCCGGCCATCGAAAAGAGATGAGAACGCAGAGTCACTGCAGTCGGGAGCTTATTCATAGTTTCTAAATTAAGACCCGATTGGTTGCAATAGGGAAGCAATACGTTATAAACATCCATCAGTCTGGCCAGTTCCACCAACCCGAAACAAAAGCGAGACTCGCGAAACGATGCATTCAAATCTTTGAAATGCGGAGCTTCGGCCAGGGAAGAACTGGTGGCGCGAGCCTGCATAACGGCTTTGCGCAACGCATTGAGATTGTCGGACAAGAGTAGGAACTTGCGTGGTGGTCCGCCTGCCTCGACGTCCAGATCCATGCGAGCATAACTGAGGAAGAATGGGAACTGTTTGCCGGACTGAGCGATGGCAGCAAAGTTACCGAACAACCCTAGTTTGCTCTTGCCGGATACCGAGTCTTCCTGCTGGTAGCGAATGTGGGCGCCGGCGACTGAGGCGCCAACATAAATCTGTTTAGTGGCAGCCTCGATCTTTGTCATCAAGTCCTTGAATTCCACTTCGTTCACATCGCGATCCAGTTCCACCGCAAATACACATTGAAAAACTTCCAGGCAATTTTCAAACTTCAAGTTGGACTGCGGCACGTACGAGACAAACATCGCTGCCTCGCCTTTGAACATCTCCAGCTTGCTAATCAATTCAGCGTCATTATTCGCGCCAAATACTGTCTTCAGACGCTGATCAAGCCCCAGATCGCTACCCAACGCGTTGCCGCTCATGGCGGCGAACTGCAACAACGATTTGTAGTAATTCGAGAACTTCATCTGTCCGGCAAAAAAACATAATGAATCATTTTGCGCGAAACGAGCGGTCACAGCCTTGCACGGTTCGTTGCCTTTGACCGGCAAACGACCTTTAGCCGCGCTGAAAAAAATCTTCTCCTTAATCGCTGCGCGATCACCATCGCCGAGTTGAATACCCAACGCTATACCTGGGCGATTAGCATCCAACTCCGTGTTCAAGTTTAAATTTAAATTTAAAAGTTCCTTCTGCGTCGGATACTTTTCCATGACCCGCTTTAAGAGGTTCGCGTAGTCTACTTGCAGATACAGCAATGATTCCTGATCACGCTCATCGCGACCTACCAGCCGATAGGCATTCTGATAACCGGTATGCAGCGCCATCGTGTCGGCGCCGTTCCTGACGCTGAATCGCTCCACTGCGTCCTCAACGATCCGCTTGCCCTGGCCATAGATGAATAAGTTCTCCACAAATGCCCAAGCCTCATTCACTCCCAAGTCGTGGTTCTCAACACGGTAGATGTCGTAAGGTCCGACGCGATCATTCATATCCACATATCGCGAATCAATGATCTGGCTATAGCGGTGTTTCTCCATAATATCATTCAGTTTCCGTTGCTGGTCTTCCGATGCCATGCCGGCAATCAGCAGAAAGCGAGGCAATCGAACGGTGGTGTCCAGATTACCTTCAATGGCCAGCGAAACCTGCCCATTCAACAAAGGATAAAGCTGCTTGAGCAGCTCAACTTCGTCGTTGCGGCGACGTATTTCAGACTCACTACGCGTGCTATCACTCTTGACGTAGGCGCTGTGTAGTTTGGCAAGAGAAGCTAGAATGGGCACGCTAATTTCTTCTTCGCTCAGTAGCCCGCGCAAAGCGGTCCGCTCGAAGCTCGCGCGCGCCTTCGACAGATCAGGCGTGATCAGGAAAAGGAATGTGCTGTCGGAGATCAAGCGCTCCGGCCTAAGTTGCTGCCAGGCTTTTTTCGGCTTCGGCGCATCATCGCCAGCCCGCACACTGCTCGCTAAGAGCAACGCGACCATCAAACTGATACCCAACACGTTTCGAAGTATTTGCATAGGTGAAAAGCACCTCCTGCTTTGGTGGCCTAAATTATTCGAGCCGTGCGTATTCGTAGATGCGATTCGCGAATCGCCCCTAAAAACCGCTCTCTACTCGGTCGCGGCTCGGATAACAGTAAACTTATGCCATAATAAGTATATCGCCAATGACTTTTGCAATTTAATCAGCCAAGCAATTGCATATCGGCCGATTTCAGTTACAGTATTAGTAGTTTTTTAACTATATTCAACTCAATGAAGGAGCGTAGAGCGCTTATGACTGACAATCCGCAGGACCCGTCCAAACTCAATGAAGAAATTCCAACATTTCGCATCAGTCCAAAAAAAGTGGATGATAGTTGGAAAGAAGAAGTGCGGCGCGAGCAAAAAGCCGCGGACGCAACTGGCGGTTACAATACTCCGTCCGGAAAGAGCATTAACAATCCGGACTCGGCAACTAAAGCCGCTGTGCCGCGCGAAGTAGGCAAAACAGTAGAAGCGCCACAATCTGCGCTTTCCGCAGCGGAACAACAGCAATCCAAGATTTTCATGACTTTCATCGCCGGCCTGGCACAGCAAGCGCTCATGCAACTGGGCGAAATAGAGAGTCCATTTACCGGCCAGCGCGAAGTGGATTTGCAGGGCGCTCGCTATTCCATTGAATTACTGAGTATTCTTCAGATTAAGACCAAAGGCAATCTCACTAAAGAAGAAGCTGCTGCCCTGACCGAGGCGTTGCGCGATCTGAAGATGCGCTACATTGAAATCGCCAATGAAATGCAGCGACAGATGGCGGCGCAAATTCAGAAATCAGCGAAGGGCGGTAAATGATTCAACGCAGACTGCTCCCTCTTCCTCTCTGGATCGCCTTTGCCGTGATCATCGCTATCGGCATGATTTTATTGGCTACGCGATCAGTTTGGACCGAAAGCGCACTGTATTCCGCCATCTCAAATTGCGGAGCCGGCGTTATCGGCGCGTCCAGTCGGATCGAAGATAAGGCGCTTCGCATCAGATACAACAATGGAATAGACGATCTGTTCGGCGTTATCCAATTTAATCGCGATAGCGGCCAGATCGTTCGATTGCTGTCATTATGTGAAACCGACCCGGCCATGGCGCTGCGCATCTATCGTCGCGCCATGGCTGACGGCAATACCAGCGCACGACTGTTAGCCATCCATATATCTTTCTTTCTGGCTGCGCGTGGACAGTTCGAGACGTCGGATTTTGAAAAAATTGTCGCTCGGCTTGACCCGGAAGTAGAGAAGGAATTCGACGTGCGCAAGGCCGTTCAGCGGCGACTTTCAGAACTAATTGTGCTAAACAACGTTACCGCTAAAGCCAAATATGAAACGCTCCCGCCAAATCTGCCGCCAGTCAGCGGCGATGCTCCGCCGCGCGAAATCCGAACTCGCGAAGAAGGCTCGGAAGGCAATCGCTTCCTGACGATTCGATGGTCTGATCCCGACACCGCCCGCGCGTGGTGGAAGATTCAAGCCACCGCTGGCGCTTGGAATAAAGACCGCGGCGTGTTCGTTATTCCGTAAGGCGGTGTATAGAGATTTGCCATGCCGACATTAAACGTCGCACCGTCCGCAATATCAACTCCACTGACTCCAGCGATTCTCGAACGCAGCCTTAAAGACGGTCTGGCAAGCGGATTAGGCTGGGCGGTGATGTTTGGCGCGGGAGAAAGTTCATTTCCGCTATTCGCCGCAATGATTCAAGCGCCGGACTATTTCTTCGGTCTGCTGTTTGGCGTACCCTGTCTGTTAGGGCCACTGTTGCAAGTGTGGGGCGCCAATGTGCTCGAACGCATCCGTAACTGTCGTCTGCTGGTGTTGTATTCGGTTGCCGTACAAATTATAAGCTTCATTCCGCTGATCGTACTGCCCTTTTTGGATCCCGGCCTGCTGTTGTATGCCATCTTCTGCCTGGCGGTGTTGTGCTATTACCTAACGGGGCACTTTGCCTATCCCAGTTGGACGGCTTGGATCAGCACACTAACGCCGACGGAGCGACACGCGGACTACTTCGCCCGCTTTTCACGTGGCGTAGCTACTTTCAGTTTGATTTCCAAACTATTCGTCGGCGCCGCGCTGTTCTGGGCAGGACAATGCCCAGTCGAGACACGCGGCCGCAGTTTGGCTCTGGTATTGGCGATCGCGTTTGCTGTCGCCGGCATCGCTCGTGGGTTCAGCTTCTGGCATCTGAAACGCATGTACGAACTGCCATATGAACACACGCCCGATGCCACCTTCACATTTTGGCAGTTTATTCGGCGCGTGCGCGAATCCAATTTCGTCCGTTTCGTTTTTTACATCGGATTCTTCAATTTCGGGTTATTTCTGTCTGCGCCGTTCTTCGTGCCGTACGTGCTCTACGAATTGCATTTTGCGCAGTGGCAGTGGGTTGTGATGGACTCGATGGCAGTGCTGGCAACAATTCTTGCGTTGTTGTATTGGGGACGATTCATCGCGCGATTTGGCAATAAGAAGACACTCAAATATACAACTTATGGCATGGCGTTGATCCCGCTCTTTTGGATTTGTTCAGGGAATTACTACTATCTGATCATCATCAATTTTATCGCGGGCGCGGCGTGGGCCGGGTTCGTGTTGAGTTCGTATAACTACATTCTTGAGGCCGCGACACCGGCTAAACGCGCGCGTTGCGTCGCATATACCTCGATATTTGCTGGCGTCGGTTCATTTGTCGGCTCGATGGTCGGCGCTTGGCTCAATCAAGTGCTGCCGCCAGCCGAATGGTCTGTGGTAACGACTTCGAATTTTGCTTACCTGCTGATCGCTTCAGGTGTCATGCGCATAATGGCGGGGCTGTTTTTCTTGCCAATGTTCCGTGAACTGCGAAACGTCCAACCGCTATCGCTGACACAATATTTTTTTACATTGCCGATCTTTGCTTCTTGGTACGGCTGCGATTCTGGATCGTCGTCAGCTTCTTCCGCAGACGATTGCTGCCAAGCGCGACCAACAACAACGCAAACTGAATCAAAATGATCGCTGAGCCTGGATGAATTTTGCCGTGCGTATACGCTACAAATAGTCCTAATTCAAAGCTGATTACGCCAACAGCCATCGCCAAAAAGATCGCCGGCATCAAGCGCGCGCAAAGCTTCAACGCGATCACACCGGGCAAAATCAGCGAGGCGCTGACCAGCACAATGCCAACCAGTCGCGAGGAGATGACGACCGTCAGTGTTAACAGCAACAACAATAGATAATGAATCAAACCCACGTTTACACCGCTGACTTCCGCCAGCCGCGCGTCGAACGCATAAAATAGAATCTCCTTCTGGAGAAAGATCAGCGTCGCCAGCGCCACAAGCATTACGACGGTCAGAATAATCAGATCACTTCCGCTGATGCTTAGCAGGCTGCCAAATAGGAATGTATCAATGGATGGCACATACTGCGGATTGCGCTGCTGACGCAACACGATGAAGAGCGCTCCCAGCGCCATGCTCACTGAAAAAGCGATACCGATGGCGCTGTCTTCCGCCAGTAAGTTCGACTCAGTCCGCCGCGAAGCCACTCCAATCGCCACGCCCAGCAGCAAGCAGAATCCCAACGTGATCGCTTGTACGCTCAGATCGTCGTAGCGGGAGCCGGCGACGAGAAACAACGCCAGACCGATGCCGCCGAACGCCGCATGAGCCATCCCGTCGCCGATGAACGCCATGCGCCGCAACACCACCAACGGCGAGAGACTGGCACAGCACGCCCCCGCCAGCGCGCCAGCGATCAACGCATGTTGGAGCAACGGCGTCTGAGTGATTGCTTCAAGAAAGGACGGCTCGGCCACTAGACTGCTCCAAAAATATCACTCGACACACCGTAGAGGCACGGCATGTCGTGTTCCTACGTCGCTACTCCGAAAATACCGAAACATGCGGACACTGTAGCAACGAAGTCGAGAATTCCGGCTCATCCGATTAAAGCGTACTTCACAGTGTGCAGTGCAAAGATCTTCAGCCTGAAGAACTCCGTATCGCGGTAGCCGTAAGCTTGACGTTGCATCGTTTTGATTTTGTTGTTGAAGCCTTCGAGTTTTCCGGATGA
>JAZDLP010000049.1:0-8200 GCA_043801885.1 Planctomycetota bacterium | reverse complement strand
TCATCCGGAAAACTCGAAGGCTTCAACAACAAAATCAAAACGATGCAACGTCAAGCTTACGGCTACCGCGATACGGAGTTCTTCAGGCTGAAGATCTTTGCACTGCACACTGTGAAGTACGCTTTAATCGGATGAGCCGTTTTTCTAGCGTTTTTCGAGTATGCTTTAAGCGGGTTCAATGACGTGTTTTGCTCAATCAGAGGAATCAGTGTGGGCGGGTGGGCGGGTGGGCGCGGTCTGGCTGAGTGCGCAATCGAAGATTGTTTTCCGTGGGTGCCATCGGTCTCGGCTGTTTGAGACCGATGCGTCAGGAGTTTGCATCTGCATGCTATACGCTCGAATAGCGTAATGCTCTCCCAAACAGCGGTCACACATCCACATTTGCCGGCGTCTTCGGGGAAGTAAACGTCATGGCGACTGCGGCGAATAAATACCGAAAATCTTATGAATTTTTCTATATCTCTGTGGTATATACTTTAGAATATATTGCGCTGGTTAGAATTTTGGCTTTTTCTACTGAGTGAAAAGGCCTAGATTTCTCCCGCGCGCAGAATAATTTTGCGAAAGGCAGGCAGAATGTCCACACCAAAACCGCCGGAACCGTCTGAAAAAAACGAGGCTAATAATCAAGAGAAGCCGGCGACCAATGAGCAGTCGTCATTGCCGGAAGCGCCGGTTCCGGAGAATGAAAAATATCGCTGCGGCACGCTACAATACACCAAGGCCGGGTTATTTTTACTATTCAGTTGGTTGCTCTTGGGCGACTTTTGTTTCCAGATTTTTGAGCACTGCGGCGGGCCTGATATACTTAAACTTTATCTGCAGGATAACTTTCACACCAGCAATCTTTATATCTACATCTTGTTTATCGCCATCCCAAACGCTATTGGCGTAGTGATGACGCCGTTCATCAGCTTTAAATCGGATCGTTGCCGCAGCCGCTTTGGCCGACGTATTCCGTATATGTTATTCACAATGCCCTTTCTTTGTTTATTTGCCGCCGCCATAGGTTTTTCCGATGACGTTATCGAGTATTTCAAGGCTCATTTAACTACGGATTCATTTATAACACCGCTCACCGCCGCAATGATAATTATTGGATTATTGACTATTGGATACACGTTCTTTTATGAGTTCGTGGGCACGGTGTACTGGTATCTCTTTGCTGACGTTGTGCCAGAGCATTTTCTGGGCCGATTCATGGGCTTGTTCAGAATGGTGTCAATGCTTGCCGGTTTTTTGATCAACGTCACTATCGCCGAATACCAATTGACTCACATGAAAGCCATTCATATCGGCGTAGCTGTATTATATTTCGTCGGGTTCGGATTGATGTGCTGGCGAGTCAAGGAAGGCAAGTATCCGCCCGTTACCGATGTAACGAAGGAGACTCCCTTCTGGGTGAAAGTGAAGATATACTTCAAGGAATGTTTCACTCACCCCATCTTCATCTTGATCTACTGCATGTCAGGCACAGCGGCACTTAGCAAAGGTGTAAGACCGGCCGGTGTCTTCAGTCTGCATCTCGGGAAGCATCAGACGACTATTGCCGCGCATACGGAGTCTGCCAGTTACGTGGCGATGACACCGGATGGCAAGGTAATGGTATCCGGCGGACAAGATGGTCTGATCAATCTTTGGGACGGGTCAAATCGGGAAAAAGTAAAGTTAATTAAATCGTTCAAGGGGCATGGCGGCGCTGTTCTTTGTGTATCGCTCACGCCGGACGGCAATGTGCTGGCCGCCGGATCATCAAAAGGGCTTATTGAAGTATGGAATGCTAGCGGCGGCGAAGAAGCGGCGCAGAGTCTGATCGGACATGAAGGCGAAGTTCGCGGCATTACGTTATCCAAAGATGGAACTCGGCTGGCATCCGCCGGTGCCGACAAAACGGTGAGGCTCTGGGACGTACAGACTGGAAAATGCGCTAATACATTGACCGGGCACGACGATCGCGTGAACTGCGTGGCTTTCTCCATGAACGCAGATCGTCTTCTTTCCGGCGGATCCGATACGAAGATTATTCTCTGGGACGTAGCTCAAGGAACTAAACTTAAAACTCTGGAAGGTCACCCGGGACCAGTGTATACTGTGTGTTTCGCGCCTGCTCTCGAGAAAGCGCCCGAACAGGAGAAGAAGGCGCTGGGATGGTTGGCTGATAAATCAAAGTTTGTGTTCGCCTACCTTAAAGATGTGTTCACCAACGAATCGATGTTTGATATTCCTCCAGATACCAATAACAGAGTGTTGGGCGACGATCTATGGGTATTATCAGGCGGACGAGATGGCGACACTGATGCCAAGAAGTCTTTGTTGCGAATCTGGGACATCGCCGAAGGCAAGCTTCTGAAGAGTCTTCTGGGCCATAAGCAAGCCATCCGTAGTATCGTCTATAAGTCAGATTGCAGAGTCATTCTGAGCGGCAGCCAGGATAGTAGCGTCAGACTCTGGAAACCTCTGGAGATCAGCAAGACCGCTAACGATCAGTCATTCAAAACATTTCTGGGCTATACTCATGCGGTAACCAGTATCGCTTGTATGCCAACCGGAACAACTTTAGTTAATGCCAGTAATGACGGAATGTTGCACGTCTGGGATATTGATCAGGGAGTCAGTCTGCGCAAAGCTGGCATTCGCGCCAGTTTTTTCACCATTATCACCTTACTGCTGGCGTATCCTTTTGGAGCGCTTGTGGATCGCTTTCATCCTGTGCGAATGATCTTATGGACATCTCTTTTGTCGTTGCCTTTTACATTCTTATCTTTCTGGTGGCTCCAGGATTATATGTCCGGCCTCTGGTTGACTATCATTGCTATGCCGTTCTCCGGACTTCATGCCGCTGCGAGCATGGTATTCTTGATGTTGCTATTTCCCAAGGCAAAATATGGTCAGATGTGTTCTGCGGAGGCTTTGGTCAGACAGGCAGTGACGGTAATAGCTGGTTTCTTAGGCGCTATATTTCTGGATTGGCTTACGGATAAGTCATTGAATACGGATAATTTCCGTTACGGGTATCTATTTACCGGCGTCACGTCCACTTTATCCGTCTTGTCATTACTGGGCGTTTATTACTACTGGAAGAAGTTGGGCGGCGACAAATATGTCGCGCCGGAAGTATAAAAAAAGGAACCGTTCAGGCTATTTTTGCCACAGAGTACACAGAGAGACACAGATGATTTTAGTTTTTACCCAGATGCTGTTTAAATCTCTGCGTACCTCTGCGTTCTCTGCTCCGAAAATACCGCAATGTGCGCGGTATTTTCATCGTTTCCGGGTGACGCGCAGCAGCATCGTGGCTGCGGTGAACGGCTACTAAAGAAGTGTGTTAAAACCATCGTTTTGTGCGCAGCCAGAAAAACATGGTCAGCGAGAATAATGTCATTATACCGGTGGCGATCCAAGCTCCGGCCGGATGATCCATCAGTGGCAGGTATTGAAAATTCATTCCATACCAGCTCGTTAGAATAGAAAACGGCAGCGAGAGAGTAAAGACCACGGTCAGGACTTGTATCACGTCGTTAGTGCGAACCTGGGCCATCTCCAGATAAACTTCGCACGCATTGCCAATCGCTTCGCGACAAGCGTCCAGATCGTTCTCAATGCGGTTCAAGTGATCCACAATATCGCGGAAGTAAATATGCGACTCCGGCACCACTACCGGATGGTTGCTGCGCAGCAATCGTTGCAATAGTTCGCGATGATCACTCATCTGCCGCCGCAATCGCAGGATGCGGCATTTTAATTCTAATACACCGCTCAAAACTTCTTTTTGTCCGCGTTGTTGCAGGCGAGCTTCGGCTTCTTCCGCTTCGCCTTGAAGCGTGTTCATCATGGCGAAGAACTGATCCACCGCCGCGTCTATGATATTATGCAACAAAAATACCGCTTCGCGTCCCAACACGCGTTTTGAATCTCGCTTGGCGTTTTCCATCAGCACTTGAATAAAAGGCAACGATGTCGAATGAAAAGTGACGACATAATTGCGTCCGCAGAACAGGTCTACTTCCAGTACCGGATCATCGCTGACGCCGTTCTGGTCCAAAGTCGCATTGGGTTTGAACTGAGGATTAGGCGCCATGAAGACGATGAATAGATAGTTGCCAAAATTATCCAGCTTTGGGTACTGGCTGACATGCTGACAGTCTTCGATAGCCAGTGCATGGAAGCCAAAAACATCATCCAGTTGAAATACTTCATCAGCAGTCGGCTTATGGAAATCCACCCACAATAACCCCACGCCTGAACGCACAGCGGCGCGCAATTCGTCGTCGGTAAGGTTCTGCTTGAGATGACCGTCAGGGTTGCGATACAGGCTGGTGATCATGCGTTTATTTTAACCGTTCACCACAGAGCCACAGAGACAGAATTAAATAAGATAACGGAATAAATCATAGGAGCGGCCATCAAGTTTCATAAAGCTATGGAACCGTGATTATTGGAATCAACAGGAGAATTCTATGATTTCTCTGTGTTCTCTGTGTTCTCTGTGCCTCTGTGGTGAGAATAGACTGAACGGTTACGTTTATTTGACTTCTGGCGGCGGTGGCGAGGCCGGCTCGACGCGCTTGGGCTGGTAAGCATATGGATACAACTCGCGCAATTGGTTGTCCATATATTTTTTCAATTCGTCATCCGCCTGCTTAATCTCATTTCGAATCTTTTGGATATCCTGATCCATGTTACTCTTGGCCAGCTTCAGTTCTTTATTCAGATCGGCCTGCACGTTGGATACAATATCTTCCGACGCCTTCCGGCCCGCCTTGGTATCCTGGATCATCTGAGTCGTCGCGTCCGCGACCGATTTCACCATCTGATCGCTGAGCTTATTCATGTTGGCATCAATTCTGGCTGCAAGCTCTTCACGAATCGTCTTAATATCTTTCATCAGTTGCTCATTTTGCTCTTTCAGCTTCGAGATGTCGGCTTTCAACACGTTAAGAGCGTTGACGGCGCTGCCGGCCCGGTTACGCGCCTCGTTATCTTCGCAGCCGCTAATCAGCAGCAAACCCGCGCTCACAACAATTGAACACATCAACGTAGAATAATTCATAGATTTCATGGCTTTTCTCCAGAATCCCAAATTGCGACAACTTATTTATTCTCATAGTTTACACAATTGTTGTCAAGCTGGTCCAGCGCGAAAAAAAAACAAATCGGGTGCATGTCGCTGAATGTAGCGCAGGCAGCTCGCTCGTACATGCTTAAATTGCCGGAAGAAAAACGGTAAATGATGAGCCTTTGCTAAGTTCACTTTTGACTTCGATGCGTCCGTCGTGTTGTTGCACAATTTTTTGCGAGATTGCCAAGCCTAAACCGGTGCCCGAATCCTTATGCGTGAAAAACGGATCGAAGATTTTTGGTATAATAGAAGGATCAATACCGCAGCCGTTATCGGTGACGGTAATCGCCAACTCACGACGCTTCTCGGGAGCGATTTCCTGATCCCTAGGTTTCGTCACTTCATTTTCAACTAAAGATATTGTGATCGTTACTCGCCCGTCTGATTTACAGGCTTGCACAGCGTTTAGAATGATATTGTAGAACACTTGCCGCAGCTTGTCGTTATTGCCCAGAACTTCAGGCAACGCTTCGCTGCACGGAATCAACTTCAAAAGGACTTGCGACTTCTGCGCATCAGCCTGCAATCCGCTGATTAATTCTTCCAGTAGTTTGTTCAGTTGTAGCGCAGTTAGCGTCAGGTCGCGTTGCTGCGAGAAATCCAATAAATCCTGAACAATGCGATTCGTCCGGTCCACTTCTTCTAGGATGATCTGTGTGTATTCAGCAGTATTCTTATTCGGCGCTTCCTGCAGAAGTTGCACAAAGCCGCGGATCGAATTGAGCGGATTACGAATTTCATGCGCCACGCCAGCGGCCATCTGTCCCAATATCGCAAAGTGCTGTGATCGGCGCACTTGTTCCTCAAGATTCCGGATCGGCGTCAAATTATAAAAGTTGGCAACCACGCCGATGATCTTCCCTAAGTGATCGCTTAAGACCGAGGTGGTTAATTTTAACGGTACGCTTTGAGATGCATTACGGATCAGCAGCTCGTGCCGATCTTCCGGCTGCGTAGTCGTCAATGTATTGCAAATCACGCTGTTAAGTTCAGTTAATTCGGGAAACTGCTCTAACGAACAGCCCAGTAGATCAGTCTCAGTCTTCCCGATAATCTTCTGCGTCGCCTGATTGACACGGATCACTCGGCCAAATTCGTTCACCACGATGATGCCGGAACCAAGCGAGCGCAGGATGGAATTATTAAACTCCGTCGCATCCAGCAATTCAGTGTACAGCCTTGTATTTTCCAGATAGATGGCCAATTGCGCGGCCATGGCGGTACAGAGTTTAAGATTTTGTTCTGAGAACGACTTTCCGGTAGCTACGGTGTCTAGATACACCATACCCAGAACTTTGTCTTTGACCAATAATGGCGCGCCCATGATCGAATTGACACGCATGTTGTGCAGCGATTTTGACGCTGTCAGACGCTCATCACTGCTGGCATCAATAGAGAGAAAACTCTCTTTTTTTTGCAGAAGTTGGCGAACCATTGTTTGCGAAATAGCGATCTGATTATGTTCGGCAACCGTGTCGCTGATCTTCGTCGCGCAAAAGCCCGGCTCGCCTTCCGGCGTCAGCAGCATTGCCAGACCACGATCTGGCGTGAAAGCTTTGAACAGATGGACGAGAGCGCGATCCAGTAAAGCCGGCGGATGTAAAATGCCCGCCGCATCTAACATGAACTCATACAGGAGAGCGAATTGCCGCTGCGCATCCGGGATAGTCGCGCTTTCCTTCATCTCAAGGAAATGACTATCGGTCAGACTAATACTGAAACACGAACTGACGTCCTGCTGCTCTTTCGAGAACACGACTTGCGCGGTGTCCTTCTTCTTTTCTTGCGCTAATTGCAGCATCAAGATAACGTCACCGATGCCGATCTTGTCACCGTTCTGCAACGGAGATTCTGTGACGCGAGTATCGTTAAGGTAGGTGCCGTTGGTGCTTTGCAAATCGCGCAGCACAAACTGGCCATCGCGTTGAACAATCTCCGAATGCACTCGACTAGCCACTTCATCATCCAACATGATTTCGCAGGCGCGGTCCCGGCCGATTCGCAGCGTGTCTTTGGTTAATGGAATGCGACGTCCTCGATAACGTCCGGAAACTATCACTAATTCGTTAATTATTTCCGCCACTTGTCTTGCCTCCTCATTTTTCCGGCGCGCGCAATCTCAATTTAGAGTAACGCACAGTGCTCTCGTAAACATGAAAAGCAAACTGGCCTTCGTTGGGCAACGGATTTGGATCAGCGGTCTCGACGATGAGTTTGCCGTCCACAAAAAGATAAAATTTTGAGCCAAGTCGCCCGGCTAAAACTTTGTATATCTTGTTTTTCTCGATGGTGAAAAGGCCAGTCAGCATCTTCCATTTATAATCAGGCGCACGCTCCACGCCAGACATGGTATTGCCCCAGCCGCCGAGGCCAAACAAATAAAGCGGCTTTTCTGGCGGAGGATAATTCGGCGCTTGACCGTTGATGACAAAATTTATGTCTTGAGGAATTGCAGCCAGACATTCCGCTTCGAACTCCACCGATAAATCGCCCTTAAAGGACTGCTTTGTCCAGAGGAACGTATCGGGATATTTCTTGCCGTTAGTTCCGATGACGCCGTCTGGAGTTTTTCCCATTGCGCGACCGGATTGCCAAGTTCCCTCTTCTACGATCCAATTTCCGCCCAATTCAGGCCGGTCAAAATCATCACTGAAGATAATTTTGCCTTCGGCGAGACGTTGTCGAATCGCTTCGCGCTTGCATATCCATTTGTTTTGAGGCGGAGACGGCGGCTGAGGTTTTTCTTTGCCCACTTCAACTACGACAATCGGCGCGATTTTCCCGACAGATGCGTCGCCATGACATCTGAAGATTCCAACGCAACCAAACACCGCCACAAAATAACCGACTACGACAAGAAAATGCTTCATAAAATGTGCCCTTTCACGGCTTTAAAGTAGCGCAGGCATCCTGCTTGCCTGCAGGCTGGAAGCCTGCGTTACAATATGGCTACACATACAGTTTTGCCATCTCGGACAACGGCTTTGACTTGATTTTACTCGCCCAACCAGCTTGGCCGAACTGTCGCATGCGCTCGGCGACTACTTTTTGCATGGCTTCGCGTGCGGGCTTCAGATAGTC
>JAZDLP010000022.1:0-9415 GCA_043801885.1 Planctomycetota bacterium | reverse complement strand
CCGAGCACATTAAAGTGACGGACGCTCTTGCGGTGAGGCGGATTCAAAGTCATGTCGAAAGTTTATCTCGACCGCTCACGGGCAGCAAACAACCGCTGCCCGTGCCACACAAACAAAAATGTCGGCCTGCCCGTGCCACCCGCCAGTGCCACCCGCCACACAAACAAAAATGTCGGCCTGCCCGTGCCACCCGCCGCCGCTGGTACACGAACGACGAGACCACGCCTTGTATTATTCAACGTTTTTTTCAGGGCTTCTTGTGCCTTCGGCACCCAGCCCAGCCGCTTCGCTCTGGGCTGGGCCACCCGCGAAATATAAGTTCGCGCCCTTTGTTACGCCACGTTTTCTTCACGGCTTCTTGTGCCTTCGGCACCCAGCCCAGCGCTTCGCACTGGGCTGGGCCACCCGCGGATTCAAAGCCATGTCGAAAGTTTATCTCGCCCGCTCACGGGCAGCAAACAACCGCTGCCCGTGCCACACAAACAAAAATGTCTGCCTGCCAGTGCCACCCGCCGAGAACATCGGTCTCAAACAGCCGAGACCGATGCCACCCAAAACTGAAGTCAACCAGTAACTCGGAGTGATTCACGCAACCCGCGCCCACCCGCCAAAAGATAAGTGGGGTGTCCCCGGAATGCCCGGAATGCCCGCGGGACATTCTTGCCAGAAGTCGAAAGTTTATCTCGACCGCTCACGGGCAGCAAACAACCGCTGCCCGTGCCACACAAACAAAAATATCGGCCTGCCCGTGCCACCCGCCCGAAACCAGCTTTGATCCGAATCAGCATCCGTTGACGTTCCACTGGGTAACGCTGCGTGGCGACGCGGAGAAGATTAAAATCAAGCCGTTGAATGAAGCGCGTTCCCGCGCCGAGATTCTGGTGTCGTATCACGACCGCCAGCCGATAGCGCCGGGTTCACCGTTAGAATCCAATCGCGTAGATATTGGCGTCTTCGCGCATAACGGCATGTATTATTCCGCGCCGGCGTTTATCACATTGGTCTCGCTGGATCACGAAGCGCGGACGTATGACACCGACGGACGCATTCTCGAAATCGGTTATTCAATGGGCGAGACCGAACTGACCGTCTCAGATTGGAATGCTTGCTTCAATTTACTCAAACCTGATGCAACAATCTGGCCGGCGCAGTTTCTCAAAAAGCAATTCAAGGAACCTGAAATCACAGCGCTACTGAAGATTAGTGAAGAGTATAAGGCATTGCAGGCCGACTTGGCCGAGCCGCGCGCCAAATATCGCGAAACCGCCGCCACGCGCAATACGGCCATCACGGAACTTAAAGCTGCTGAAGAGAAAAAAGCCGTCGCCAAGACCACGAACAAAAAGACGTCCAACGACGAGACGATATCCGCGCTGAATAAATGTGAAGCCGACCATGCGGCAGCCGAGAAGGCGCTGAAAGAAGCCAATGTTGCCAGACAAACTGCGCAGAAATTGATTGATGCCGCCACTCAAGTCGTGACGGTTTGTCTGGAGAAGAAGATGGATGGATTAGACGTTTCGGCGCAAAGTCTGGTTATTAAAACGCTCGCTGCCTTGTGGAAAAATCCGGACTTCTTTAAGGAGAATGCTGAGCAGGCGCATGTCTTTTTGCAGACGCAGGACCCAGGTCGCCAAGCGCGGATCGCCGACGCTCGCAACCGACTCATTAATTTTGGACTGCTTAAAGACCAGCCTGCGCCGGCATTCGAACTGCAACCACTGCGGCAGAGCGCCGCGCCATTGACCGATCAGCTCACCCGCTATGAAAAAATGTTACTGGAACGTTTTCAAGCGGAAATTTTAGCCGGATTATTCTATAAAAACGCGCTGAATAGTTCGTTTCGCGTCTATTATGTCGCGCCGGAGATTGCCGAGCCGCCCGCATGGCGCGACGTTTATCGTTACGACGCGCAGGGTCACGAGTTAGGCTGGACGCGCTTCGGACACGGACAGCCGGAGGAATTCAACGCTGATGGTTTGCTGGTCACAGAAAAGGATGACCGTGGCCGCTGCGTGAAAGCGCGCGTTGTGAAATACGAATTCGTTGAATTGTCGGAGAAAGAAAAGGAGAAGAAACATTGGCCGCACTGGCGTCCATTGAAGCAGGTTTTGGACAATGAGATTTGGCGCTATAATTATGCCACCGATGATGACTGGAAAGGTCAGGTTATACGGAAAGAAAAAATCGAGGAGAAGATCGAAAAAAAACTGGAAGAAAAAATATCTTCTCCTTAAAAATCATTGGCATCAGATTTTCTTGTACCATTAACAAGGCAAATTTTTGCGGCGCGCGAAGAAAAGTGGCGTATAATCCGATATAATTTGTATAGTTTGTAGACATTATACCATAATCATACAAATCTTCGTGGCGCACAAAGAAAGCGCAAGAAAAGAAGCGAGACTCCAATCATGCGTATCTACAAACTTGCGATGCTCTGCGGATTGCTGCTCTGTGTTCGACTCTGGGCCGACGCCATTGAAGATGTCGAGCAATTGCGGGACGAGGCGACTGCGGTCCTGCGGCAGAACGCCATCAAACCGGTCTCGCCCTATGAATTCGCCATGGTGGTGTATCGTTTGGAGAAAGCTCAGTCGATTCTCGAGGCTGCCGGCGAGACACAAAACGCGCTGGCGCAGGAAATCAACAGCGCGCTTTTCTGGGCCAGACGCAGCTCCAATGTTCACGTCATAAGGGAGCTTACTAAAATTCGCGCTGAGAATCCGCCTCTGAAACTGACTTCGCAGGAAAAAAAGCGCAGGAACAAGGTCGTCGCGGACGGCGAGGCGCCGTTAGAGATAGATATACAGGAAGACGCCAAGGAAGCCTTTCGTATCGCGCAGGAATTTGCTCAGTCGCACAGTGGCGACGATTACATGATCTCGCTGCGCTATTTTCAGATGGCCAACGAATATTCCGGTACGGATTACGCGATGAAAGCTATGGCGCTGGCTCGCGACGCGCAGATTCGTTTCGCCGTCAAGACCGGTTCAGTGAAAGACGCTATCCCCGATACACCCGAGATGCAGCCGGTAAAGGAGGCGGACGCGCTGGTTGAGGCGGGCAAAATCGAGCAGGCGTTTGAGCTGTACAAAAAATCATTCAAGATCAAAGATACGCAAGTTGCTCACCGTCATGCGGGTCAGGCGTATTTTCGGCGTGCGCAGCAGATGAAAGATGACGTGAACACGACATTTGAAGCTTTTGTGCCTGAGTATCAGGCGGCCTACAAAAACGCCTGGGTGAAACTCGGACGCGGCAACAGCGCGCCGTTCTTCAACGAGAACAATCCGGCTTGGCAGTCTGCTATAAAAAAATATCAGAACTTAATCAAAACCAGCAACGACGCCATGATGCGCTACCTGTACGCGCAGTGGGAGTTTGAAAGAGTATTGAAGATGGCGCCGGATGGCCGCGACTTCGATGCCGCCGCCTACGTCGGACTCTGCTACAGCGCACGTCCCGATATAAAACCCAAAGCGCGTGACTATCTAAAGAAGTTTATTAAGGACTACGAACCGCAAAACGAGATCGAACGCATGATCTTTGAGTTTTGCAAAACGGAATTCGAGCGCGTTAGCAAGTAGGGGCGGTTCGCGAACCGCCCTTGCAAACCGATCCCTAACGGTCGCGGCTCGGATAACAAAACCCAAAACGACCTTTTTTCCTTCAATCCACAATCAAAAATTCAGGCTCTTCGGAAAAATCTGCTCCGAAAATATCACTCGACCCGCCGTAGGGGCACGGCATGCCGTGCCCCTACGGAGCGCATGGGATTTCACACACTTGCCAACATGAGCCAACTTTTTAATCCGCTTTCCCGAGTAATCTTAACAGCCCATCCAAAATGGTCAACGGATGCGGCGGGCAGCCGGGCACAAAGAGATTCACTGGCACGATGTTCGCGACGCCGTTGCAAACTTCGCTGCGTCCCGCGTACGGACCGCCGGAGATTGCGCACGCGCCCACGGCGATCACTAATCGCGGTGGCGGAAGAGCCGCGTAGGTCTTCTCCAATGCCAACTTCATATTGACGCTGACCGGTCCGGTAATCAGCAAGCCGTCGGCATGGCGCGGTGACGCCACAAATTGAATGCCGAAGCGGCTCAAGTCAAAGACGACAGTGTTCAAGACGTTCACATCCGCTTCGCAGGCGTTGCAACCCGCGGCGCTGACTTGACGGAGTTTCAGTGATCGGCCGTAAAGTTTCAGCAGTTTGGCTTCCAAAGTTCGAGCCAGCTCCAAAGTCTTGCCGTCAGTAATCAAACTTTCGCGAGTTTGTGTTGCCAATCGGAATTCCCGCGAAAACTTCAGCGCGCCGGTCGCGCAAGCGTTCGCGCAGTCGCCGCAAAATAAACAACGACCGAGATCATGACGAAGTTGATGCTGGTTGATAGTAAACGATAGCGCGCCCGTTGAACACGGCTCTTCGCAACAGCGGCAATTGCTCTGGCATTTGGCCGCGTCAAAGACCAGTCGGCCTCGATAACGCGCCGACAAAAGCGGCTCCGGACCAGGGAAAGGCAGAGTCCGATGTCTCTGTTTCAATCGCGTCCACAACGCCTTCAGCATCGCTGTATCCTATAAGTCATGTCCGCAATAAGAGAGATTGAAACTCTTGTTGCAGAGCGGGAAATCAGAGATGGGCTGGTCGCGCATCGCCAGTGCCAGTCCCATCCAATTATGAAACGACGTATCCACGACTTTGTAATGCGCGAAATGTCCGTTCGCATCAGTTAACGCCACGTGACAAATCTCGCCGCGCCAGCCTTCAACCAGCGAAACCACCAGCGACTGTGGCGCCAGCGCGTCTACGACCGTAGTAATTTCGCTTTCCGGCATATCTTTGAGCTGCTCTTCGATGAAGGCGGCTGATCGCTGTATCTCCAGCCAGCGAATATATGCGCGCGCCAGCACGTCGCCGGTCTGCCAGACGGAGATAGGAATGTGCGCAAACTGAAAAATACCGGATGGAAATTCAAATCGCGCGTCTCGCTCGACTCCACAAGCGCGCGCGACCAGTCCGACCAATCCGAGCGCTTCGCAATCTTTCCTCGAGATTCGTCCGGTCTCTTCAAAACGCGCCATCACCGATGGCGTTTTCCACAACAGCGTCGCCGCGCTAGTGACGTCTCGCAGCGCGCTGCGCAAACGTTCGCGCAGCCGGTCAATGTCCGCCGCGCCAACATCAAAACAAACTCCACCGGGCCGAATCAAGCTGCGGCCGAAACGACTGCCGCAAAGCAATGCCGTCATGTTCAGGAAATCGCCGCGCAATCGGCCACAGTACGAAGCCGTGGGCAGGTAGCCGATATCGCCGGCGAGCGCGCCGAGATCGCCACTGTGATTGGCCAAGCGTTCCAACTCCAGCGCGATCCCGCGCCACGCTTGCGCGCGCGCCGGAACGCGCGCGCCGGCCAACGCTTCAACAGCCTGACAATATGCCGTCGCATGACCGCAGGAAGTATCGCCGGCCAGAGTCTCCATCAGATGAATAGTGCGCGCGCACGGGCCGCCAATCAGCGCGCGTTCGACGCCACGATGCTGATAACCGAGCGAGATTTCCAGATGCAGAACATTCTCGCCGTGGCATTGAAATCTGAAATGGCCAGGCTCGATCACTCCCGCGTGCACCGGCCCGACCGCCACCTCATGAACCTCCGCGCCTTTCACTCTGAAAAAATTCATGACCGACGGTAGAATTTCATCGTACGATGAGCGTCTCCAAGCGTCGCGTCCAGCGCGATACGAGGCGTGAAAGCGAATGGGTTTCAGCCACGGATGACCTTCAGGCTTCAGTCCCCACTGCTCGGCAATCTCGCGTTCGAACCAGTGCGCTTGTACGCACTCCGGTGTCAACGACGGGTAATGTTCTTCGGCGTCAGCGCAGAACACCGCAAAATCTCCAGTATGGGCGCGAGACAGCACAGCGAACAGACGGATCGCGTCTGAATGCGAATCGCTCTCTTGCGGCGCGAGCAAAGCCCGCGCCGGGCAACCGAATAAGGCGCTGATCCGTGCGCCCGCCGCAACATCACGAATGACGCGACTGCGAAATTCGGGCAGAGATAATCGCGGAATATCTGTGAGATGCGTGGCTTGGCAATTATAAATTTGCGGATCGCTCATGGCGTCGCTCCCGCAATAGTTGCGCCGCTATCCTGGATCACGCGCGAGGCCTGCCACAACACCGCGCGCAACGGTTCAGATATCCATACTCCCAGCACGAGCAGCGAGAGTAGCGCGAACGCGACGAGCGTGGTCTCCAGAGTCGTGGCTCGCGCGCTGTTCTTCCGTGTATTATTCTCGTTCTCGCTGGCGGATGATCGTCCCCAGGCCAGTGGAATAGCGTGACCAAGCGCGCCGATAAAAACGATGCTGGAACTCAGCAGAAACACCACTAGCGTTATGAACGAGCGACTGTCTATTGCCGCTTTGACAATCAGCAACTCGCTCATAAATATAGCGAACGGCGCGACGCCGATGAGCGCCAGGATGGCGCCGAACATACCGATTCCCCACACCGGCGCGCGACGAAGGCTGCCATGCATGCGCGTCATATCATGAGTTCCATAAATTTGTCCCAACCGTCCGGCGGCGAAAAATGCGAGCGTCTTGCAGATCGAGTGATTTAACGTATGAAAGAGCGCAGCGAACGTGCCCAATCCGCCCAGTCCCAGACCCAGCGCGATGATACCGATGTGTTCAACGCTGCTGTAAGCCAGCAAGCGTTTGAGGTCTCGTTGAAAAATAATAAACCCCGCCGCAACCAAAGTGGACAAGAGTCCGAATCCCACTAGCAAATTTGAGCCCCAGCCCTGACATCCGGTCGCGCTCTCCACAATCGGGATGTAACGCATGATGCAGTAAAGCGCGGCATTGAGCATGAAGCCGGAAAAAATCGCCGAAACGGGCGCCGGCGCCTGGCTGTGCGCGTCCGGCAGCCAATTATGCATAGGCGCCAGCCCCGCTTTTGTGCCGTAGCCGACAATCAGAAAGATGAAGGCAGCTTTTATGAGCACGGGATCGAGCAACGGAGCGCTTTCGCGCAGCTTTGTCCATAGCATGACATCGTGAGTCGGCAGATGCAGCTCATGCGCAGAGGTGACGGCCAAAAGTGTCCCGATAAAAGCGAAAGCTACGCCGACCGAGCACATCAAAATATACTTCCACATCGCTTCCAAGGATTCGCGTGATTGATGAACGCAGATGAGGAACGCGGTAAACAAAGTGGTAGCTTCGATGCCGACCCACATAATGCCGAGATTATTAGAGATCAGCACGAGCGTCATCGCGGAGAACGCGCCGCACCACAGGCTCACGAATATCCGCGTCTGCGTCAGCGTCAGATGACCGGCGGCCAGTTCCGCGTTAAAGTATGTCCAAGCATAAGCGGAACTCAGCGCGAAGACCAATGCCATGACGATTAAGTGGTATGCGGAAAGCGCATCTAAAAATAGCCAGTCGTTGGCCGCGAAGATTGCGCCTTGCGCGAAGACTTGGACTGCGGCGTAGAGACTGAGGGCGCTCGCTCCGAAGATCGTGACGCACATACCCGCCAGCGCCCAGCGCGGGCGCGGCAAAGCGGCAGCGGCCAGTCCGCCCAGCACGGGCAGCGCGGGCAGCGCGGGCAGCGCGATCAACGACCAGAGCAGCCATTCATGCTCCATGCCAGACTAACCTTTCAATGAACTGAGTCGATCAGTATCAATGTGATTGAATTCGCGGCTGATGTGGAAGATCACGATGCCCATCAGGAAAACAGCCACAAATATGTCCAGCAGCACACCCAATTCAACCAAGAGCGGCGTCTCGATGGCCAGGGCCAGACTAAACGCGTAGATGCCGTTCTCCATCGCCAGATAGCCCAGCACTTGGGTGAGCGCTTGTTTGCGCGTGATGATTAAGAACAGTCCCACCAGAAAAGTAAATAACGCCAACGGCACCAGTAATGTTGAACCGCTGGTGAGCGGCACTGGTAGCCGTGCCCCCAACCACAAAGAAAAAATCAGAGCTGCCATGCCGCCGCCCAGCGACAGAGTATAGCTAACAAACGGCTCAACTTCACGGCGCACGTTCGCGCGTTCGCGCGCTCGCGACAACAAATAAGGAAATACCAACGCCTTTAATACCAGCGCGCAAGTTGCCAGCAGCCACTGATGCGCGATTAGAGCGCTGTTGCCCGTTAAAAAAGGTAACGAGCCTAACAGCACGCCTTGAATAGCCGCCATACGGATCAGCACGGCCAGGCGACTGGAACTCAACATCACCAGATTCGTTAACGCCAACAATACCATGATTGTGTCGAGCCAGTTTGTCATCGGTCACCTCAAAGCCACGATCAACGACAGCGTCGCCAAAGCGCTGGCGACTATGAGCAACTGCGGCACACGGATCAATCGCAGCCGCGCCATGCAAGATTCTATGACGCCAATCACTACGGCCAGACCAAATAATCCGCCAATGGCCGCAGCGCCATCTATCCAGGCATGACCCGTGCGCACGGGCACTACGACCGCTACCAAAATCGCGCCCAGCACCCAGAGTTTCAATGCAGCACTGTAAAGAATGAAGGCTAGATCGGGACCGCTGTGGTCGAGCGTCATCGCTTCATGGATCATAGTTAGTTCGAGGTGTGTATTAGGATCGTCCACCGGAATGCGCGCGTTCTCAGTCAGATAGACGATCAGCAAAGCGGCGCTGACCATCGCCAGTTGCGCGCTGATCCGAGTCCAACTGTCAACCGTAATTGCGGTGAGCATCTCAGAGAGCGATAAACTTTCACTTTCGCGAGCGAGCGACGCCAATGCCAGGAGCAACGCTGGTTCAGCCAGCGCCGAGAACTGGACTTCGCGGCTGGCGCCCATGCCTTCAAATGCGGAACCGGTATCCAGCGCGGCGATCACTGTAAAAAAGCGCAGCAGACCCAGCAGATACACCAGCAGAATAAAATCACCCGAGAACCCCAGCGGCGAAGGCACCGACCCCAGTGGCGCCAGCATCGCCGCCGCGATCACCGCCGCCAGTCCGACCATCGGACCAGCGCGAAACACCCAACTGGTCGTGGAGCTATAGACCGCGCCCTTGCGCAACAATTTCCAGAGATCGTAGTATGTCTGCCATAAACTCGGCCCGCTTCGCCCCGCAAAGAACGACTTCACGCGGTTGATCACACCGAGCAGCGAAGGCGCCAGTATCAGACCAATTAACAAAGGGATAAAGCCGCTACGCATTTTTTAAGCCACAGAGGACACAGAGAAAAAAAGCATAGAATTTTTTGGTAATGAAGTCGAAAAAGGGCGCGGTGACGTGTCAGTAGACAAGGCTCCGTTTCCCCTTCCCGCTTCCCGAACCGGACAGGCGGATTTCCCGCATCCGGCTCTCCCTCAGAATTTCACTGCGCAAAGCTTGCAGC
>JAZDLP010000021.1:0-13925 GCA_043801885.1 Planctomycetota bacterium | reverse complement strand
CTGCAAGCTTTGCGCAGTGAAATTCTGAGGGAGAGCCGGATGCGGGAAATCCGCCTGTCCGGTTCGGGAAGCGGGAAGGGGAAACGGAGCCTTGTCTACTGACACGTCACCGCGCCCTTTTTCGACTTCATTGCCGATTTTTCTCTGTGTCCTCTGTGGCTAATTAGATGAAAGGCTGACACTAATGGACGTTTCAATCGCTGAATCAAACGAGCTTCCCCCTGCCTGCGAGCAGGCCATGGCCAATTGGCTGCTCCTGGCTGAAGCGGAGAACGAGTATCTAGCCGCCAGTGAGAAGGCCGCGTTGGACAAGCACTTAGCGGATTGCGCAACCTGCCGTGTACGACAGAATGAACTTATCCAGATCAACCATGCTTTGCGAAGCGCTTTCCAAGCCGCGCAGACTGGTCCCGATTTTGTGGCGCAGACTATGGCGCGGCTACCCGCTGCGCCGGCAGCCATGACGCCAACGCCTCGCGTGTCGAGTGTGCCGAGTATGCTCATCTTTACGGCTCAACCGCGGCGGCATTGGATTCTGACTAAATCGCGCCTGGTGGCGACGTTCGTCATCAGTTTGGTGGGCGCGACAATTGCCGTCCTGTTGTTGACTCAAGAACACGCTCTGGCCGTGCCAGTGATGAAGGGTGTCGTTACCGATAACTGCGGCCGGCCCGTGAAGACGCTGATCACGGGGCAGGACTACCGCATTCAGGAGACGACCGTACTGGCGCTGAACCGGACGGCTCATATCAAAGCTCAACCGGGCGCCGAATTTCAACTCAAGACTGCGGCGGACAAAAAGACCGCCAGCTTCACGCTCAACACCGGCGATCTTTACGCGTCCGTCGAAAGCGAGTCCGCGCCGCTGCGCATGGAGTGCGCGAAGTTTGACGCTGAATTGTACGGTGGCGATTTCTACGTGGCGCAGGACACGAGCAAGACAAATAAGATGTGCAATATCGCCATTGTCTTCAATGGCTTGGCGCGTGTTATGTCGCCACAGCAATCGCCCGTGGCGGTCAGAGCTGGACAAGTATTTGTCAGTGTCAGCAGTGAAGGCAGAACATTCTCCGACACCTTTGATTTTAAGTTAGTGTTGCAGAACGAACACGAGACTATCCAGCAGTCGGCAGGCATGCGCGACGATTATCGTGTGTGCGTAGAAGGCTATCGGAGCGACGCGGCCACGTTGCGGAAAAAATTGGCCGTCGCGCCGCTCGGATCGCCGCTCCACGACGATTTGAGCGACCGGCATCGTCGCGTGACGCAATATCTGGAAGCTCACCAGCGACGATTGGAATCCATGTCGAGAAAGGAGGCTAATGAGCAGATACCGCTTGAAGAGATTAAACGTGGCGTAAATGGCCACACCGATCCGAAGATGTGGCTATGATTATAATATTTTTGATTTTTGATTGTGGATTTTTGATTGTAAACGACTGTTTGGCGAGAACTTGGATTAACATAGCTTTTTAGGAGGATAGTTTCAATGAAGAAAATATTGTTTTTTTTAGTGTTTCTGGGCGTAATGATGTTCACTATCGGCATTACTGCGCACGCGGAAGAACCGGAGTCGCCTAAGAAAGAGAATGGAGCAAGCACCACTATTAGTATCAGCAGAGGCGGCAGTAGCAGCAGCGGCGGCAGCATCAGCTTCAATGGCCGCACTATGAACTTCAATAAAACAGACGGCTCAAAAATGAGTATGAGGACGTCACGATCAGATTCAAAGTTTAAAAATCTGCCATTGAATGCGACGGAAGAACGCTTGATATTCGACGTTCCTGTGGGCGGTATTGATAGTTTTCAAAACAATGGTACTGGTCACAAGATGGAGACGATCTTCAAGCTGACCGAAGAGCAGACCAAGGCGATTACGGGCATACGTGATGAGTACGCTGACGAACAGAAGAAGCTGGAGCAGGAAATACTGAATCAGCAGAAGTCTCTGGTCGAAAAAGTATTTCAGTTACGCTTAAAGTTTGAGCAGCGCGCCAACGATATCCTCACCACCACTGACAAAGCGACCAAGGAAAAGATTGACGTCATAACTCGCAATGCCTATACCGAGGCAAACAAGAGTTTAGACAAGAAGAACGATGATATTTTTGAGTTACTAATCCGGACGGATGATATTACGAAAGCGGCAACTCTAAAAGTGCTGGAAGCGTTACCGGCTGAGGCGCAAGCCAACTTCAAAACGCTGAATGCGCAACAGCAGGCTTTGGAAGATCAGTACAGACAATTGATTAAAAAACCTTTTATAAAGTCGCCGCTAAAGTCGCCAGCTCCGTTAGAGAAGCCGCCCGCTGACGATTTTTAAATATTCAGTACCGCAAGCGTCTCGCCTGCGGTACGGTTATTGGTACCCGTGTTCACCACAGAGCCACAGAGGACACAGAGACTTAAACAGACACTGTAGCACGGAAATCGGCCACTATCTGTTTCCCCCCCCCCACTTTTTAAGGGGGGGAATTCCCGACTTCGCTACTACAGTGTCCTTAAACAATATATATAGGCAAAAAATCCTCTGTGTCCTCTGTGGCAAAATAACCTGAACGGTTGCAAATTTTCTTATATTCTTTGTAACCGTTCAGTCTATTTTCATCTTATTAACCGCGAATGCACACGAATAGACGCTAATATTTTTTTCCTGTGATTCGCGTTCATTAGCGGTTCATTACTTGAAGGGACTGAACGGTTACTATTCTTTTTCTCCGCGTTTTCCGCGTCTCTGCGTGAAATCGTGAAATACGGCGCTCAAACAGTGACGAATATCTCTTCGAATTTCAAAAATCTACAATCTAAAATCAAAAATCAAAAATTCCCTTTTGTTCCCTCACTTTACAGTTACGCGCATTCCTTGATAATTATTAAGCTTGGCGTTTTAATAAAGTGGGATGCTTGGTCTATAAGTATCAAGTTTTCAGTCGCATGTAGCACAACTCCAGAATGAGAGCGAAGCGCGTGAAAGAAAAGTTTCTGACTGAAAGCGTCTACTCTAACGGCCTGCCACACCCGCCGATCAGACTGCGACTGCGGTTTGCCGTAGAATTAGGCGTTTTAGTTGTATTGACAACGCTCTTTCTGTGGCTGGCTCCGGACTCGTTGCGAAATACCGGCGCATACATTGGCCTGTCTATCGTGATGCTGGGTTACATCGGATTCACCGCAAACGAAACCAAAGAACGCATCTGGGGCCCGCCGGCCTCGCTTGAATTTGATCGCATTCGGCACTGTGCCATCAATATGACGCTACTGACGCTGCCGCCGGTGATCATCTTTCTGATCTTCGGCGTGGTGGCCCGTTACTGGCAACTATGGGGGTACGAACAGAAGGCCGCGATGTTTAGTCTTAACTTTCTGATCGCGTTGTGCCTGTACCTGCCCTGGGCGCTGCTGCAGCAAACACTGTTTCAGTTCTATCTATTAGGCCGGTTACGCGCGCTACTGCCTTTTGCGCCAGTATTTTTGTTATCGTTCTTCAATGGCGTCTTGTACGGGTTGGTTCATCTACCCGACCCGTGGGTAACACTGGTGACGATTATCGGCGGTATTTTCTGGAGTTATTCCTACCATCGCGACCGCTATGTGCTGCCGCTAGCTATTTCGCACGCAGTGCTGGGCGCAACATTCTACTATTGGGTTTACGGGCGTGATCTAATCGGCGATTTCAAATAATCTGTAAACGGTTATGGACTTCGATAGCTGCCCCGATTATTTTTTTCGTTATTTTTTTCATGTTGTTTTTCTCTGTGTCCTCTGTGGCAAAAATAGTTTGTCTGATAACACTTAGCCAAAACCATGAGCCACGCTGAAAGTTCTTCGCCAACATCGTTGCCGTCCGTGCGCGCCGCCGAGACGATTGGGCGAGCGGTTATCGCCGGCAGTCTGGTGGCATTGGCCTATGCGTTGTGGACTCCCAACCTGGAGACGGCTGCGACCTGGACTGAGAAAGAACTGCTGGTACTGCCGCGCATGACAGTCTTCGGCTTGGCAGGACTTATCGCTTTGATCCTGCAGGGAGCGCGACCGAATGGCAAGATGCTGGCCTGGTTCGGCTTTGGCATGCTGGCTCTGAACATCTGGCTGTTGCGCTGGGTGAACTTTCGAATTGAGACGAGTTTTCAACTGCATCCGACGCCAATAGCCGACGTGGTCATGAATCTGTTGCGCTTTGAACTGGCGATAATGGCCGCGGTGGTTTTGGGAATTTGGCTGGGTCAGAAGATACGAACTCCGGCGCACTTCATCACACTATTGCTGTGCGCCATCGCCGGCGATGTCTGGGTGACGGGGTTCGGTGTGCCGGAGTCGGTTGATCCGACGCACGTGTTGAGTCTGTTACGCATGCCTTGGCCGCCTGACACGGGGCATCTGGGAGCTTGTCCGGCGTTCATGGACCTGCTGGTTCTGAGCGCGATTATCGAAGCGGTTCGCGCGCTGCGCCTTCATTTGTCCGTAGTGATCATGGGCGCTCTGGCCGGCTATTGCGGCGCGGCATTCCTGGCGCTAGAACCTTGGCCGGCATGTCCATGGCTATCAATGTTCATGTGCAGTTGCGGCGTGTTGATCAGTTGCTGGCCAGATCTAAAATGTACTTTTTACAACGTAGGCGTGGCGATACTCATCAGCGCGAGTCTGCTGGCGTTACTATGGGCTTTATCCGCGATGCGCTCAAAGTTATATCCGCCACCTCCAAACCATGACGATGGAAAGGGGGAAGGAATGCCGTCGCGATTCGAAGTTCGTAAGCAGCAACTGTTGAGGCAGTTTGCTGGCAGCGAAAGCGGCAAAGGCTCGCGAGAAGGTCGCTTCGGAGGTGATGTCGGCAATTGTATCCCATCCACACAAACGACGAAGAGAGAGCGAGCTTTTGAGATAATCGAGGAGAACGCGAGTGGTGGGGAAGTTCCACAACGATTTAGCAATGAAGGCTTTAACGCTCGCCTCAACTATCGGCCAAAGAAAAAGGAAAGCGACGCAAACAGACGAGAAAACCTACAGAATCATCTCTGCCCGTCACTTAATCCTTCGGATTTTTAGGTTTTGCAAGAGGCTCAGTTGACATTCCGTTTTCTTGCGCATTTTGAGCTTATTCTCTAGGTTTTTGTCATCTTCCCCGTATAATCTTGTAAAATAGCTTAAAATAGACTGAACATATTATACGGTTACTAAAAAATTATATTTCTCCTCGTAAATTGCGCGTTTTGTGGCTTGGAAAACAGAAACTACTTATAACTGAACTTTTGCAAATCACATTGTGCACCCAGAGGGCTGGCTGGGAACGTCAATAAGTTCTTCATATGAAAGCCTGTGTCACAAAGTGTAAATTTGCAAAAGTCCAGTTATAAAAAAAAAGGGTTTAGGCCACATGGGCAATCCGATCCTCTTTGTCATTATACTCGCAAGCAGCGGGCTGCTTTTTGTCACGAGTTGTATCTTGCGGTTTCGACTGGTGGCGCTGGGAAAACCGGAGAATCGTCTGGATCGACCGGCACAACGGCTGTGGGAGATGCTGGTTTATGCTTTTGGCCAGCGACGCGTTGCCGTCGTGCGTTATCCATTCGGACTCAATCACTTTTTCATCTTCTGGTCATTTCTGGCGCTGCTGATGGCGAATGCCGAGTTCATCGTCTCCGGCGCGACGGACGGACGCATCAGTCTGGCGCTGTTGCCGGATATTGTTCATCACGCGCTGGTGTTTCTCTTTGACATAATTTCATTAGTTACGCTGGTAACAATCTGTCTGGCAATGGCGCGACGATTATTCTTTCCACCGGATTACATCGAAGCGCGCAGCCGCGATGCGTTCATCATTCTGTCATTGATCGCGTTGCTGATGGTGGCATTCTACGGCACACATGCTGGCATGATCGCCATGGGTGAAGAGAATGCGGCATTTGCCATGCCGATCTCCAGCGCGCTGGCGGCCTGGCTAAACAATGTTTCCAGCGTCAAATTACAGATGATGACGATGGCATGCTGGTGGCTTCACGCTTTCATCCTGCTGGCATTCCTGAATTATCTGCCGTATAGCAAGCATCTGCATATTTTTACCGCGATCCCGAATTGTTTTCTGCGCAGCCTGGAGAAAGTCAATACTCTGCCGCGGGAGGAATTTCGCGAGGACAACACTTTCGGCGTTGGACGGCTTGATGATTACACCTGGAAAGATCTCTTCGATTCGTATTCATGCGCGGAATGCGGACGCTGCGCGAATGTCTGTCCGGCTCGCGCCACCGGCAAGCCGCTTAATCCGCGACTAGTCATGCACGATATCAAAGTCAATCTGTTGAAAAATGGCCCGCTGCTGCGAACCGGGAAACCGCCGGTCATGCCGCTCATTGGCAACAACGGCGAAGGGAGCGTCGCGGAAGATGTCATCTGGTCATGCACCAGTTGCGGCGCGTGCCTGGAGGTATGTCCGGTCTTCATCGAGCAACTGCCGAAGATTTTATTGCTGCGCCGAAATCTGGTGGAGACGCGCGCAAAGTTCCCCGAAGAACTGCTCAACCTGTTCGAGAATATGGAACAGCGCAGCAATCCCTGGGGCATAGCTCCCGCCGAGCGCGCGAAGTGGCACGCGGAGCTGAATGTCAAACCGTTCTCCGCGGAGACCGAGTATCTGTTTTTCGTGGGATGTTCCGGCGCGTTCGATTCGCGCAACAAACAAGTCACGCTGGCGCTGGCGCGCGTACTGGATGCTGCCGGCGTCTCCTGGGGGATTTTGGGACGGGAAGAGAAATGTTGCGGCGATAGTCTGCGGCGATTGGGCAACGAATTTATCTTCGATCAGATGGCGCAGGAAAACGTCGCGCAGTTCCGCAAGCTCGGAGTAAAAAAGGTAATCGTACAATGCCCGCATTGCTATTCGACGTTGAAAAATGACTATCGTCAATACGGCATCGAGTTGGAAGTAATCCATCACAGCGAGTTGATTGCGAGATTGCTGCGAGAAGGACGGTTACGACTCTCCGCCGTGAAAGACTACGGCAATCTGGTCATTCACGACTCGTGCTACTTGGGTCGGCATAACGATATTTACGAAGCGCCTCGCGCGGTGGCGACCGCCGCGACGGGAAAGTCGCCAACAGAATTGCCGCGAACGCGCAACAATTCGTTCTGTTGCGGCGCCGGCGGCGGGCGCATGTGGATGGAAGAGAAACTGGGCACGCGCATCAATCGCGAACGTGTCCAAGAAGCTCTGCGCGCCGGATCGAACACCGTGTGCGTATCATGTCCGTATTGCATGACGATGTTCGAAGACGGTTTGAAGGACGAACACGCCGCCACCGTGCGTGTGAAAGATATTGCGGAACTGGCGGCAGAAACGCTGCCCGTGGAGACCACGAATGCGTTGTAGGGGCGAATAATTATTCGCCCCTACAGCCCTTACCCCGTATACCAACTACGAATGCGTTGTAGGGGCGAATAATTATTAGCCCCTACAGCCCTTACCCCGCGTACCAATCACGAATGCGTTGTAGGGGCGAATAATTATGCGCCCCTACAGCATGCGGTACGCCGATATAAGTCGCGAATAAATTTTCAAATTCATGGTTCATCGGGCCGTGTGCCAGCCAGCCGTATTTCAACACTGCGGTGACGGCACTGATTTCGTCTTCGCCCATATCGGGGATGCAGAGCGGAATATTGCGTTTGACGACGTTCTCTGTCTTCACGATTAGCCAATCTCCTCATCTCCCCGTCAACAACGCCTTTTGGTTACGGCTTGGCCACAAGATTATTCACCTGTAGCGGATGACTACGGAGATTTTCACCTTATTGGCGGCCTCCCCGCAGCATCTCCACTTTTTTCAGAGCATCTTCGAAGGGCTTGGCCAGATCGGGATCATCTTTGAGATCGGCGAGCATCGCCAGCCAATGCCGAATGTGTCGCAAGTTCAACGCCTTCCCCTGCCTTATCAGTATCCTCTCCACGTCTATCACATCAATTGGTCTTCCGGCGAACACCTTCATGATCACCAAATCTTCGGCGGAACATGTGAGCAACGCCGATTCAGAGGTGTACATATATGGCGACGCGCGCTTGGCGCTTTCTTCCTCGAATACAAAAGCGCCCAGCGCAACGTTCAAAGGCGCGCCATTCGTGGCATGAAGAAGAACTACTCGATTCTGCAACGCGAATTCCTCCATTCCGTCCCGACGGGGACGAAAGTGTTTCAGGAGTTCTCGGATCACTATTTGTTCATTTCCAAATCCAATAAAGAGTGACACGTCAACGTCGCGAGTAAGGCGAGGCTCCCCCCATCTCTGAACCGCCATTCCTCCGATGAGGTAAGCTGGAATTTTTTGAGCCACAGCCCAATCCAGAATCTCCGCCGCCGCTTCGATTAGTTTTTGTTTCATGCGTCTGTCGCTCGTTTTTCGCAACCGTTCATTCGCGGTTATTCGGACACTGTAGCACGGAAATCGGCCAACTATCTGTTTCCCCCCTTGAAAAGGGGGGGACAGGGGGGGTGAGAGTGGGCAACTGGAACACCCCCCCCTTGCCCCCCCTTTTTAAGGGGGGGAATTCCCGACTTCGCTACTACAGTATCGTTATTCGCATTCATTGGCGGTTCCGCATAATCTGCTGAAACCGGACAAAAAGCTGCTGCTGTTCCACCAAGCCGCTCGATTGCGCTGCTTCTTCCGGTGGCGTCCACAAGTCAAAAATATCCAACATCGCCTGGCGAGCCGCATCTTCTGTCATGGCAGCCAGCTCTTCCGCATGGATACGTTCCAATTCCAAATCCGCCTTCTCCCAAGTTTGCACCCAGGTGCGTCCCTGCTCCCGCTGAGTGATTCCGTGCAGAGTCGGCACCTCTTCAGCTTGATCGGCCACCCTTACTGTGCCCGTGGATGACGTCCTGTCTTTAATTATTTCTACGGTCGGCGCGTCGGCGTCCGTTGGCAGGCTGGTCGTCTGTGCCATGGCCGCCATTGCCAATTCCGAGGCTTCAACAAGCATTACCTCGCCTGTGGTAAAGCGCAGCGCGCCATTGCGGTAGGCGATCATCAACGCGCTCGCCACCTCTGGATCGAAGCGTTTGCCTGAATCGCGCTCCATCTCGATGAAAGCTTTACGGATCATCGCCGAATCGAAGTCTGCGTCAGACGTCAGATTGCCGTTTGGAAAAATCAACTGGTCAAAGATATTGGCCACGCTCAAGATGCGCGCGCCCTGCGGAATTTTGACATCTTTCAACTGTTGCGGAACACCGCTACCATCATAGTGTTCATGTTGCGAACGAATGGCGTTTAAAGTCTCATCGAGACTGTGAATATCCTGAAAGAAATCTGCCGTCGCCAGCGCCGACGCCACGTCCGGACTATATTCGCCGACCATCGCTGAAAGACTCGACACCGCCGGCGTCTTGCCAATGTCGTGCAGCAACCCGGCCAGACTGGCAACCAGGACTGACGTATCGCTCAACCCCAGTTGCGCAGCGATTGCCGAGCAATACAGACTGACACGGTCGGCGTGACTCTGTCGCTGCGATGGGTTGCCTTCCACTAGCGACATCAGCCGCCCAATGGCGCGGAAGAACATGCGGCGCCGCTCGCGATTAGATTGCAGATTCGAGAGCGACAAGGCCAGTTGCGCGCCCAGCGCCGTCAGCAGCTGCAAGTCAATCTGTTCGAATGTTTCTGCCAGTCGCGTGTTCACGGCGTACAGCGCGCCCAGCGCCTGTTTATCATTGCTCTGGACCGGCACGCACAGCACCGAGCGGATGTTATTGATGACGATGGATTCACCGTTTTTGAAGCGTTCGTCCTGCATCGCGTCCGCGGTCAAGATAGCGCGCGATTCGCTGATCACGCGCCGTAGAATTGAGCGTGAAATGGGGACATTCGAATCGCTTGGTTTCGGGATCATCGCTCGCGGCGTTACCGCTCCGGTACGCTCGTCGCGCAGAAATAGATATAAATAGTCGGCGGGGATGTGCTCCTGAATTAACGTCAACAAGCGATCAAACAGTTTCTTTTCGTCACACTCGCTTTGCGCGATCTGCGCAGCCTGGCACATCGCCTTGAACAGATCGCCTTCGCGTCCGGTCGCGGAAGTTTCCAGAACGTACAAGTCATCGAACTTCAGCTCCAGCGACGTCTTGAAATTTTCTTCATCCTCGTACTGAAGATTCCGATTCTCCGTCCCACTTTTGCTTTCGAAAATCAATTGAGTGACGCCAACGCGCACCAAGTCGCCTACGCGCAGCAGTTCTTCCTTTACTGGCTCTTCATTAACGAATGAACCGTTGCGGCTATCGAGGTCGCGAATAAAGACCATTTCACCGACTCGGAATATTTTGGCGTGTTCGCGTGAAACGCCCTTGTCCATGATCTGAAGAGCGCAGGCCGCATCGCGTCCGATAACGAGCGCCTCGCTGCCCGTCAGCGGAAGAATCTTGTCTTTTTGAGGCCCATTTTTAACGCGAATCTGCGGCATACTCTGCCTTTAACATCCCTTGTTCCAATCGCATGATGCTGTTCGCGCGGCCAGCCAACGTCTGATCATGACTCGCCACCAGCGCCGCCGCGCCATGCTTGTGACTGACCTTGAAAATCAAGTCCATGATAAGCGCTCCTGTGTCCGGGTCAAGGTTGCCGGTGGGTTCATCGCAGAGCAGAATCTTCGGTTGCAGTATCAAGGCGCGCGCCAGGGCGACGCGCTGCTGTTCGCCGCCGGACAACGTCGCCGGTCGCTGGCGAGCTTGCGCGGACAAGCCGACCAGATCCAACAATTCGTCGGCGCGAGCACGATAAAAACTTTTTTTTGCCAGCCATCCGTTGACTGAACAAGCAGACTTGGCCGGCAGCAGCACGTTCTCCAGCGCATTGAATTCCGGCAGCAAAAAATAATGCTGAAAAACAAAACCGATATATTGATTGCGCAAATAAGAACGATCATTTTCAGATAAACTGCCGGCAGGCGTGCCGTCAATCAGCGTTTCGCCGCCGTTAGGACGATCAAGCAGACCTAGTAAATGCAGCAGCGTGCTTTTGCCACTGCCACTGCGACCGACCAACACCGTAACTTCGCCAGCGCTCAACGACAGGTTGACGCCTTTCAGCACGTCCAGACGGCGAACGCCGTCAATAAAAAAGCGCTGTAAATTCTCCGCGCGCAATACGACGGCGGATTTGCCGTTCGAGACTGGCGGCGAGTCTTGCGCGGCGGGGACTATATTTTTGGAATTATTCATGGCGCAAACAATCCACGGGGTTGAGTCTGGCGGCGCGCCAGGCCGGATAAAACGCGCCGATCAATGCGGATGCCAGTGTCAACCCTGAAATCAGCATGATATCCCACGGCAATATATGAGTTGGAATTTTCTCCGGACCGAACGACTCAGTAGGGAATGGGTCAACGCCAAAAACGGCGGCGATCAGGTTTATATTTTGGATAACAAAGTACGAAATAATCAATCCGACGAGAAGACCAACGACACCGATGAATAACCCTTGCGCCAGAAAACAACTCTGAATGCCGAACGGCGTAACGCCAATCGCGCGCAATACGCCGATGTCATGAACTTTTTCCGCCACCAAACGGCCAAAAATCAGAAAAATTACAAAAGCCACCAACGCTAAAAAAAATACTCATAATAAAACGCATGATCAAATTATCGCGCGTAATCCCTTCATAGAAACGATGATTTTGCTGTTGCCAGGTTTCAATCATGATCAGGTCGGCATTGCCGACATGTCGCGGCTCGTCACGGCGAATCAATTCTTTCATCTTGTCACGGATGATCCCACGCAGCGTGTCGAGATCCGGGCGGTTCGGATCGTTGAGCCAGATATAGAGCGTTTTAGCCATGCCTGTAACTTTCATTTTTTCAGCCAGGAAGCGGCGATCCACGTAAGCGGCGTATTCAAGATAGGGATTCTCGCCTTCAAAAAAGCCCGCGATAGAGAACGCTACCGGTCGTGGCGGTGTCTCGTCGTCGTCTTCTTCAGCCGTAAAAATAAAAGTAACCTGGTCGCCGATTTTCAAGCCATAGTTCTTGCGCCAGGCGCCGCCGACGATGCAGCCCGGCAACTTTCTGTCGCCATGCTCATGCCATCCAAATTCGCGCACATCCGGCGGCCGCAATAATTCCTTCAATCGTCCGTATTTTAATTCGCGGTCCAGATCAATGCCGCGCAATGAACCCACCGCGCGCGCCCGAGCAAACATGGCAAACGCCGGCGTCTCTAGGCCGACCGTTACGCCGCGAATGCCAGGATCCAATTTTTCGATCTCCTGCGCCCACTCCTTCGGACGCTGGATGCCCCAGGCAAGATCTCCGACGCTGATCGTTGCATGCGCCATAACACTCTGCAGTTTGTCCATGTAGTGTTCTTTGATGCCTTCCATCACCGAAATAATCAGTAAATATAGTAAAACGATGATGGCAATCAAACTGACCGCCACCCAGGAGATACCGCGAACGCGCAGGTGGCGCAGCGCGACGCTAGTGACCAGTTTGCTGCGCCAGCATGAGATCAACGACTGCGTAAACAGATACAACGCAAAGACAGCAATACCGATACCAGTCGCAGGCAGACTGTATTGCAGCGCGCGGATTAGAAATGATTCATTCATGGATTTGTAGAGTATCGTCAAAGCGCGTCGCATTTGAAAGACGGTTTTCGAAACGACCGTACCGCAGGTGTCCCGCCTGCCTCTCGCCAATGAGTTACCGCGTTTGTCAGAACAGGCAGGCGAGACGCCTGCGGTACGAGAAAACAGTCGCTGTAGCGCTAGCCACTAGCCACCAGTTTAGGTAGTTTTGATTTTTTCCAAACAGCGCGGTATAAATGTCGCTATGAAAACCAAACCTGTCGTCCTGCTGGTCGAGAAAATACATCCAAAGTACTTGAAGGAATTAGAGCGGCGCGCGCGCGTTGTGCGGCCGGAGAAGACCGATGAAGCCAGCCTAGCCGCGCTGGTCGCCGCCGAACAGGTGGACGCCATCGTCATCCGCACCAAAGGCTGCGTTTCGGAGCGGATTATCAAGGCGTCGCCACGACTGAAAGTTGTGGGACGACACGGTATCGGCGTAGACCATATTGATATCGAGGCCGCCACACGCGCGGGCGTCTGGGTCGTGAATACGCCTGGCGGCAGTCGCATAGCCGTCTCTGAGCATACTTGGGCGATGATTCTGGCGCTGGCCAAGCACACGATTCACGGAGACGCCGCCGTGCGTCGGCTGGATTATCCATTCCGCGAGCGTCATAAATCGTTGGAACTGCGCGACAAGACGCTCGGCATTATCGGACTGGGGCGCATCGGCACGACGGTTGGCGAGATCGCCGTCAAAGGCTTCGGCATGCGTATCCTTTATAACGATATCGTTAGCTACCGAGTCAAAGAACGACGACTCGGCGCGCGAAAAGTTTCGCTGCGGACATTGTTGGAGAAAAGCGACGTGGTCAGCGTGCACACACCGCTCGACGACTCTACGCGCGGCCTGATCGGCGAGCAACAACTCAACTGGATGAAGCCAACGGCATTGCTGATCAACTGCGCTCGTGGCGCAATTTTTGATAACATAGCCGTCGCAGAAGCGCTGGCGGCCGGCAAGCTCGCCGGAGCGGGCATAGACGTGCTGGACCCCGAAATACCGCCTGCTGATCATCCATTGTTAAAATGCGCGAACGTCATCCTCTCGCCGCATTCGGCGGCTCAGACGCCCGAAGCCAATCTGGCGTATGCGGCTGTAGTGGAGGACGTCTTCCGCGTTCTGGCGGGAAAACGGCCAAAATGGCCGGTGAATGAACTATAATGGTAACCGTTCACCCTATACGTCAGATGTGTAAGAAAGGGGATAAGGAGATAATGGGGATGTGGAGATAATGGAATATCCAGAAAACTTGGTTACTGAGAGAATAATTCAATGTATCATCAAGGTACATCAGACGCTTGG
>JAZDLP010000020.1:0-4172 GCA_043801885.1 Planctomycetota bacterium | reverse complement strand
TAGGGGCACGGCATGCCGTGCCCCTACGTTATTGCACACACTTGCCAACATGAGCCAAAAAAGCTTTGCGTCACGCAAAGCTTTTTGATCAATTGCAGGCAAGAATGCCTGCGCTACTTTAAAGTCGTGATTGAGCCAGAGATCTCTTGCAGAAAGCCCAACACGGTCTGGTTGAATGTATCAGGGGTCTCCATATTGGGTATATGGCCAACATCAGGCAGCATAACTTTTCGAGCGTCTCGGATACTCTGATGCATGACGGTGGCGATCGCATGGAAATCAGGCAAATCCCGTTCACCGACGATGATGAGTGTCGGTGCAGTGATCTCCTCCAGACGATGAATAGCCTGGGGACTGAGTTTTTTGACAGGATTGGTGTGATCCCATTGCCATCCTGAGAAATCGGAGATGATCTGTTTCAGTTGAGCTGCTGCGCGGGGCCTCTTTCGCGCGGACTCAAAAAGAGGGTGCTCCAGCCAAAGTTGCTTTGCCTCCGGCAGATTGTTTTCCTGGGCTTTAAGAATGATCGGTTGCATCAACGCCGAGAGTTCAGGCGATGCCTTCCAGCCGTCCGGCCGGCTGTCAACAAGAATCAACCCCGAAACTACCTTCGGAAAAAGAAGCGTGAAATCAATCGCTATGGCGCCGCCCATGGACAGACCGAGGATATTGGCCTGCCGGATTTCAAGGCGCTCCAAAAGCGCATTCAAATCCTCGGCAGGAATATAAGGTTCATTCGTTGGAAGCGCCGATTTGCCGTGTCCGCGCGCGTCGTATCGAATCACCCGGTAGGAGCGGGCAAAAACATCAAACTGGTCGTCCCACATACGGGAATCTAACGTGGAGCCATGTATCAGGACCAGCGGATGCCCTTCTCCCGCAACTTCGTAGTAGATGCGCGTACCATTCACTTCGGCAAACATGGTATGTCCCTAATGAATAGTCGCCTTGATTTCCATTTCCGTCCGTTCTCCAAACGGGATGCTCAGGACACTCCAGGAACGTCTGATTGGCGACCGCAGATTTGGCGTGTATGAGCAAAACGGAATGAATGGCCACCTGAATACTGCGCTCTCTGGAACGGTTAACTCCCAGTGGTTGCAGGCAATGGATCCCTTCCCATTCTGCCAGCCATATTCGATTCCCGTTCTTCCCAGTGTCTCGCACGTTTCCTTTTTGTCTTGTCTGAAAATCACCCGGTCATCAAAGAATGCGCCCACAACAAGATTAACTTCGATCGCGCCATCTCCAGTCGGCAGGAGTCGCATCAGTATTTTCGCCGTATCACGTGAGAGAGAAGCGATCTCCAGCGATGCTATGAATCCATCGAAGAAAAGATCCAATTTCCTCTTCTTGACATCCAGTTCGCTCCGGCGTGGCAAAAAAACATTCCGGCCGCCACGGAATCTGCCTCGAAAGGTCGCAACGTTCGGCTGGTTCTTGCTGTTGGTTCCAACGATAATATGTCCCGCATCTTTATGAAACAGGCTCAGAAACGATTGTCGCTCGATCTTAAACTTGCTGCGGTCAATAGCAGGCGCAACAATACCCGAAACACTAAACATCCAAGGGCCTCTTTTTTCTATCAACGCGTTTCGTTCCAAAATCGTTCTGCTTGAGGTCTTGAGAAAAGGCAATACTCGCGAGCGGGACGTTTTCACTGGAAGACGCAAGTTCCGCGGAATGGCGTCGTAAGCCTGTAAAAGAAGGACGTATAATTCCAAATAACTGCAGAGACGTTCTTTTGAAAGCCGTTGCGGAAGTCTCTCAAGCGCTTCAGCGAGGTAAGATCTGCCAATCGTTGAGTATTGTGCGGCTGCCAACCCCCATACTGGGATATGCGCAAATGGCGCCAACCCCCACGCGAGCGCTTCCGGACCTGTCGGACACCGGTCAAATTGCACCCGATCATCCAAGTTGGCAATAATCGCCATGTCTGGGGAAAGGCAGCGAACATTGAACTCGACAGCTTTGCGGATAAAACGCAGCATGGTTCGATCACCTGATGCAGCGTAGTACCGCCGAACGCCTTCCAAAGTGATGTAATTCAAAAAAGGGCTTGGGCCATCGTATTCCGTCCAATAGCCGTCAGACTGCTGACAGATGGCGAGTTTTCGCATCATATCCGATGCCATTTTCATATAGGCGTCGTCCCGAAAATATTTCCCGATAATATAAACGAGAGCGGTGATCATGGTAATGTGATTGAACCCTCGACCAAGCTGTACATTGGGGCACAACAGAGGCGCGTCCAATCTGGAGCGAACATGGCCAATCTCCTCGGCGAGACTCACTGAAGAAGCATAAATTACGGCTTCCCATTGTTTTTTTCGCTTGAAGCCAATCGCAACCCCGAGAGCTTCAGTTGCCATCAGCCAGCAATAGAGCGCCCGGTGATCCGCATGGGCTTTCTTGCGCGCGCATCGGCGATAGTGCCCGGCCAAGGCATCCCCATTCCTGATGGCTGCGCCAAGAACATCTTTTCTTCCGCAAAGGGAATTGAGCGGGTGTTCCAGCTTGTATAATCTGGCGAGATTGTATATCACCTGCTGGTTGTAATGATGAAAAGTTTCATTCACGAGCCTATCCGGCACTCGGAATATTCCATCCGGTCTTTGGATCGTCAAAACCCTTTCCGTGGCGATGCAAGCGATCTCCAGAAGAACATCCAACCCGCTGGTTTTCGCTTGAATAGGATTGTCCCACTTTTCTGTCGTTTTACTCATATATTCATCATAGCATAACTTAGCTATTCGATTACGGACTTTTTTGAGCGTAGTCTTTGCCATAAACTTTGGCTAATATAGCGCAATCGATTGCCATTTCCAAAGTATAGGAATTTAAAATTTGTCGCCCAATACAAAAATTGCCGCCAAAGGCGTCCTATTTTCCATCAATCCACAATCAAAAATCAAAAATCCGCAATTCCCCTTTGTTCTAGCCTCGGTTCAACAAAACACAACCGCCAGACGACTGGCCGCCGAGCATGGATTCGCGATCAGCGGCATCGCCTTGATCCCCGCCGACGGCTGGACGCCGCGCGCCGCAAGCTTGGCCAAGTGGTTGGACAAAGGCTTGTACGGTCCGCTGGATTACATGCGAAAAACACAGGCGGCGCGCACGCAAATTCGCGTGCGATTTCCGTGGGCGAATTCGATATTAGCGTTGGGCGCATTTTACGCGCCGACTGTCGCCCCGTGCGAGAACATGTCTGATTTAAGAATGCGTGTCGCTCGCTACGCGCGCGGCCGCGACTACCATCGAATCTTCGAACGCCGTCTGAAAAAACTCGCACGCGCATTGCAAGTCGCCGGCGTCTGCGCACGCGCGCGCTGGATCGTTGACACCGGCCCCGTCTTGGAACGCGCGTGGGCGGAAGCCGCGGGGCTGGGCTGGCGCGGCAAAAATACTTGTCTTATTCATCCGCGAGGCGGTTCGTTTTTATTACTGGCAGAGATTATCATGGACTCGACGCCGGAACCCAATTCTCCCGAACCTAATCACTGCGGTAATTGCAGACGCTGCCTGGATGCTTGTCCTACTCGAGCGTTGATCGAACCCGGCGTGTTGGACGCACGTCGCTGCCTGGCAACTTGGAACATCGAATGTGGCGGTCGAACGCCTGAAGAACTGTGGGCCGCGCAAGGATCAAGTGTCTTCGGCTGCGATATTTGCCAGGAAGTCTGTCCGTACAATGCGCCGCGGAAATTAGCGACACCGGATGAAGAACTGCTCGCGCCACGTTCTTGGTGGAATCTGTCGCTGACTGAGTGCATCGCCATGACCACCGCGCAATTCAACCACGCCTTTACCGCCAGTCCGCTGCGCCGCAGTGGACTGAAAGGCTTGCGTCTGAGCGCAATCACAGCCGCTGGAAACAGCAAAACGATCAGTTATAAAATCGCGCTCCAAGCGTGCCTGACCGATCCAGACGCTGATATTCGTGCGCGAGCGGTGTGGGCGATCACGAAACTTCCTGACAAATAACGAGTTGTTAGAAAAAAGGTAACCGTTCACCACGAAGGCACAAATCTACATTAGAAACACTGGACTCAATAAGTAAATTTTAGCCATCCTGTCTCTTGATCCGATGACTGAGTCTGCGACCTGTTTTGTTATTTTATTCAATTTCGTCTCTGTACTACTAACCATCAAAATCTTTGCGTGGCGCA
>JAZDLP010000008.1:0-13593 GCA_043801885.1 Planctomycetota bacterium | reverse complement strand
GTTGGGATCCGTTCATTATAAAGAGTGCCTGTTGATCGCGACTTCAACGTTAACGTTTTCAGAATGGCATCCGCAAGAAAAATCTTATGAGTTTCTCTGTGTTCTCTGTGGCTCTGTGGTGAGAATAGACTGAACGGTTACCAAAAATCGAAAATCGAAAATTCTCTTTTATTCACACGAACGCTTCTTTGGCCAGCACCGGCTCCTGTGTGGCGCCAACATTCACCAGCAAGCCCAAGCAGATGAAGGAACTGATGATTGAACTGCCGCCGTAAGACACGAACGGAAAAGTCAGGCCGGTCGTTGGCAACAGACCCAGCGCCACGCCGCTATTGATCAGCACCTGCGCGCAGAGAATAGTGACGCAGCCGACAGCTATCAGTCGCCCCGCTGGTTCGCGAGTGCGCACGGCGATCCCAAAGCCGCTCAGCGCCACCAGAAAAACCAGCGCCAACAACAGCCCGGCGAACACGAAGCCGCCTTCCTCAGCGATGACGGCGAAGATGAAATCAGTGTGTTTTTCGGGCAGCAGGTTCAACCCGCTTTGACTGGAATGCCACAAACCTGTGCCAAAGAAGCCGCCCGAACCGATTGCAGTTTCGGAGCGCAACAGTTGCCAGGCTTCACCCAGACGATATTGCTCGGGGTCCAGCCACGCAAAAACACGGCGTTTTTGATAATCTTTTATGACAGTGAACCACATCAACACCATGCTGCCGAAACCGCACAACAACATCAGCAGTAGATGCCGGATACGCGCGCCCGCAGCGAAGAGCATCGCCAGAAATATCGGCGCAAAAGTCAGGAAAGTGCCGAAGTCGGGCTGTTTGAGAATCAGCAACATCGGCACCAGCGTTAATACTAGCGGCACAAACAAGCCAAAGATGCGTTTGTAGCTGTCGCGGTACATCAGGTAATGCGCCAGCGTCAGGATGACGATGGGCTTCATCAGTTCCGATGGCTGTAGCTTGAAAAAGTACAGATTGTACCAGCTATGCGCGCCATTAACCGGACGCGTGGCGAAAACGCCGCAGAGCAGTAGCAGTCCAATTAAATACAACAGCGGTGCGTAACGCAAAATTAGCAGATACGGCGTTTTTTGCAGAACGACAAAGATCACGATACCTATGCCAATAAACAATGTCTGCCGCGCGATGAAACCTGTGCCGTCAGGTATGCTACGTGTGGCGCTGGCCACAAAGCACCAGCCGATAATTACGATTAGTACGATACAGCCGAGCAAAAAAAAGTCCGCTCGCTTCAGGCTGGCAAATGGATTTTCGTATTGAAGTGTCGGCATCGATTATGAACCACTAATACGGTCGCGGCTTGGATAACACTGCGCTACTATAGCGATTCGTTACAGACTTCCAAATTTGCATTAGCGCGATCCATGTCCAACAGTGTTAGTGCCGCCCAAAAACCAGACAACACGATCAAGCCAAAGAACACAGTGGCCAGCAGCAATTGCTTTGCGGCTTCTTTATCCGCGCCTCCGCGAGTAGCGATTGAGCCGCGCCAGGATTGGTTCAAAGACATAAAGACGTCGTAGAATATCCATAGCCCCTCTAAAACAACGACGAGCATTAATGCGCCCGCCAGCAACCGCGGCCACAAATTAGAGCGGACTGTCCATGATCGCGATCCAGCCACTACGGACGTAGCCAGCGCCAGTTTGAAACTGTCGCGTTTGAGCGCCACCAGCCACAGGATAAATAGAATGCTCGATACTGGCAGAAAGATACTCATCAACAGCATCGGCACATTGGTGTTTCCGATGGTCTTCACCACGGGCACGATCAGCACGACGATGCAGAAACTAACGGTCCAACCGGCAGCGCGAAAAGCGTTGGTGGCTAACTCGCCAGGATATCGGGAGTGCGATTTGCCAATGCTGCGCGCTCCGTACTCCCATCCGTACAGCATGTCGCTCCATAACGTTGTCAGGCGATATAGAGTGTAGGCGCCGCCGACAATGCCCAGAAACCCGCCGATCAACAAGGCGATATCTGCCGCCATCTTCAAGCGTTCGCACATCAGCCAGATAAACGTGGCGAAACTGGCCGTCAGGAACGCCAGTGTCAGAAGCATTAATCCGGTCGAACTAGTTTTGGTAAATGCCTGAACTCGCGACGGCGGTAACAGTCCAATTTCATCGCCGCGTTTGCGTGCGGCCAGCGCCTTGCCGAACTGGCTCATACGCCATAGAAAACGACTCGCCTCGCCACTGCCTGCGCCCAATAACGCCAGCAATAGTCCTGCGGCTGTTATCGCCACGCCGCCACCAAACGCTTGTAGGATCGTATCACCGAATGGCGCAGCCCCCGTAGCCACGACGAGGCCCAGTCCAATCAGTAATCCTCCTGAAACCGACCACGGCAGGATGAACGGCAGATTGACGTCAGATTCGCGCAAAGGTTCGGTAAGAGCTGCGCTGCGCCAAGTGATCCAGCTCGCTTGCGCATCGAGCCGTGCGATGTAGTGAGCCGCCATTGTGACCAATATGCCCAGCAGAGCCAGACCTAGAAAATTCAGCAACGCTGATAAAATTGGTGTGATCGAGCCGACCACTTGCGTGGTAATTGATGGTACTTCCGTGTGCGCGCTCGCATATAACCGCCACACGCCAATCATGATCGCGAAGCCCAGCAGTATCCACGCCACCACACACAGTAATCTGTAGCGGGCCACTTCCGGCGCCGACCCCAGCGGCACACGTTCAGGTCGGTCATATGCGATGGCGGCGACCTGCGCCACGGAGTAACTACCGGTCTCAGTCAATTCCGGATACACTTCTTCTGAAACAGTTTCCGTGCCTGTCGCACTTTCCACTGACTTAGTCTCAGCCACTTTGGCCTCATCATTAAGCACTTCGCGTATTATTCGGCCGGAGTTCGTCATGATACACTCTGGCGGAAAACGATGTAAAGCAAAAATCAAAATGTTAATGTCATACCGACGGTCCGAACTTTGTTTTGAAATTCTGCCGCAACTTGTGTCGCCAGAAAAATCCCCAAGCTGCGCCAACCAAAATCAGCGCCAGACCGATGAGACTGAAAAGACCCATGCCAACACGTAATGATTCGATCTCAAGAGCGAAAAAATAAAGCAGGCCGCCGCATACAAAACAGAGCATGCCTCCAAGCATAAATATGTGCTGCAACCGTTCCGCAAAAATACGAAAAGCGGCGCGATAATCGAAGACTGGATTTCCTGTTTTCTGGTGTTTCGACATGTACGGCGTCTCATCTCACTAATGATTCCCTTACACACCAAACGAACGCGATGAGCCGCAGTCATCATTTGGTTGAGAGACGGCTCCATCGTGTAATTATATTGAATATGCGATATGCTTGCAAAATGATTTTACTTCATGTTTCGCTATAAAACGACGATAATATAAAATGGTTGGTGGTTGGTGTCCCCTAGCCACCAATCACCAGCCACTAGCCACTATGAGGAGAGCGTACGGTCGTGGCGTTGATATTGAAAGTGCTCTGTCCGGATTGCGGACATATACATGATTCGGCAATCTTGGGCGCCGAAATTCGGTGCGGCAAGTGCGGATGCGATTTCCGCGCGATGGCTGATGGCGAAGGCCGCGCGCGTATCATCTCCGTCACACCGGATGAGCTGAATGCCGTTCCTTATTCGCAACGATCGGTCGAACTGCCCGTCAACCAAGTCTCCTCCATCATTCTCGCCGATCCTGCGCTGCTCGCCGATAGACTCTTGCGCGACGTGCCCGTGAAACAGAACGCAAAGTGTGTCGGCAAAGTGCGTTTGCTGAAAAAACTCGGACAAGGCGGCATGGGCGCAGTTTATCGCGGCTACGACGAATCGCTGCTGCTGGACGTGGCCGTCAAAATCCTGCCATTCCCGCTGGACGATACTGACCATCGGTTTGTGGAACGATTCAGACAAGAGGCTCGCATCTCGGCGAAAATTAACCACCCAAACGTCGTTCGCACTTTGCAGGTGGATCAGCAGGGATATCTGCTTTACTTGGTAATGGACTACGTTGAAGGTCAGACGGCGCGTAATCTGGTGGATGCCAAAGGGCCATTGATGTTGCCATTGGCACTGCAAATTATCCATGATGTAACTCGCGGTGTGCAAGCTGCGCACGAACACGGCGTCATTCATCGCGATATCAAGCCTGACAACATCTTGGTCGCCACCGATGGCCGTGTGCTGCTTTCCGACCTTGGTTTGGCAAAAGCCGCCGCGACCGGCAGCGGTTCGCACATGCCAGTCACGCGCTTGGGACTGTTGCTGGGTACGCCAGAGTATATGAGCCCCGAGCAATGGGACATCGGTGCGACAATCGGCCCGGCTTCAGACCTCTGGTCCATCGGCGCGACTTTCTGGATGTTGCTGACGCATAAGCCGCCGTACGATGAGCAAGACATGCCGACACTGGCGCGCCACGTCAAGGAATCGCCACTGCCGAACATCCGGCAACTTCGGCCAAATTTGCCCGACAGCGTGGTACACATCCTTGAGCGCTGTCTGGCGAAGCGGCCCGAAGATCGTTTTGCTGATTGCGAGGAACTGTTGAGCGCCGTCAACGCATCGTTGCATGAGCTGACTGGTGCGAGCAGTAGTTTCCCTATTCCAAAAGCCATGGCTAAAGAGCGCGCCAAAATCGTGGCTGCTCAGAAGACGGCGCTCGCGCCGGTGCCGGTGACAATCGCGCCGCAAGCGCAAGCCGCGCCATTGCTTGTGTCGCCGACACCGACGAAGACCGTGATCGAACGCATCGTCTGGATTGCGTTGCCGTTCTTGGCGGCTGCGGGTGGCGCGTTCTGGATGATTAAATTTTACGGCGAGACAAAGCGCGAACCGATAGTGATAGCCGCTCCAATCGTCTCGCTCGATCTGCGTTGCGCCACTCGTGTCAAACCCGGTGAAGAAGCCGAACTGATCGCGACGGTGGTCGGCGTGGAAAAGCCTTCGGACTACATCGTGCAATGGGCGGCTGGCGAACGGGTGTACTCGAGTAGCAGTATTCGTGTGCCATTGCGGAACGACACCGACTTTGTGGTCAGTGTGCGCGACAAAAATAGCGGAGTCGAAGTCGCGCGAAAAGACGCGCGTGTTCGCGTGGAATTACAGGTACGCGCGGCCGAGAAAGATTTTCAGCGTCTCGAAACCGGCAACGCGTTGCGCCTGGAAGGTCAGGTGTGCGGCGGGCCGCGGAGCTTTAGCGACATTGAAACGCGCTGGGTGGAGCAGACTTCGCCCGAGAAAACACTGATCAAAGGTTTGACGTTCTCCATTCCCGCGCTGGAGATTGGGCGCCACACATTTGTTCTGCAAGCAAAACGCGTCGAATATGCCGATTGGACTCAAGCGGCCACGGATAAAGTTGTCGTCGAAGTGGTGAAACACATTCCAACCGAATTTAAGACGGCTATGCAGCAAGCGTTGGAAACGCGACAGAACGCGGCTAAGGCCGTGTCAGGAGCGGAGGCGGTGGCGTTATGGAAGAAAGCGCTGGCGTCGTTGGAACAGGCTCTGATTAGTCTGCCCGACGCTGACGATGCGCGAGCGCAAATTGAAGAATGTCGCAAACAACTGGTCATGGATGAGAAGTACCTGGCGCTGCTGGACGAATCGCGCGCATTGAAGGCGGCGGCGGAGATGGTTCCCGAGACCGACAGTGTGCGTCGCTTGAGCGCGTGGTCCGAGGCCTTGCAGCCATGTGCCGGAGCCTTGGCGTTGTTTGATCGCGAAGAAGCTCGCGCGCAGACCGCGACGATTCAAGTCAAGGTCGCCGAATTGAAAAGCGCGCTTGAAGCCGCAGAACGCGAACGCGATCTATTCGATACTCTGATCGCCAAAGCTCGTTACTCTGTGAAGGAAGCCAAGAAATACGTTAATCCGACAGTGGCGCTGCCGCATTGGGAGAACTCGCTGACGAGCTTTCAGGAATTACGCGGACACTTTCCGAAACGCGCCGATGAGTTTGTGTTAGAATTGAAGGAAACGCAGGAGAACCGCGATAAAGCGTACCTGTACGACAACTTCGGCGTCGTGCCCGCTAAACCGTAGACGGGTACGAAGGAAAAAGGAAAAAGGAAAAAGGAAAAAACGGGCGCAGAGTGCGAAGAGAGTTCTTGAACAAAGGATGCGAGATTCATCGTGAACGATTACAGAAAAAAAGAATTGCCGTTGCGCGTAATTTTCGTCACAGCGCCGCCAAAAGAAGCTAAACGAATAGCGCGCCAACTGGTCGCTGAACGCCACGTTGCATGCGCGAACTTGATCCCGGGCTTGACATCGTTTTACTGGTGGGACGGAAAACTGAATTGCGACCGCGAGACGCTGATCGTAATGAAGACTCCGCCGCGCAATATCCCCGCGCTACTCAAACGATTGAAACAATTGCACAGTTACGCGGTTCCGGAGTTCATCGCGTTGCCAGTGCTGGAAGCTAATCCAGATTACGTAAACTGGGTTAATAAAGAAACCTTGCCTAACGAAGTGCGATTTACCGCAGAGGACGCAAAGGACGCAAAGGAAAACAACATAAAGTGCGTCATAAAATTAAGATGATCAACAACCGCGATGTTTTAATTCTTAGGGATATGGCAAACCAGTACATGACTATTTGTTCCGATCCAGTTCAAGGCGAAAGGCGCTCGCTTTGGCGACAACACAACAGTCTTAAGAAGACTCGCCCCCTGATTTACGTCCGCGCGTTCGCTTGGCGAGAAATGCCGCAATCGCAATGCCGCTGCGAAGATGATTTCTTTCGACAATACGAAGATTTCTTTCTGCGTCACCTTTTCTGGAACACTCTCAACGATGACTCCGTGTTTGAGCCATGGGTAACCGTTCAGGCAACGTATCGCTGTCAAGGGTGGGGACTGTCCATCAACCGCAACTTCAGTGATGAAGACAGGGGCTCTTTCAAAGTGGACTATCCTATCAAGGAGTTGGAGGATATTGAGAGCCTTCGAATGCCTTGGCACGAAATAGATGAAGCGAAGACGGCCGAGCGTGTTCAGCGACTATCGGACGCCAACGCCAACGGTGTTTCACGTAGTCAACTTTGGGGTTATATGGCGGGTCAGGAATTCACCGCCGTATCGCCCGCCATGCATGAAGAGTTTCTGTTGCGCTATCAATTACCCATTCTAAAAGAGTTCGGCTTGGTCGCTTATGGCTGTTGTGAAGATCTGACTAATAAGATCGCTATGCTCCGCCAAATCCCAAACCTTCGCCGCATTGCTGTCTCTCCTTTTGCCAATGTCGCTCGGTGCGCTGATCAGATCGGGGCGGACTATGTCTTGAGTTATCGTCCCAGTCCTACCGACATGGTGAGCTATGATTTTGAGCCGGATCGCGTTCGGTTGATTTTGAGACGAGACTTGGAGATATGCAAAAACTGTTTTGTTGATATCACGCTAAAGGATGTTGAAACAGTTCAAGCCGATTCGAATCGTGTCCGAAAATGGGTGGCTGTCACCCGCGAAATTATAGACGAGATATTCTGATAATAGCGACCAAACGAAAGAAGCAATGCGTCACACTTCAATAATGATCATGGCGCTCACTTTTTGCGCAGGATTGGTGATTTTGTGCCTGCTGCCTGGCGTGCTGGGACTGCGTTTCGGACTGGGTTTGCTTGCATACAACGAGCGGCTCGTGGATTTACAGATACTGGTTGTAATCTGCACGCTGCTGTATCTGACGTTGCGACGCAGTGAAGGCGATTTCCGCGCGCTATTCATAATCGCTTTCAGCTTGTTCGTAGGAACGGAAGGCTTGGCGGCTCTGGCGCGCAGCTACGGTCTGATCACACTCGACGCCTTCGACATAATTTTCAACATCAGTTTATTTATGTATAGCAGTCTGGCGCTGACTGCGGCGATCGCCGACGGCCCAAAACGCGATTTCTACCACTATGCGCTATTGATCGCCAGTCTGGGGTTTCTGCTGCTGGCGACGCTGCGCATCTGTTTCGATCTGCGTCCCGGCGGCGCGCTCGAATATCGTAATCAAGTAATTGCGGCGATTCTGGCCATCATAGCCATAAGCATAATCGTTATGATTATACGCGAAGAACTGCGCACGAGAACTCACAACTGACCGGAATGACAATACTGGAGTGTCAACATGAAAGAAAAAGTGGTTCTGATTGGCGCGGGCAGCGCCATGTTCACCCGTGGCCTGGTCTTCGACCTCATTCGGCGGAACTGGGAAATTGATTTAGCGCTGGTGGACATATCTCCCGAAGCTCTCGACGTCGCCGCGGGGTTGACTCGCAAAATGATTGCGGCCAAGCGGCCCGCGATCATTTTGCACGCTTCCACTGACCGCCGCGAGGTACTCAAAGACGCCACCGTAGTCATCTGCACCATCGGGGTAGGCGGGCGGCGCGCTTGGGAGCAGGATGTCTACATTCCACGAAAGTACGGCGTGTACCAGCCGGTAGGGGACAGCGTCATGCCGGGCGGTACGTCCCGTGCCCTGCGCATGCTGCCCGCCATGGTCGAAATCGCCAAAGACGTACTTGATCTCGCGCCCGGCGCCCTGTTCTTCAATTACGGCAATCCCATGTCTTGCATCTGCCGCGGGGTGCGCAAGGCGACCGGAGCCAATCTAATCGGGTTGTGTCACGGCGTTAATCACGTGGGTAAATATCTAGCTCAGGCTCTTGACGTATCCGCCGAGGTATTTCAGTACACGGCCGTGGGACTCAATCACCTGACTTGGTTCACCGAAGCGCGGGTGCGAGGGCACGACGCCATGCCGCGCTTGCGCCAATTTGCTCGACAGCGTCTAGCCAAACAGATCGAGGCTGTCCCACCGGGCACCGAAACGGGAACGGCATTGCGTGACGCTAGCGTCCCTTCGGGCGACAATCCGTTGTGTTGGAGTCTGTTCGATCTGTTTGGGGCGTTCCCGGCGGTTTTGGACCGTCACGTGAGCGAGTTCTTCCCGCAGTTCTGCTGCGGGGGCAAATATTACGGCAAGACACTGGGCGTGGATTGCTTCAATTTTGAGCGGGTCATTGCGCAGGGCGACAAGCGCTTCGCGGAAATGCGCACGGCGGCTTTGTCGGAACAACCACTCGCGGCCGAGTATTTTGCCAGCATCGGCGGAGAGCACGAACAGGTGGTTGACATCATCGAGAGCATTCGACGCAACGACCGCTGCATTTATTCTGCCAATTTGCCGAACACCGGACTGGTGCCTAATCTACCGACGGAAACGATTGTTGAAGTCCCCGCCGTAGCGGACGGTGGCACATTGAAAGGCATCGCCCAGCCGCCCCTACCGTCCGCGCTTGCAGGCACGCTGGCCACACGCATTGCTTGGGTGGAGACGGCAGTCGAGGCGGCCTTGGAAGGCAGTCGAGACAAATTTGTCCAAGCGCTCGTCATTGACGGCTGGGTCAACTCAATCGAGACTGCGAGCAAACTCGCCGATGAACTACTGGCGGCGCAGGCCGCATTTCTACCGCAATTTGACTCGCGCCAGCCGGATTTGAGCCATTAAAGACACCGTGGACGTCTCGTCCGCGCCGGAAGGATTGTAAGGGGAGATTCCATGTTTAGCCGAGTATTAACAGAGAACCAGATTCATCGCATCAATGAAGCCTCGTTGACGATTTTGGATCGAATCGGAGTGGTTGTGCCCCATGCGGAATTGCTATCCCGCTTCTCCGCGGCCGGGGCGCGAGTGGAACAGCACACACAACGCGTGCGCATCCCGCCTGAACTTGTGGCGCGTTCGCTTCACCAAGCCGGGAAGAGTTACACACTTTATGGCCGCGATCTCTCAAAAACCGCGGCCTTCGGACAGGGCAAACGTAATTACAACAGCATTAGCGGAGAAGCTTCCTGGGTTGATGTGAGCGGCGGTGAGCGACGGTTTGCCACGCTGAACGACGTGGCCGTTGCGGGCCGCTTCGGTGACGCGCTGGAAAACATCAACATCGTAGGCGCTATGGCCGATCCGCACGAACTTCCCGCGCAAGGACGCTGCGCAAAGGTACTAGCCACACTGATCCGAAACACAACCAAGCCACTAACCTTGTGGTTCCATGATCGCGCTTCGGCGCACTATCTTGTCGAGATGATGATTGCCTTGCGTGGCGACGAAAAAAGAGCTGAACAATACCCGCTGTGCTATCCTTTTCTGGAACCCATCAGCCCCTTGCGGTTTCCTTTCGAGGGCATTGATTTGTTATTTGAGACAGCGCGCATTAATTTGCCTGTTCCGGTGGGACCCATGGCGCAGATGGGACTGTCGGCGCCAGCCACTATCGCCGGCACATTGACTCAGGAAAACGCCGAAATTCTCGCGGGCATCTGCGTCACGCAACTCATCCGACCGGGCATGCCGGTCTGTTATGGCGGCATCTGCCATGCGTTTGATATGTCCACTACGCAGATGATTTTCGCCGGCCCGGAACAAGCTATTTTTGGAGTGGCAATGACGCAGATGGGCAAGCATTACGGCCTGCCTGTGTATGTCAATACGGGATTAACTGACTCGAAACGCCCCGACGCCCAAGCCGGCTTGGAAGCCGGACTAACACTCATGCTGAGTGCGAATGCGGGCGCCGATATCTTTGGCCACATGGGCATTTGCGGCGTAGATCAGGCCGCTTCGCTTGACATCCTCACGCTGCAAAACGAAATCATCGGCTATGTAGAGAGTGTCATGCGCACACTCGACTTCAGTGATGACGCGATTGGTTTGGCGTGCCTGGAGGAAGTAGGTCCCGGCGGAGGGTTTATCGAATCATTGCATACCTTGCAACACTTTCGCCGCTCGTTGTGGTTCCCAAAACTCTTGAATCGCCAGTACTACCAGGCTTGGAAGGATGGCGGCGCGCTGGACATGGAGCAACGCTGTCGCGTGCGTAAGGAGCAAATCTTGAACACGCATTCTCCTCAACCACTTCCTAGTGAATTAGCGCGGACATTGAATGAACTTGCGGACGCGGCCACACATACGATTGACCGATCTCCAAATAAAATCTACTGAACGGTTACGTTCCGCGCAAACGCGGCACAGTCACTGAACCGTCGGCCAATAGCGCGACAACGGCTTTTCTTCCTTTTCGTTTCAAGGCTTCGTCAAGCGCCACTTGCAGATCAGAGACGGGTCGAAGAAAAATCCGCGAAACAACCGAATCTTCCAGATCGCTTTTGACCCAGATTTCAGCCCCTTGCAGCAGTGGTTCAATCAATTTTGCCGCCTTATGATAGCCAAGTTTGTAGCCGCTTCGAATTATTTCAAACACGGCGTCATAAGTTTTCGCGCCAGCCAGTAGATTGTAAAAGTTCTTCGGCCCAATCCCGTCCCAACATTGCGATACCAAAATTAAGATGCCATCCGGTTTTAAGATCAGTTTGCCATTTTCGAGAGCTTTTTGCGATTGATAGAGATCAATATCCATGGGGAACGGCGCGCAAGTGATGACAATATCGGCGAGCTGTTCCACTTCCACCGAGAAAATTTCGAGTGATTTTTCGACCGCACGCCGAAACGTCGCGTCAAGTTCGCCCGTAAATGCGGCGCAAACTTGCTGGCTACCGTCCAGCACAGTCTGAATGGAAAAAATCGGTTTGTCGCCGAGCAGTCGGATCGTCTCCTCCATTTCGATATTGACAGGATTATCATCGAGGGCGAGAGCGCGAGCGCGCGGATCAAGCGCCTGGCGATGATTGCGCTCGATGGTGTCATATCCCGCGACGCCAGGTAGTATGGATTTCCGTCCGCCGGTGAACCCGCCGAAATAATGCGGCTCCACCGAGCTGACGAGCACCAGCCGATCCGCCTGCTGAACGAGGTGGTTGAGTTGAATTTCGTTGCCGGTGGAGACCTGTCCGAAGTGGACAAGCTCCTCTTTTTTTTTGGCGTCATGCGCGTGAACACGCGTCCGGATGCGATCGAACGCGGCGCCGAAGACGAATCGAAATTCCTCTTCCGTTGGGCCGCGATGCGCGCCGGTCGCAACGAGAAATTCGATACGGTCGTTTTCAACAACTTCAGGCAGGAAATCAAGGAGTCGCGCCGTCGGCGTGGGGCGAGTGCCATCGTTGACGATAAACAATATTTTTTTTGCGCCGCGCAAAAATTCGGCGAGCGGCGAAGATTTTAGCGGCGATGCCAGCGCATCGCGCAATACTGCTCCGATTTCAAGCGCATCTGTCGTCTTTGGATGAACTTCTATCGCCGTCGTATCGTCTGGAATTTCTATAGACAGATGACTGGATTTGCCGTAAGGAAGTTCAAAACGCATCATGTCTTCATCCGGGTCCATTTGGCGTTGGATCGGGCGCTCCGCACGGCGGTTTCGATGAATGCGTTTCCGATCACGCCGTCTTCGACTGAGGGGAAGTCGCCGGCCGGGATTTTTTTGCCGGCGCGTTCGGCGCGGACACTTTTAAAGAATTCCAGATAGAGGTTGGCAAACGCTTCGATCAATCCGTCCGGGTGGCCAAAAGGCAAGCGACCGGCCTTAACCGCGGCTGGACACAGAACCTGCGGGTTACCTTTGGAATAGATTGTCTTGAACCCAGAGGGGTCCTTGATCACGAGATAATTTGGGTCCTCCTGATTCCAAGCGAGTCCCTTCTTGTCGCCGTAGATACGGATATTCAGGCCATTCTCGTCGCCAGTGGATATCTCCGAAGCATACAATATCCCTTTCGCGCCACCCTTGTACCGAACCAAAATGTTGGCGTCGTCCTCAAGCCGATTAGAGGGGATAAATCTGGTCAGCTCGGCGCAGATGGCGTCCATCTGCAGGCCGGTGATGTAACGGACCAGGTTCTCAGCATGGATGCCGATGTCGCCCACACAGCAGGATGCGCCGGCCTTTTTGGGGTCCATGCGCCAGCCGCTGATCTGGCCGGCCGAAGCGTGGAGCAGTCCTGCGGCCCAGCCCTGCGGATACTCAACCACCACCTTATTGATCTTGCCCAATACACCAGTTTTGACTATATGGCGCGCCTGCTTCACCATGGGGTAACCGGTGTAGGTGTGGGCGAGAGCAAACACTTTGCCCGTTTTTTTCACTATGGTTCGGAGCGCCTTTGCCTGGGCCAAGTTGAAACACATCGGTTTTTCGCAGAACACGTTGAATCCCGTTTCCAGGCAGGCCTTGGCGATCTCAAAATGAGTGCTGTTCAGCGTAACGATGGTGATGAAGTCGAGCCGCTCCGCAGCCGGCCGGGCGGCCTCGCTTCGCAGCATGGTCCGATAGTCGTGATAGGATCGCTCCGAATCTAAGAAAAGATCCTGACCGGTCTTCTGGGAACGGACCGGGTCGGACGAAAAAACTCCGGCGACATATTCCGCCTGGCCATCCATGATGGCGGCCATGCGGTGCACGGGCCCGATGAACGAACCCGATGCGCCTCCGACCATGCCGCCGCGCAGTTTCTGCTGTTTCATGACAATGACTCCTTTTGTAATCGTTCAGTCCTTATCTTTTATCCAACGGTTTATAGCCATTCAGATAGTGTAAGAAAGGGAGATATGGAGATTATGGAGATAGGGGGATATTATTTTAAATTCAACTCTTCTGTGTCAGCGTAGGCGCAGTCTTAATTTCAATTT
>JAZDLP010000003.1:0-7376 GCA_043801885.1 Planctomycetota bacterium | reverse complement strand
ATGGGCTTGCCGCGCAGACTCGAGGCAAGCCTGAGACGCGGCAGCCAGGAGAGCGTCATGGCGATCAGAAAGGGAAAGAGGTTCAGAAACAAGGCCATGACTTCGCTGTTGTACAGTGTCAGATCGCCAATACTTGTTTCTGGATTCAGCCCCAGCCATTCGGGCCACAAACGAATCCACAGCGGCCAATCCAGCAGCCACAGCGCCGCTACGAAAAAAAACACGGTGATTGTCTGAACAATACGAATGCCCCACGTGTGAATAATCAGCGGATGCCGACCGCTCAAGCCTTCACTGTGCAGACCAAACCGCGTGCGCCATTCGATTCGTCGCGTAAGCAACTCGTTCAACAGCCAGGAAATCAGGAAGAATGCGCCCCACACCGTCAATGTCAAACTGAGCGACGGCGGCGTGAATACGTCCCGCTCTGACAGATACTGTTCTATGCCAGTGATGCACAGAATGGCGGCGATAAGATCGAACGGGATGCGCATTTTGAACGGCCTCTGGGATAGTGGCTGGTGACTAGTCACCAGTCACAAAGTTAATCTTATCAGTCCTTGTCATACAAATCTGGCGAGAAATGCGAATTGTTGAGTCCAGTTTATCTAAAGTTAAGTGCGTTATAAGCAGGCACAAATCTGACACTGTAGTAGCGAAGTCGGGAATTCCCCCCCTTAAAAAGGGGGGGCAAGGGGGGGTGTTCCAGTTGCCCACTCTCACCCCCCCTGTCCCCCCCCCCATTTCAAGGGGGGGGGGGAAAACAGATAGTGGCCGATTTCCGTGCTACAGTGTCACAAATCTATACTGTGCGCGGGGGAAATCTCGGCTTTTTTACCCAGTAGAAAAAGCCTAGATTTCAGCCGCGTGTGGTATACATTAGAAACACTGGACTCAATAGTGTTCTGATTTGCGCGTGACAGGCGGCGGATTCATTGTCGTCGGCTGTTTTTTTGAGATCGAGAGATCCGGCAGCATAGGATGCGTGCGCCAGAGTTTTTGCTGCAGCGGTTGCTGTTCGCGTAACGTCGCTGCCAGAGTTGCGGCCGAGATACCAGCGCCTGCGTCTCCGTAAGGCTGTTCAGCTGGCTGACGGATATTGAGCCTCGCTTTCAGAGCGGGGTCGCTGCGTCGGTCAACGATACGCATATCCACTTCTTCCGGCAGCGCCGCGCCGTACCAATTTTCGCCGATCAGGAATTCCTCTTCGCGATCTTTCGCTTTGCCGTCTTTTGCCGCAGCCGCGCCGGACGGCGGCGCCACGCGAACATGCGCGCCACGTGTCCGAAGAAAATGATTCTTCTCGATGACTAATCGCGCTTCGCCCGGATTGTTGCCTAAAATCACTCCTTCACGGCAATGGTCGAAGATGTTCTTGCGCAATATCAACGACCATGGTCCTACATCGTAAGTGGCAAACAAGCCGCCGCAATTACGGAACGAGCAATGCGTGAAAATACCGATGCCAGCGGCCAGTGCGTAGTGTCGCGCGTTGAAAATCTCGCAGTTGGTCCAGAAGCTGCTGCCGCCGTTTTGTACGATGGTCACGTTCTTCAGTCGCGCTCCTTCGAATGTGTTTTGCGTTGAACTGTAAAGCAGTAGTGTGTTCTCTTTTTGCCCGGTAATTTCGACTGGATTGCCCGTCACACCCTCGACTACGAAGGCGCCCCAAACCCAGATCACCGCGCTCTGTGTGGGGTCGGGCGTTTCCGGCTGGATTGATTTTTCGGCTTTCGCATCGCCTTGCAGCGCGACTACCGCGCCCGCTTTCAATTTAAATGTAACGCCGACGGGGATAACGAAGTTTCCGCGGATCAAAATGGGCGAGTCGGCTGGACCAAGTTCACGGTCGCGGTCTAGTCGGCCGGAGAGTACCGTAGCAAAACCCGACTCGCGCAAAATCACATCTGATTTTGGCGTAACGGCGAATTCTTTGCCGATCTTGGCGAGCGTGGATTTGACCGGCGGTGACTTCAGTGCCGGCAGGATGACGATTTCGGCGCGCACATCGTCGGCGGCGACCTTCAGCGGGACCGCTTGCGGCTTTCCGACTGGCGCCATCTTTTTTACTGACGATGGATTGAGTTTTTCTGGAGACAATTCAACTATCTCGGCTGACAGTGGTTCATCCTCAGCCGCGATCACAGTCGCAAGACTCAACAACAACGCCATCAGTATTCGGAACAAATTCATACTCGCACAATTATCAGACGACATCCGAATCACAGCACACACCCCGCACGCTGTCTCATAATCTGCATCGTCAAAAAAATCGGCGACCTAAAGGGAAATTATTAGTAACCGTCTATTGTCCCGCCAGCGCCTTGATGCGGTCGGCGATCTCGCGGCGGAGTTTTTGCGCGGCGCTTTCGTCCTTCACGTCGTCGGTGAAGTTGTCGTAGCCACCCGCGCTGCTGACGCCTACCGCCTCCGCTTTCGCTCCCAATTCCTTGACGTAGGCGATGTCCGCCGCGCTGTTTTTCTGGTGGGCCAGGACGCGCAACGTCTCGGCGTATTTCCGGTCGGTTATGCCCTGTCGAATGGCCAGCATCGCGTGAGAGGCGATGGCGTGGTCAACGGACTTCGAGTTCTTCGGGTCCTTCGCCAAGTAATAATTCGTGCGCGTGTCACCGGTAATCCAACCGGATTTCATGATATCCGTCTCGGGCGCCAGATTCTGCACACCGATCGAATCGGCATAACTGTAGGACAAAGCGGAGAAATGTCGGACACCCTTGAACCCCATGGCGAAACGGGCTCCACCAAAGCTCGGCACGACCGAATAGATCAGAGAATAAGTCCAGTACTCACCGTTAGGAGGTCCACCCGAGCCGAACCAGGTGACGGGTCCTGCGAACCCGTGCTTCTTGATCCGTTGCATGCCTTCATCGAACTTCCGGAAGGCGTCGTTTTGCTCGAACTGGACAGTCTCAATGGACTTCTCGTCGAAATTCGCCGTCCAGCTTGATCGGTCATACCTGATGCTCTTGGCCTGTTCCTCGGTCAACACGCCAAGCTCCGGTTTCAGTTGCAGTTGCTTCTTGTAGAATGGCTCACGATCCTCGATTTTTTCGGGGAGACCAACCACCTCGCTGGGTTTAAAGACGAAGAATGGCCCGTCTTGGCGCTTTTTTAGCCAACTTGAAAAGGATTGGACTAGCTCGAAAAAAAACTTTTTTTGCTCGGGATCCACAACCTGTCTCTGCTTCCCCGGCCCGGTCCATGCCTCGTCCTTATCGTTGCGAAGCTTGGCGAGTACCAGCTCTTCGCGCACGAGGCCGTTCCAGGTCCAATTGAGCTTTGGGTCGTCCAAGTTCCACCAGGCGAACGAATTAAAGCCGTATCGCGAGTTGAGATCGCACCAAGCGTCCGAAGTCTGACCCGGATTGGGCGTCTGGAAGGCGCCCCAACGGCAGCCGTTGTCGGTGAGCGTGAACGGCAGCACTTCCAACTCCAGCTCGAATTCGGCCGCCTTCTTCCCGCCAACTGTTACGTTCACCTGTCCCTTGTAAAGCCCTGCCTGCGCTTCGCTCGGCACCGCGTACCAGGGTAACACCACATCCGCCGTCAGTGGAAAGCACACCACCCCGGCTGCCTTTTCATCTTCGCGCATCTTCCCCGAATATGCCGCGTCCTTCTTTTTTTTAATCTTCGTATCCAGAGTTTCCGCCGCGAGCTTCACCAGTGGGTGGCCAGATATTCTTGAGGAAAAAGTCCGTTGCTTCGCCGTCGGCCTTGTCTGCGCTTGACCAGTTGGGCACGAAGGAGGTCGCCTCCGCCTTCGGCCGCCACATCTCCTCGGCTGGCAGTGTCCCGCCAGCCAACAAAAGTAGGACAAGCAAAATCCCGGCCAAAAAGCGCTTCGACATGTAATTCGCAACTTATATACTACCTGTCAAACGCGACAGCGTTGAATTCATTTTAAAATCAATATCTTCCGTCATAGAACAGATTCGATGAACTTCTTGTGCAAATCCAAAACTAACGTTAGACCATTGAACTGCGATAATTTTCATGTAAACTTTTTTATCGTTTCCGCTCTTCGTATGTTTTAGACATTCGTCACTATGACGACAAGCCCGTATTATCGAGGCTTTGGTTAATAAGGATTGATGCCGATGCCGATGGTAAATGATTACCACGAGGTGTGTGACGTGTACGCGGAGGCGCGTGAGCGCAACGTATGCTTGCCATGCTTTTGCGCTGAAGACATGGAGACCATTGAGGCTTTGCTCATGGCGGCGCATGAATTCGGCGAAACAATCAATGTGCCGAATCTGCCAATCATAGTATCGTGGACCAGCCGCTATCCCGGCAGACCGCAGATGCGACATATAACCGCTTCAGGCAATGTAAGGCTGGGAGTCGGGATGATGTTTGCTTTGTTGCGGGAATTCGCTTCGCCTGCGAGTCCGTACAGAGCGCTGCGAATCCTTCCTCATTTAGACCATGCTTTCCCCTGGCTTGATGAGGATGTGTTGAACGACTATATCGCCGATTTCGCATCCGTGATGTTCGATGCATCGGAAAAACCGTTTGAAGAAAACGTCAAACTCACGGCGCGGTACGTTGAGAAGGCAAAAGGACTGGTCGTTGTGGAAGGCGCAGCGGATGAAATTTTTGAATCCGGAAGCACAATGAAGAACAGCGTGACCACTGTGGAACAGGCGGCGCGCTTTGTGCGCGAAACCGGAGTGAATCTGATCGTTCCCAACCTGGGCACTGAACACAGAGCCACCCAGGACAAAGTACAATACGCATCTGATCAAGCCGGAAAGATCCGGGACGCTATCGGCAGCATCATGGTGTTGCACGGCACGTCGTCGCTCAAGATGGAAGACCTTGGTTCGTTGTGGAAAGATGGCATTATCAAGGCCAATATTTATACAGCCCTTGCCAAAGCCGGTGGACAGGCGGTTGCCCATGCAGTATTGCAGAATCTGGGGAATATGTTTGATGCGGATGGGATGCGAGAGTTGAATGAAGCCGGAATGCTTGGCGAGTACTACCGCACGGAAAGATACCGGCAGGAAGTATGTTTAGGCAAGATTTCTCCAAAACTTGATCAATTGTGCAGTCCGCCCCGACGGAATGCGTGGACTGCGGCGGTTAAAAAGGAAGCTCAAAGCTTCCTTCGCGTTTTCAATTACCATCGTTTTGCGAGATAGCATTCATGGACTTTTCAGGGAAAGTAACGGTTGTTACGGGTGGAGCTCAGGGTCTCGGCAGAGCCATTGCCGAGGCCTTTGCTCAAGAAGGATCTGACATTGCGATCTTGGATATCAATCAACAAACGGCTTTGGCAAGCGCCAAGGATGTCGCTGCGCGGTTTGGAAGAAAGGTTCTTTCGTATACATGCGATGTGACGGATGCTCAGGAAGTGACAGAGATCGCGCAGGCAGTGAAGAATGATTTCGGCAAGGTGGACATCCTGGTCAGCAACGCCGGCATTCTGATCGCCGGGGGAGTGGATGAAATAAGCCCCGAGAATTGGGAGAAGGTGATTCGCATCAATCTGATCGGATTTTTCCATGTATGCAGGGCGTTTGTTCCCGTTATGCGCGAGCAAACATCTGGTTGCATTATCCAGATCAATTCCAAAAGCGGGAAAAGCGGCAGCTATAAAAACAGCGCGTATTGCGCCGGCAAATTCGGCGGGATCGGAGCAGTACAATCTTTTGCTTTGGAATTGGCTCAGTACAACATCCGCGTCAATGCGGTCTGCCCCGGCAACTTGCTTGATTCGCCCTTGTGGCAGGATTCTATTTTTAATCAGTACGTCAATCGGCTGGGACTGAGCAAGGAAGAGGTGAGGGCAAGATATGAATCAAAAGTGCCACTGGGCAATCGAGGCTGCGTTTACGAGGACGTTACTCCCGTTGTTCTCTTTCTCGCCTCTGAAAGCGCTCGATACATGACAGGCCAGGCAATCAACGTCACGGGCGGACAGGAAATGCATTAATTTCTTTAATCGGATGCCACGTTTTTTTTGAAAAAGTGTTGCCTTGATTTTTGAGATGAGGTGGAATGCAATGCAGACGTACGAAACGAAAGCATTTGTGTATCATGGCAGACCAGGCGCAGTCAGCAGCGATATCATTTCATTTGCAGCCGGGCCGGAAGATATGGTCGTAGAGGTAATCTTATGCGCCCGCTGCGGCACGGATAAAACCATATACAAAATGGGGCATAAAAGCGTTGATCAGTATGCGCCAGTGGTGCTGGGCCATGAGTTGGTCGGCAAAATCGTGCATGTTGGTGAAAAGGTTTGCTCGCTGCAGTCTGGCATTGGTTATCGGGAAGGCGCAAAGCTTTCAAAAAGTTATCTGGCCTTCAAAATCGGCGAACGAGTGACATTTCAGTCCCGGATCGCGCGTTACAGGAACGGACTGATGCTTATTCCGAACCCCATTGCTAATCTTTCCTTCCAGATAAACGGGGGATATAGCCAATACATGAAGGTTCCCCCGGCGCTTATCAGGTCCGCGTCCGTGCTGCGTGTTCCGGACAATGTATCCGACGAGGAAGCATGTCTGGTGGAGCCCTCCGCCTGCGCGTTGGAGTCCATCTATGCCACGCCGCATCAGGTTGGCGTGGACCGCCGCGGCCGCCACCTTTTCCATTCCGGCATCAAACCGGGCGGCAATGTTTGCATCATAGGATCGGGCACGGTGGGCATGATCTATGCCAAGCTTGCGTTTCTTGAGGGCGCCGGCCGCGTTGTTATGATAGTCCGGTCCGATGCAAAACTCCGGCTTGCGCAAAGGCTTCTCGGACCACGATTGGAAGTTTATCAGATGCCGCCTATGCCAGAAGACGATTCAAGAGGGATCCATGAAGCCGAAGAAATCGTTGTCCGGGATTTACAGGCTATGACAGATGGATACCTTTTTGACGACGTTATCGCGGCATGCGCGGCCTCATCCGCGCAACGCTTGATGCTCAAGCTCTATACGCCGGAAGGATACGCGGTGGGAGCCTGCTTCGGCGGTACGCATCAGCTTGTGGATGGGGCAGACATTGACAGCAACCACTACCGCGCGGCAAAAACGATCGGAACAAGTGGATGTTCAACCGATGGAATGAAGACCATCCTTGAAATGCTGGAGAAAGACAAGCTCGACCTGAATGGGTTCACATCGCCGGAGCGGTTCACTCTGGATGATAATCCTCATGATTTCTTTTCTACAGACGCGGACGGATTGAAGCCGGTTCTTTATCCTTCAGTTAGACGCTTAAGAAAAAAGGCAACCGTTCAGTCTATTTTTAGCCACAGAGGACACAGAGAATTTTGATTTTTAAGTTTCTATTCATCTCTGTGTTCTGCTATGGAACTACCCGTCAAGCATGTTTTCTCAAAAAGGATGGGGTGCCGT
>JAZDLP010000299.1:0-2846 GCA_043801885.1 Planctomycetota bacterium | reverse complement strand
TGTTCTGGTGACTCCTGTGCAAATGGCGACAGTAATGGCTTCTATTGCTAATGTAATTCTTAATTCGTAATTCTTAATTCGTAATTCTTAATTTGTAATTCGTAATTCGCTCAAGATGCCTATGCTACAAAAGCCGAAATTTCGACCGCGTGCAGTATACTTCACCATCCTTCAGTGGTTCAAGGCTTCACTGGTTCCACTACATGCGCGGCCACAGTAAGAGTCTTGCTGAATGTCGTTTCGGCGCCGAAAACATCCACTTCCGAACCGGTGACGGTTACATTCTGCGGCCCATTCCAGACGATGGTCTTGACGATGTAACGACTCATCACCTGTCCGGTGAAGGTTGCCTTGATGTCTCCCAGCAGCAACTTGCCGCGCGTATCAATTACGTAGACTTCGCAAAAATTATTGGATAACGGAAAGACTTCGCCATGCGCCGAGAATGCCAGCGCGGTCGCGTTAGGCGCAATCACCGGCACGCTGATGCGGCACGGTATGCGGAAAATCGGCTGCTGGTTGCCGACAACCCAGATCGAGGAAGTTGTCACGGATCGCACACCGATGCGCCGTTCGGTAACCTTGCCGTCGCGATCCGAAACGCGTACCGGTGCTGGCCCGGCCAGCGGCAGATAATAGGTTTCGTAGTCAACCCAGCAGCGCATGCGACCGTCGGCGGAAACAGTCTCCTGGCTGTGAGCGCGTTCCACAAACGCTTTGCCCCGCAACCAACCCGTCAACTGACTGAACTCGTTAGCGAGCGGCGAATTGCGTGCTACCGTTAATTGCAGCACCGTGTTAGCCTTGGCGACGTTTTCTGGACGTTCGGTCAGCAGGTATGCAATGGCGCTTAATCCGGCTGCATATGATGCTTGAGGAAAATCTGCGCTGCGTGCCGCTGCTTCCCACTTTTCAGCCGCGAGCTGCAGATCACACAATTCAAAAGCGCACATAGCTTCGAGGAACCGCACACCGCCGAGACGAGCTTGATCCGGCAAGATGGGCACAGCCTGGCGGTAGAAATCCAGCGCTTGGCGTTGATTGCCTTGCTCGCGAGCAGCCAGCGCTTGCTTGAGCAACGGTAACAGGCGATTGTCCGGTAGCGCTTTGATTAGGTCGTCCATTTCCTTCAACGCCGCAGCCATCTCCGCCGGCGCAGGGCGTGGCAGACCAGTGCTTGCCGGGAAGATGAACTTTAAACCGTCCGAGCCGATGGGGAACAGCAGCGCCGAGCGTTCGAACGCATCTGCGGCGTTGTCCGGCTGCTTGTCCGCCAGGTAAGCGCGCGCTTCGGCCTTGTCCAACTCGTTCAGATTTTCTGATGGTAATTGCAACTCGCGCGCCTTCATAACACTTTGGACAGCCTTCTGCGACTCGCCCTGCTTGATTTGAAACGCGCTGGCGGCGATGCATTGCGCGGCGCTCATTGGATAGTAGCGCGCTTTACCCGGCTCGCCCACCGTCAAGCCGGCCGCAGACAGCCAAGCATAGCGAATCGGCCCTTTGCGACGGATGGCGCGAGGGTCAAGCACATGACCGCCTAGCAGTTCGGCGCTGTCGCCGTCCAGACGAGTGAATGTTTTCTTATCGAACGCTACACGATAAACCTGATAAAGCACTTTCTCCGCGGCTGCTTGAGTCAGCGTTACCGACGCTGAGTTCGCATTCTCATCGAACGCCACCATGATTGGCGACGACAGTCCTTCCGGCAACGCATAGCGTCGGATATTTGTTCCGTCGCGACGAATAGTCCACAACGCCGCGCCACCGGGAGAGTAGAACAGGAATCGGTCATTATCGGGAAAAGCATGGATTATGTAGGTAGTGGCGTTTGGTTCTTTCTCGGTTTCAGTCGGAAAGACCGCTTCGGGCCGGCTGCCGTCAAGTTTACAAATACACAGCAACGGCAACTCAGCCGTTGGCTTTTGCGCGTAGGCGATGACTTTGCCATTGGGCATCAACGCCGGCGAATAAATTTCGCCTAGTTGACTCAGCTCGGTCAATTTGCCGTCCGCCGGATTCCAAAGCTTAATAGTTACTGGCGAACCCGGTCGCGCGCTCTGTCCGGTGCATAGCAGACCCAACATGGCGTCCGCAGTCATCTGGAGATTCGTTACGCGCAAATTACTCAATACCGCCTGTGGCGCAACGCCAGCCTTGCGCTTAAATATCTTGGTATAGAACCCTTGCGTGTCACGGTCGCCCAAGTAATAAATTGTCTGACTGTCAGTTCCCCAGCAAGGGAAGGCGGCAGCCTTGGCGACTAGTTCCGGCTCAGCGTTTTCGTCGTCAGTTTCGAGCGTGTAAAGACCGGTATCGAAAGTACTCGTCGGGTTGGCGGTGTAAGTGGTAAATGCCAGTCGTTTGCCGTCCGGAGACCAAACCGGCCCGCGAATCTCCTGACAAGCTGTCAGGGATACCAGCGCCAATGCCGCGACGATCCGCAACTCTGCTCGCCGACAAATATTCTGGAAAAGCATCAAAATAAGTCTCCGTCGTGCCAAAATACAGGCACCGATACTATAACCTGGCGCGGCCAAGCCGCAATCAAAAGCTCTTCACGAAGAGAAAAGAAACCACAGATGAACACAGATGGTAAACAGATCTACCCCGCCAGCGACAAACTGTTGCTACTCTGCGATGCCGGGGGCAGCAACAGCTACCGCTCCAGAGTATGGAAGCACGAACTGCAAACTCAACTGGCTGATCCGCATCAACTGGCTGTTACCGTCTGTCACTATCCACGCGGCGCATCCAAGTGGAACCCGGTCGAACATCGTCTATTCAGTCACGTAAGCCATAACTGGAGCGGCGAGCCTCTGACGACAATAGGTAAAATGTTATCG
>JAZDLP010000347.1:0-3419 GCA_043801885.1 Planctomycetota bacterium | reverse complement strand
CGCAAATTGCCGGAGCGTTACTGGATCGTCATCAACGATTTTCTGGTCGCCTACGGCCAGAACATCTGCAAACCGATTTCCCCCTTCTGCTCCCGCTGCCGCATCGAAGGCTATTGCGCGAAATGCAATTAGTTATGTATCCACTCGGTTCTTTAGATTCCTTGTGTTGCTGAAGAAGAATACCCAAAACGCCCTCCGTGGCGTCTATTCTTTTGTGCCTATGCAGGACATGAACAAAGAATGGACTGATGCCATGCTCTATAGAAAGTATGGTCTGACTACGAACGAGATCGCTTTCATCGAGTCCATGGTCCGCCCGATGCCTTCCAATAATAACGGCGATGCAGGCGGGGAGACAGCCGATGAGTAAGCCGAAGCGAAAAGTTTTGGCAGTAAAGCCGGATGCGCTTTTCGACCGCATCGTCTCGATCCTCGAGCAGGCGCGCGGCAATGTGGTTCGGGCGGTCAACACGAACATGGTGTTGGCCTACTGGTTGATCGGGCGGGAGATAGTGCAGGAAATTCAGGGCGGCAAGGATCGGGCGAAGTACGGCGAAAAGGTTATTGAAAATCTTTCGGCGCGGCTGACGGAACGGTATGGGCAAGGGTTTTCCGATGCTAATTTGCAGTGGTTCAGGAAATTCTATGTTGCTTATCGCGAACGCATTACAATTCCATACCCAATGGGTATGGAATTGGCGTCACTACAAATTCCCCACCCAACGGGTATGGAATTGGCGCCCGCAGGAAAAAGCTCCCCGCCGGGTAGCGAATCTCCGCAAGGCTTCTCACCGCAGCTATCATGGTCGCATTACCGCGCCCTGATGCGCGTCGCGGATAAAGATGCACGGTTGTTTTACGAGCGCGAGGCCATCGCGGGCGGGTGGGACAAACGCGCGTTGGAACGCCAGATTCACTCTTATTATTACGAGCGGCTTTTGAAGAGCCGGAAACCAGAGAAGATGCTGGCTGAAGGACGGCATTTGCCGGTTCCGGTTGCTCCCGCCGGCGAAGAACTGAAAAATCCGTATGTCCTCGAGTTTTTAGGACTGCCGGAAGTTGCCGCGCTTCGTGAATCGGATATGGAGCGCTCCATCATATCCCACCTGCAAAGATTCCTGCTGGAGCTGGGCAACGGCTTTGCCTTCGTCGCCCGGCAGAAGCACATTCGCATTGAGGAACAGGACCGCTTTATTGATCTGGTCTTCTATCACTGCCGCCTGAAGTTTTATCTGTTGATTGACTTGAAGATTGGTGAATTGACCCATGCGGATGTTGGCCAAATGGATGGATACGTGCGGATGTACGATGACCTTTTCGCAGCGCCGGATGACAATCCGACGATTGGACTCATTCTCTGCACGGAGAAGAACGAGACGGTGGCCCGTTATTCCGTTCTTAACGACCGTAAGCAGATATTCGCCTCCAAATACATGCTTTGTCTGCCGACGGAGGATCAGCTTCGCCTGGAGATTGAAAAAGAACGCAGATTGATCGAGGCGGTCCGAGAGGAGCGTAGCGATGAGTAAAGATTTCTTCCCGCCGCGTCCGGCATCAAAGCCGACAATCTACGCTTACGAGGACACGAACCCGCAGTATGCGGGGTTGCTCAAGGTCGGCTATACCACGGTGGACGCTCAAAGCCGCGTGGCGCAGCAGTATCCGACTCTGAGACCCGGGAAGCTGCCTTACCGGATCGTTCTTGAAGAGTCGGCCATGCGAAATGACGGAACAGTCTTCACGGATTATGATATTCACCAATATTTGCGGATCATCGGTGTCAAGAACCCTGAAGGCGAGTGGTTCCGTTGCACAGTTGCACAGGCCAAAGCCGCTGTCATCGCGGTAAGGACCGGCCAACTGAACGAAGGAAACCGCTCGCTTGATTTCAAAATGCGGCCGGAGCAGACGGCGGCCGTAGAACAGACTTTCGACTACTTCAGGAATTTCCGGAAGGAAAACAGCGGAAAAACGCCGCATTTCCTGTGGAACGCGAAAATGCGGTTCGGCAAGACTTTTGCCGCTTATCAGCTTGCCCGGAAGATGGGTTGGCGCAAGGTGCTGGTTCTGACCTTCAAGCCGGCAGTCCAAAGCGCCTGGGAAGAGGACTTGAAATGTCATATAGATTTCAGAGGGTGGCAGTTCATTTCGCCGGGCGGACTGTTATATAAAGCCATAAAAAAGAATGACTCATTTGTCTGTTTCGGGTCTTTTCAGGACTATTTGGGCCGGAACACCAGCACGGGTGGAATCAAGACCAAGAACGAATGGGTGCATAAGACCCACTGGGATTGCGTCATTCTGGACGAGTACCACTACGGTGCATGGCGTGAGAACGCCAAGGAGCTTTTCGAGGCGGAAGATGAAAAAGAAGTCGCGTTTGGCGAAGGCGAGGGCATCGAGGATTTTGACGAAGATATCATGCCGATTACTACGGACGGTTATCTCTACCTGTCCGGCACGCCGTTCCGGGCCATCGCATCGGGCGAGTTTATTGAGGAGCAGATTTTTAACTGGACTTACACGGATGAACAGCGATCCAAACAGGCATGGCAAGGTGCGGTCAATCCCTATGCCGCCCTGCCCCGGATGGTGTTATTGACCTATCAATTGCCCGATGCGATCCGTGAAATAGCCTTGAATGGCGAATTTAACGAATTTGACCTGAATGTCTTTTTTACCGCCACTGGAGTCGGGGAAAACGCGAAATTCACTTATCAGGACGAAGTGCGGAAATGGCTGGACCTGATCAGGGGTTCGTTCCTGCCGACCAGCATTGATAACCTTAAGCTGGGGGCGCAGAAGCCGCCGATGCCGTTTTCTGATGCGCGCCTGTTGAATGTGCTGGCGCATACATTCTGGTTTCTGCCCAGTGTGGCCTCGTGTCATGCCATGCGCAACCTTCTGGCAAAGAAGCAGAACCGGTTTTATCACGATTACCAGGTCATTGTGGCGGCGGGAAGCGCGGCCGGGATCGGCGTGGCGGCATTGCCGCCTGTTCATGAGGCAATGGATGAACCGCTGAAAACCAAGACAATTACCCTCTCATGCGGGAAACTGACCACTGGCGTGACGGTTAGACCATGGATCGGGATTCTGATGTTGCGCAATTCTTCCAGCCCGGAGACCTATTTTCAGGCCGCTTTCCGTGTGCAGTCCCCCTGGACGATCAGGAATTCCGACAGCACCGCGCCAAATAAAGAGCAGATCATCAAGGAGGAATGCTACGTATTTGATTTCGCGCCGGACAGGGCATTGCAGCAGATTGCCGATTACAGTTGCCGGTTGAATATCAACGAGTCCAACCCGGAGAAGAAAGTGGAGGAGTTTATCAGCTTTTTACCCGTCCTGGCCTATGACGGCAGTTCCATGAAACAGATTGACGCCGCCGGTATTCTGGATATGGCCATGAGCGGGAC
>JAZDLP010000345.1:0-3823 GCA_043801885.1 Planctomycetota bacterium | reverse complement strand
CCCACCGCCGCAAGAAGACCCGCCGCACGGTCCTCGGCATCGGCGGGGTAATGCTCGGCATAGATAAGCGGGAGCGTGACATTCTGATGCGCTGTGGCCCTATCCAGCAAATGGAACTGCTGGAAAACGAATCCTATCTTCCGGTTTCGCAATTGCGAAAGGGCGTCATCCTCCAGGTTCACCATGTCTGTTCCGTCGAGGTGATAATGCCCGGCAGTAGGCTTGTCCAGACATCCCAGGATGTTCATGAGCGTGCTCTTGCCCGTCCCCGACGCGCCCATGATGGCGACGTACTCGCCCGCCTTCATCTGGAACGAGATTCCTTTCAGAACGCGGGTTGTCACGGCTCCGACCGAATAAATCTTTTCGATGTTCTCGATCTCAATCATTTTGCACCTCATTTATCATTTGTATCTGCTGACGGCGGTTCGAGAAACAACACCTCGCCCTCCTCGACACCCGACACGATTTCGATCCATTCGCCGTCTTTAGATCCGGTCTTTACTGGGCGCGCTTCCATCCGACCGGCCTTCATCACGGAAACGACCGGTTTGCCCTTGTCCCGTTTCACGGCCTTTACGGGTGCGACCAGGACACCCTCGCGTGTTTCCTGAAAAATCGTTACGCTTGCCGTCATCTCCGGGCGCAGCAGACTGGTATAATCACTCGTGATTTCAACAACTACATCGTAGTTGACCACGTTCTCCTGAATCAACGCCTCGGGATAGATCGCAGAAGCCTTGCCTTCGAACTCGCGGGCCGGAAACGCATCCACGGTGAACACTGCCTTTTGACCCGTACGCACTTTTCCGATGTCAACCTCGTCGACGAATGTATCCACCTGCAGCCGGCCGAGATCAATGATTGTGACAAAAGTGGGGGCATTGAGGCCGGCGGCCACGGTCTCGCCTTCCTGGGTCGAAACAGATGCAATAACGCCGCCGATGGGCGCTGTAATAGTGGCGTAGGAAAGCTGAACTTCCGCATTCTCAAGCACCGCCTTGGCCACTTCCCTCCGGGCATGCGCCTGGTCGCGCGCCTGCTTGCTTGTAAAATCCTGTTTCAGAAGATCAACCTGCCGGACGAGTTCCTTTTCGGTTAAATCCAGCTCGGCGCGTCGCTGATTCACCACGGCGAGAAGATCGGCCTTTTCCAGTTCCGCGACAACCTGGCCCTTGGTCACTTTGTCGCCAATGTTGGCGTGAAGGCGCTCAACCTTTCCGGATATGCGTGCGCCGACCCTTACTTCAGCCCCGATCTGTGGTTTGACAGAGCCTGTGGCGAGAACTGTAGAACTAAGGTTGCGTCTAAGCACTTTTACTGTCTCGACACTCGGCGCTTTGGCTCCCCGTTGACCAGAGGCCAGCCACCATACGCCACCGGCCAATAAAACGATAATGACTACCAGCCACAGAAACATGCGCTTTCGTCTCACGGGTTCCTCTCTTTCTTGATATTGTCCATACCCGGACCGGCCAGAGACCGTCCCGCCGCGCGCTCAACGCGCGCAACGGCAATGTGCCAGTCCAGCTTTGCCTGAATCATCCGCGTCCGGGCAGATGTGAAGGCGGTTTGTGCGTCAATGAGTCCGATAATTGATCCCGTTCCGCTCTTGTATTCACCCTCGGCGACACGCGCGCTTTCCTCCGCGTCCGCCACGAGTTTCTGAGCGGCATCAATGGCTTGCCTCGCCTCGATCAGTTGCGAATAAGCGGTCCAGACCTCCAATTCGATTCCCCGGAAAACGGTTTCTCCGTCGGACCTGGCCTTCTTGAGGTCGGCCTTGGTCCGTTGTTTCGCGTAGGTGTTTTCAAACCCCGTGAACAGGGGTAAGGTGATGCCAATGCCAGCCATCCATTCTTGTTGCCCCATGACAAACGAGCGGTCCTGCCACCCGTATGTGCCGGATGCCGCTACGGAGGGCCAGTCCAAAGCTTGCGCCGCTTTGAGGCGCGCGCGGCGCGTATCAATATCGGCCATCACGGTCTGTAACTCCGGCCTGTTTGTCGCGGCCTCTGCCAGCAAAGCCGCAAGATCGTTCATTGTCTCCTGATAATTTGGCTCCGAAGCTGGCGCGACCTCGAAGAAATCCGTCACGTGCAAGCCGATGGCGTTCGCCAAGCGGCCTTTGCCGATACGCACGGCGCTTTCGGCGCGGACAGCGTTTAGTTCCGCATTAGCCTTTTCGGTTACGGCCTTGAGGACATCGGACCTCTGCACAGTACCCGCCTTGTACCGGCCTTCGGCAAGTGCGGCATGCTGTTCCTGTTGTTTTATTGTTTCGCTGGCGAGATCGCGCAACGCCTGTGCGGCAAACAGGCCGTAATAGTGTTCCTCCACAGCCAGCGCGACATCTTGTATCGTCGTGTTGTGCCGAAAGTTAAGGCCGCGCAACTGCGCTTCCGCGTCCGATACTCGCGCGGGCCGGCCGGCGTCGAAAAGCATATATTGGACGCTGAAAACAGCTTCATAAACGCTCTGCACTCCGGGGTCTGTGCCGGCATCCAATTCCGCGGCATCGCCGCGCATTCCGTTGCCGATGGCGTCCAGTGTCGGAAAATAATCGGATTTCGCCTCACCGACTCCCGCCGCGGCGGATCGCGCGGCATACCATGAACTGCGTGTTTTGGGATTGCGCTCCAAGGCCAGACGCACGCATTCTGCCAGTGTCATGGGCGCTTTTCCGATAAGATCGTCTGATGAAATCTCGGCGGCGGCGCCGCCATAAATATTGGTGATGGATACGGGGACCTTCTCTCCCTGGTAAATGGCGTCGGGGGCACTCGGTGTGGACGCTTTCTCATTCCACGGGTCAATATGCGCGCAGCCGCAAAACGCAGCAGCGGCCAGAACAGCAGTGACGACTTTCAATAGACTCGCTTCAAATCTTATTTCTGGTATTGTCATTACTATTCCATTTTTACTAGGCTCATTTCGACGCGGCATTCACCGCGCTGGTTGCCAGTTCTCGTCTTGTGGGCGATACAGCAGGGGTGTTTTAGTGTGGAGCCATGGCACTTCCGCACCTGATCGGGAGCGCAATCACCCGGCTTTCCTTTTAATTCTTTCTGCCTTTCACAACCTTGCATCTTCTCATGGCACATGCTGATTCTCCTCTCGCTTTGTTTCCTTCTGCCCTTCTTATCTGAAGCAACCTGTCAATAGTTTTGCGCCATGCGCGGCAAGCGCTTTCTTTCACCCGGTAGTGAACATAGTATCCGCGTTTATCGGCGGTCAATAAACCCGCTTCTCGCATGATGCGCAAGTGCTGCGAGACGGCCTCCTGCGTCACATCGAGCCTTGCGGCCAATGCGTTCACGCACAGGGCCTTCTCTTTGAGGAAGCGAAATATCTTCAACCTTGTTTCGACTGATAGAACTTTCAATAATGCAGCCAATTTATCGTGTGACTCAGTATGTTTCTTCATATAAGTTAATGCTTATATACTATTAGGCGATATACGTCAAGTGTCAATCCGAAGGAAAATCCAAAAATAGTTAATTATCCCCCAAAAAAAAATAAAATGGTCCACATCCCGAAAATGGGTCAATGGAGGGATGGCAATTGTCTTTATTCTTGGATTATTCTTGGATTCAACTTGACACAGGCACAGCGGCAAAATATAAACCTTATTCAAAAGCAAAAGACAACAAGGTGATGGAGTTCACCTAGAATTATCCTTGGACGGATTGATAACTCCTATCGAACTTAACGGTTCGGTAGGAGTTTTTTTATTTTTGGAGACACTATGGAAATCTATGTGGCAACGGCAATTGCATTACTTATATTTTTAGCCAGCGTCATCTCCGTGGAAATCGCATTG
>JAZDLP010000332.1:0-3145 GCA_043801885.1 Planctomycetota bacterium | reverse complement strand
CCTGCCACTTGGTCGCCGATTGTCTATCATGAACTCCCCCTTATCAATACTACGTTACGATTGTAAATAAAAAACAAAACACTAGAAGTATATATTGTTTGCAAACAAAGATACAGTACAAGCTAAAAATTTAGATTCTTAATAATTTCTTGAGATGGTCGCAGTTTGTTCAGTGTATAAAGATGCAGCCCAGGGACACCGTATTTTAACAGTTCTTCGCATTGTCGAGTAGCGTATTCGATGCCGAAATCCATCAACGCTTGCTCGTTATCGGCCAACTCGTGTATTCGAGCCAGCAGCGGCGCCGGCCAGTGTACGGCGCAGAGCTGACTGATGTGCTGAATCTGGGCTGCCGACATGATGGGCATGATGCCGGGCACCACAGGAATGGTAACGCCTAGTTTTTGCGTCAAGTGTTCATAGAATTCATAGAAAAGCGTATTGTCGAAGAAGAGCTGCGTCAGAACGAAGTCTACGCCAGTGTCAATCTTTTCTTTGAGATGCGCCCAATCCGCGTACTTTCCGGCTTTGCAAGCAATGTGTCCTTCTGGAAAGCCAGCCGCGCCGACACAGAACTCGCCGTGGTTGTGAATAAGAGCGATCAATTCGCGCGCAAAGCCGCAGCCGCTGGTGAAGTCGCAGGCGCTATCGCGAGGCGGGTCGCCGCGCAGAGCTAGGATGTTACGGATATCCAATCGCGTCGCTTCCGACAGAATTTCGCTCAACTGGCTGCCGGTAGACATCATGCAAGTAAGATGATGCACAGCCGTCAACGCGTGTTCGCGTTGAATATAGTCTGTGATCATCAGTGTTTTTTCGCGAGTACTGCCGCCGGCGCCGCAAGTTACCGAACAAAAATCCGGCCTGAGTTTTACTAGCGACGGCAATGTTTTTTTTAGAAATAAGCTCTCGCCCTCGGCGGTCTTCGGCGGAAAAAACTCGAAAGAAATTATGGGTTTATGATTGGCGCGCCGGCTGGCGTAGATATCTCGTATCAGTTTCATTCATTTTATTTTACAAAGTAACAGGCGTTGTGCAAATGAACGGTTATAAATATAAATATGGGCGCAGCTCATCCATCGCGCGCGGAGCGCATGCAAATCGTTAAAAACGGCGTACCAGCATGGTACTGCCCGCCAGGCGTGAAGACTAAATACGATTTCCCAAAAGCCAAAGAAGGAAAGCGTGACCGTTTGGAATTCAGTGTCGGCGAACGCCATCCGGGCAAGCCCAAACGGCTGGATAAATATTTGCGGGAGCGATTTCCCGGTTACTCGCGTTCGTTCCTGCAGAAAATGATTAAAGACGCCAAAGTGCTGATCAATGGTAAAATTACAAAATCAAGTTGGCATGTCAGCGCTGGCGAAATAGTGACGATGTTATTGTATCCGGGCAGCAAGCGTATCGCCGAGGAGATTCCATTTGAAGTGCTGTTTCGAGATGAGCATATTTTAGCTATTTCAAAGCCGTCGGGCGTGTTGGTACATCCCGCACGCGGTCACAAATCCGGTACGTTGTTTAATGGATTGCTGTTTTATTTTCGTGAAGAGCTGGCGGCTGATCCTTCTTTTCATATTGGCACTGTTCATCGTCTCGACGAAGAGACCAGTGGCGTCATGATCTATGCGCTATGCCTAAAGGTGCATAAAGATCTGACGCGACAGTTTGAGAAGCGATTGATCAAAAAAACTTATTTATGCCTGGCGCATGGCGCTGTGGCTTTTGATGAGATGGTTGTAAACGCGCCGCTTGGTGTAGATCCGCAGAACCGTGTAAAGATGGCCGTGGACGGGTTGGACGCGCGTTCGGCCGAGACGCGTTTTGTTCGTGAGGCGGTTGCTGCCTGCGGGCGGTTTTCACTGCTGCGCGCTTATCCGCGAACCGGTCGTACGCATCAAATTCGCGCTCACGCCGCGCAGATTGGACATCCATTACTGGGCGATTGTCTGTATGGCGGGCAGAAGGAACACGACGCCTTTAACGGCCGTAGGCCGCGTGTATGCCTGCATGCCGAGTCATTGGCGTTGACGCATCCGGCGACCAAACTGCCCATGACGTTTACCGCGCCGCCGCCACCCGATCTCCTCGAACTAATCGCGCTTCTCATCAGAAAAAGCACCTAACTTCTTCGGCCACTGTGTCCCATCAGGCAGAGAGAAGAAGTAGTCGCCAAGAACATTGTCCGCTTCCTTTATGCGGCATTCGCGCATGCGGGATAGTTCTTTGTCCATCGCGCCGATGACGGCCGCACCGTCGTCGCCAGCGACTGCGTAGCCAAGAGCCGCGAAGGCGAGCGCGTTCAAGACCAGCATTAGATGTCTGAATTTCATGGCGATATGTTAGTCGGATTATTAGGTGTGACAACAACAACCGTCAACAACCAGGCCTTTTTTCACAATTGGCGGAGCGTGAGGGATTCGAACCCCCGAGACCCTTGCGGGCCTAGCGGTTTTCAAGACCGCCGCGATCGACCACTCTGCCAACGCTCCGTCGTGTAGTACTGGTTATATTTGCATCAAAATTTATGGCTTTGAACCATGCTAAATTGATCGTTTCTTCTGCCAAAGATTATACACCTCTCGTTGCTTTTAGTCGTTGCTTTTTCATAAAAATCATCCTTGTCTATAAAGTGTATTTTTTTGGATTTATTGAGCCTGTCCGACTAGTCATATTCCAATATTCTCCGCCTCTTGCCATCCCGTGGGGCCTCTACGAGACCACGGTCAATCGTGGTCATGTTTTCATCGGCACATCCCACGACACGCCAGCCTTTGCAGTCACCGCGCTCGCGCGATGGTGGACGCGCTCAGGACAACGGCGCTACCCACAGATCAAGCGCTTACTTGTCCTAGCCGATGGTGGTGGGAGCAACGGCCACCGCAACCGCGCTGGAGCGCGGCGTTTCCACGCGGGTAGCCCAGCCCAACCGATTCACTCTGGACTGGGTCACCCATTGTTGTGTGGGACATTTTCTTGGACGGGTCACTCGGCCAAATCCTGCATCTGGCATATTTGAACCAGTGCGCCATGATAGCGCATCCATCCAGCGGGTGGAAGACCCGTCTCGGTTCGGACTGCAAGAGCCGAGTAGCTATCCTGACGGTGGGAAGCGTCGAAAAGGCGGCCACTGAAGCATCAGGAGAAA
>JAZDLP010000307.1:0-4619 GCA_043801885.1 Planctomycetota bacterium | reverse complement strand
TACTCCCTCCGCAGTGCAGAACCAGAAGAACCACACATCCCGATGCCGGAACTCCTGAATGCGGAGACACTATTGCTGCATGCGCGAAACAGGAACAGTCTGGGATGTGATACGGAGGAAGACAAGTGGGCGTTGCTCCTGCGGCTAGAAGACTTGTTCATGTCTGTGGGATTTACTATGAATATTCCGTTCACGGCACCCGGCCAGCTCACGTTTCGTGAGGACTGGGGTCCGTACTGGCACGAAGTCGGCAATCCTTCAGGGGGTGGGTGGCTTGGAAAATATCGAACATTCCTTCTAGAAACAGCCGATGGCAGTCAGTTCATGTTCGGCGTCGCCCTCCTCGGCATGATGAAGGCTGTGGAGCATCCTTCCTATGGCAACAGAAAATCTACCTCGGTACTGATTGGCGCGCTTTCTTTCGACGCGAATTATCACCCTGGCATACAATTCGCCATCTGTCAGTCAATGACGAAGGCCGGCGGAGTCTGGAGATTCCATCACGATGGTCGCATCACCATTGGAAAGGGAGCTGGCAGTCGTGCTGCCTTGATTGACCATGTAAGGTCACTTGCGCCTGAGTTGGTAGTGGACGGCCAGATATATCTTGGTTCTTTGCCAGATTCGATTTTGCAGTGGAGCCACGTCAAGGACTTCCTTGCGCGGTTTGCATCATATACGTGGTTGCGCCACCAGTTCAAAGAACAGGTACGAAGCAAGCGGAGTGAGAATGCAACGTGAAGGCCATTGCGGCAACCAATTCCAAATTCCGCGGGTAGCCCAGCCCAGAGCGAAGCGGCGGGCTGGGCGCCGAAGGCGCAAGAAGCCTATCACTTAACTTCCGACTTCATGGAAAAACGTCTAATTTTCAAGGTGGCCATGATAACGGAATCCCCACTGGTTTTTCTCATGGGCATATACGCTTTCACCGTGGATCCTCCGATTAGACGTGCTCACGGAACAATGTCTACACTTCGTGTTATTCAACGTTTTTTCAGGGCTTCTTGTTCGCTTCGCTCACCCAGCCCAACCGCTTCGCTTCTGGGCTGGGCCACCCGCGAGGCATGTTGGTAAAGATAACGGATATTCACAAACACGTTAAACACAACGAAGCTGCGGAATGCCTCCTTCGCTCGGTCGGCCACGTGGACGAGAAAAGGCACAAGGCTGGGCTGATCAACCCAACCGATCATCGCATTCTCATCTGGGAAGTACCTGTCAGCGTTCTCGCCCCAGACTCGCACATCCCTTAGCTGGCTCGCCTCAGCCAGGGACTGGTATTCATCAACACGGGGCATGTACCAGGGCCACTCAAACCCCACAAAGAATGAACGGAACTCCTCCTGCGCCATCGCTTCCCGGATCACGGTGAAGAACGCCGAGCAGTTTCCGTCCCCGGCGAAGTTGAATCGAAGTCGTCCGCCGGGGCGAAGCACACGGCGGACGCTCTGGAGCAAATGCCGGTGGTCTTTGACCCAGTGAAGCGTGGCATTCGAGAACACCACGCCGAATTGCAGCTCGGTGAAGTCAAGATGATTGATGTCCATCAGGATGAAGCGCAGGTTGGTGCGAGTCTTCTGCCGGGCTGGGTGCCGAAGGCACAAGAAGCCTATCACTTAACTTCCGACTTCATGGAAAAACGTCTAATTTTCAAGGTGGCCATGATAACGGAATCCCCACGGGTTTTCCTCGCAGCCAGAAACGCGCCGAACTCCACGGCCAGGCGCAAACATCATTGACCAAGCCTGCGCGTACCGGATTATTGTGCATGTATTCAACTTTCTCATGCAGTTTTCTTTCCGAAAATATGTTGAATCCATAGTGATGACAAAGCCAACGCAGATTCCATTTTGACGGGTCAACTGACTGCCGAGTGTGCCAATGACAATGCGTTTGCACACATCTGGATTGAGCAGACGTCTCCGTTTGTAACAAGAAAAAGTGACGTAATGATCATCTCCGCCTTTTTCAAACTGTTCTCCGCCATGACCTGCTCCTCTCGTCGCCTGTGCCGGAACTGGCTTCGCTACTATGCGCCAAAAATTCAACAGCATGAGTAAATCAAGAGGGATAAAAAAAGGGAGCTCTCACGAGCTCCCCTCGATTCTGGCCGACGACCATAACAGTCCATCGGCTCGCGACAGCGTGCGGTTACTTACAGCTGCACTTCGCTTTTTTCTTCACCGGTTTTGCCGGAGCTTTCTTCTTGGCAGTAGCCATTGCTTCTCCTTTCCCGCCACCGATCTGTGGCAGCGAACGATTTCCCGTAGCGCAGGCGTCTCGCCTGCAATCTAATCATCAAAATCTTTGCGTCACACAAAGATTTTAACAATTAATAACACAGGACGCAGATCCAATGCGCGCCCATTCTTCGTTGGAAAACTTCAAAAGCTGGAGAATTTCCAACGAACTAAAAATCACTTGTTATTTGTATGAATTTTACATCAAGAGTTCAACAACAATCTTTATAAAAAGTTTTTTTTAGCGCGATTTATGAAAAGATGCGCCGATGGGATTAAGCTGTTTTTGCGAACGTATGGTCATAAGCGAGCGATGAGCCTCCGTGTTTTCCGAATCAATGGCGAGCGCTTTCTCATAAGACGCCTCGGCTTCGGCGAGATGGCCGAGATGCTGCAACGCGCGACCACGACCGCAGGCGGCGTCCGATAATCGCGGGTCTAGTTCCAACGCGCGCGTAAAGTGTAATAGCGCCTCTTCATCTTTCAGCACGGATAACGCCGCCAGCGCCAAATGATGATGCGCCAATCCGTCTCGTGGATTAGCTCGCGTGGCCGTCTCGAAACGCACGCTTTCAGTGCGATAGCGACGGTAGCCTTCGAAAGCAAAACGCAGCGAATGACAGGGCAGCGCGTCCTGTGGCGCGCAGAGCATAGTGTGCTCGTAGCATTGTAGCGCCGTGGCGATATCGCCGGACCGCAACGCCAAACTTCCTCGTTCAAACCATAGTCGCGCCTGGCCCGGCTCGGCAGCGGAAGCGTTCTCCAGAATCGCACGCGCTTCGTCGTTTCGACCGTCAGCGTGCAGTAATTGAGCGCGCAAAATTGTCGCGCGCGCGGCCACGTCTGGAATATCACCGACGTCCGCGTCGAATTCAGCCGTAGTTGCTTTACTGGCGGCCACAGCTTCGCGCAGCAGCGCATCCACTACTTTATGCGACGCGACAGGCGTCCGCTCAAATCGCGCTCGCGCCACTGCGACGCACGCCAGATCGTAAATCGGAACAGCGCCCGCCGCGTTGCCTTCGCGAGCCCGCCGCTCTTGCGCCGCTTTTTCTAGGCGTTGCAGTGTCTCGCCAACGCTGCGAGCCGCTTCGTCCTGCGTCTGAGTTAATCCCGTCGCCTCTCGTAAACGACCCAACAGATCGTAGGCTTCCAGACAGCGCGGATCAGCTTGCGTTGCGCGTAAATAGCGCTGAGCGGCGTCTTCAAGCAGTCCGGCGCTCTCCTGCAATTCGCCATAGTGAATCTGCAGACGAGCTTCGCGCGGAAATCGCATGATAGCTTCGGATACTTCCGCCAGCGCCGCCTTCAAATTCAATGGCCCTTCCAGGTTCAACGTATGCGTGAAGGCAATGTTCAGGCCGGCGAAACGATTGCGCGGGTTCATCTCCGCGGCCTTGCGAAAAACGCGCAAGGCTTTCTCGCCATCGCCACGTAATAAGTACGCGCAACCGAGAGCATTGTGAGTTTCGTCGGAAGAGACTTCGAGCTGCGTGGCGCGTTCGAGATACTCAATGCGTTCGTGAATTAATCTGAACTCCGTACGCGCTAATTCCAAATTGATGATCGCTTCGGCGGATGGTTCGCGATTGGGATAAAGTGATTTTTCAATGGCCATCGCGTGTTCGTAGGCGCCGATGCCGTCGCGCATGCGGCCCATGTCACAGAACACGTTGCCCAAATTGTTATACAGACTGGGCCGATTCGGGGAAAGCGATATGGCTTGACGGTAGTACTTTTCGGCGTCGGCTAAATCGCCGCGCCGATAGAACAAAGCGCCCAAGCGTCCCAGAAGCGTCGGATCGTCCGGAGAGCGAGTCAGTTCCGCTCGCAGCTCGGCAATCGCACGATCCAAAGGATGAATATCCGCACGCCGGATTGGTAATTTTTCAATCATCGCGCGTTTGTTGCGTGATGACGTTCTCGTTTTCGTTCGAGTTGATTTTTTAGGTGCTGTCAGATTAGCCACTGATCGAATATCCTCCATTTTCCGATTCGCATTCCGCCCTTTTCGACGGAATCCTTGCTTATTTACTTCGGCTAAATGGTGGTGGTAACTTGAGTGTTTTAATTTTTTTTGACGTGCCATTGGCAGTCTGTGCCTTGCGAGAACTTTGCCTATCTTTACCCTAATGTGCTCTGCCGCTAGTGTTAGCGGACTTGAGTTAATGCTAATGTATAATCTAATATTTTAAAAAAATATCGAAGAAGCTCTTACTTTGTAACGTCAGAATCCCCTGTGTAAGAAAGGGGATAAGGAGATAATGGGGATAGTGGAGATAATGGAATATCCAGAAAACTTAGTTGCTGAGAAAATAATTCAATGAATCAGCATGGTTCAAATACGCAAGCGTCAGGGTAACACTTTTAGAAATTGAA
>JAZDLP010000287.1:0-2976 GCA_043801885.1 Planctomycetota bacterium | reverse complement strand
GAATGGAAGTGCATGGAAGATGGGAAACCGAGAATTCAAGTTCCTATCCTAATTTTAGAAGGAGCGGAGATTATTCTGGGCTATCCCGGCGCGCTTTCGATGTCGCCCGAACACATTCCCGAATTTACCAAAACGGTCGTTGAAGAATGCGGCGTGCAGTTGGTGGACAAGCCTGAAGACATGATCGGTAAAGTAGATGGCATCATGATCGAATCGGTGGGCGGCAGCGCGCATCTGGAACGAGCTATGCCGTTCTTGGAAGCAAAGGTGCCGACATGGATTGACAAGCCGCTGGCTTGTTCGACGCAAGATGCGCGAGCGATCATCAAGTTGGCGAAGAAACATAAGACGCCTTTGTTTTCCGCCTCGACGTTGCGTTATGGATTAGAAGTGCAAAAAATAAAAGCGATGCGCGAGGAGCTTGGCGCGCCGTTGGCCGTGGACGTTTACGGTAAGCATCAGGCGAGAGCGTTTAATCCGGGCTGGCTTAATTATGGCTTTCATACGACGGAGCTACTCTTCGAGTTGATAGGACCTGGCTTTCAGAAGCTTAAATTTGTCGCCGCGGGCGCGGTGGCGCATGCGAGCGGTTCGTGGAAAAGCGGCGCGATTGGTTCAGTGACGTTAATAAGTGAAGGCGATTGTCCGTTTGGGTTCACTTATTTTGGCGAAAAGAAAACGCAATCGGTGTGTATAGACATGAAGTACGGGTACCGTGAATTGCTCAAAAAGATAGTTGAGTTTTTTAACACCGGCAATGCGCCAACGCCAATCGAGAATGCGTTCGAGGTCATCAAGTATCTGGAGACCGTCAATAAGCTCGGCGCGCTGGCCGTGGACGCCAAAAGGGATTGACGATTTTGGATTGACGATTGACGATTGACGATTGACGATTTGGGATGATGGGTCGGCGAGAACCCGGATGGTTCGTAGGGGCGGGTTCCAAACCCGCCCTTGCCACCGGAAAATGGATACAATTATTGGTCGCACTCCGGAGGAGTGCCAGTGACAGAACCTCAGCCAAAACCACTTGGCGATCTGCTTAAAGATATTCTCCGCAAAGCGCGGCCCAGTCAGCGCGCGCTACGAGGTCAGCGGCTGGCGCAGAAAGTTTTCTCCGAATCATTCAAAGAGTTTGCCGCGCACGCCTCCGTGGTCAGCGTTCGAGTCGGCGTCGTTACGATTGAAGTGGAATCCAGCGCCGCGTTCCAGGAACTGGAAGGATTTCAGCGTCAGAAACTGCTGGACGCCTTTCGCAGCGCCGGATTGCAAGTGAGTGAAGTGCGGGTTCGGCTGGCGACGTAAGAATTACGAATTAAGAATTAAGAATTACGAAGAGTCTATAGCAATCGTACAGCGTTTTTCTTGAGGTATAGGAATTTCAAAGTTTGTCGCCGAAAAATATGTCCCGTTAGGGACATACGATAATAGCCCAGCGATTTATCGCTGGGAAAAAGGCAAATGCGAGATTTAGTCCCGTTAGGGACGAATGAAAGGCGGAAGTTGGACACCCAGCGTTGAAACGCTGGGCTGTTGTCGTGGAGTCTCTTACGGGACGTTAAAATTGTGACTCTGTTGGCCCTACTATAGACTTCTTTTCTTGCTGGGCAAAAAAAACGGTAGTGTATCCGAATAGCTAAAGGACACAATGTGTAGTGGTTGTGGTTTTCGGCTAACACAAGAGATTGTGCGCATTCGAAATGATGAGCTATCCTGAGTCACCACCAAAAAAACTAATTTTTCATCCGTGCAGTCTCAAAAAAAATGCTGTACTAATGCTATAGACTCTTTACGAATTACTCTTGAGGGGTCAACGCCTTTATAATTCGTTTGCAATCCACAATCTATAATCCACAATCCACAATCTATATCTGCACAGCCACGTCTTTATTGCTGCAGAGGCTTATCCGAGCCGCGACCGTTAGGGAGCGGACGATACTGGCAAATCGCCACTTACTTACGTGCGCGGCTCGGATAATTTATTGGGTGAAGTTTCACTGGCCGGCGGAATGCTCATAGGCGTTGCCGCTATAGTTGAGGTAAATGTCATGCATAGATACAGCGGTTCTTTTCTGTCTGGTGTTTTCGCATTGGTTGGATTTGTATTACTGGCGCCGCTGGCGCGCGGTGAGACTGTGGCGACCCATCAACCAACCCGTAGCGCAGGCATCTTGCCTGCCCTCGTTCGTACCGCAGGCGTCTCGCCTGCCCTCGTCTGTACCGCAGGCGTCTCGCCTGCAACGGTAACGGAGAGTGCCGCCGTCGCCAATCAACCCATCGGCAGTGGTGATGGGCTTATTCATGTCATTCCGACGCTCTCCGCGCCATCCGTCAAGAATGGCGGGAAGCTGACCGTCAGCGTGATCGTGAAATCGCAGGCCGGGGTTAAAGAAGTCGTTGCGGATTTAGGCGGAGTCGAGACTATGAGGCTTCAGCCCTCGTCCGGAGCGCAAGGCGGAATCAGTCTCGATGGCACGCTGGGATTATGGAGCGGCGAATGGAAAGCGCATTCATTGGAAGAGAAAATTTACTCTGTCTGTGTTCGCGTTGTGGATCGTAACGGCCATGTCTTCGAAGACCGTTCGCTGAGTTTCTCTGATCCAGCGGCTGGCCTCAGCGCGCCCGGTAATACAACTTATCCCGACGGTGGGCAGCGACGGATTGGCGCTGCTGGTCTAGTTTTTGGTGAATCAGGTTTGATATGTTCCGTCATAGACACGACCAACGGCTACGCGTACTTCGGGACATATACCGAACCCGGCATAGTGGTGAAAGTGGCCTTGGGCGGAGGCGGTGCCGCACCCGCTCGCGTGGGCGCCGTAACACTCAACGCAGGGGAAAACCGTCTTTATAGCGCGGCCATAGACGCGGCCAACGGCTATGCGTACTTCGGGACAGATACAGCGCCCGGCATAGTGGTGAAAGTGGCCTGGGGCGGAGGAGGTGCCGCAACCGCTCGCGTGGGAGCCGTAACAG
>JAZDLP010000272.1:0-3963 GCA_043801885.1 Planctomycetota bacterium | reverse complement strand
TTTGATGTATTTAATTCAAAACAGAGCATTTGGTCCAGCGGTTCGCGTGGTGTAAGCGCGGTTTCTTTTGCTTTTTGGGAAATCAAACTTTTCAGACTCTGCGGTAAATTAGCGACTCCATCCATTACGGTCTCATTCTGGTCGCGAGCGCTGATCGTGCCGGGCAGACCGACGCCGGTGCGATCAGCCACAGCGGCGGCGGAATCAAGATTCGCGCTCCAGATACGCAGAAGGTATCTGCGCGCTCGATCAAGAGTTTCGACGTTGCCGATCTTATCTGTATCGAACAACGCGCGGCGGCCCAGACTGCGCAGTTCGGTCCAAGGCAGTTTAATGATTGGCGTGGTCAGTCGGCCAAAAATACGCAACGGAAGTTTGCCTTTTTCCACGCTGTTCAGGAAATCGCCCTGCGGACCCGCCGGCCACTTATTCAGACACAGCGCTTTCTTGGCGGAGGCGGGAATTGCCGTCGGGTAGATGGTCACGCCTTCGCCACTGTCATCGGCGAGCGTGTTGGACGTCAGATTGAGCTTCAAATTGCGAATCTGCAATTCAAGGTCGGCGCTGCCGCCTTTGCCGATCAGCGTGATCGGCTCGAACACGGCAAAACCCGCGCGCATGGCGACAATCGGCGCAATCGGCTCGAACTCCAAGCGCTCGTTCTCAACACCGAATGTCTTGCTCAAGTACACTTGCAATGTCAGCAGCAGACTGTTGAGGTTGCGCTGTGACGTATCGAGCTGCATGTTCTCGCCAAGCTCAGCGACATTCAGCGTATCGTTGCCAACGATTTGAACAATGGCGCGACAGAACTGGTCGTCCAAAGCCGTAAAAGACGTCGCCCAGGGCGCGAGATTATTCTGATGATCTTTCTGGCGCGGCGGTTGAATGGAGAAATTCGAGAGATTAAATTTCAGCGCGCCTTCCCAGGACAAGCGATCAGCGCCGACGAAATCCGTGCCCTTCAGATTACCGAACGCATCCAGACATCCGACGAGAGTGTAGCCTTTCTTCTCTAAATTGGCGCCGGTCAGCAACAGCGGCGCTTCAACTTTACGGAGTTCTATGCGCTGCGTATGCTGAATGCCGCGTAATACCGGCTGGCCGTCCACTTGGACGCAACGCGCTTTGGAGAGGTCATATTCCGCATCGCTAATGGTGAGCTTGCCGCCGAATATCTCCGTGGTGATCGCCGGGACGCTGATCTTGAGACCTTTGAGGCTGCAATCCTTCGCTGATAGAGCAACGAGCGTTGCGCCGCCAAGCTCCAGCGCGGGCGTTTCAAAGCTGCCACTGACACAGAGTTTTTCAAAGGGCGTTAACTGTTTTCCGACGGGCGCGGCGTGAGATTCCGTGGCGCCTAACTTTCCCAACAGTTCGTTCAGACTAGCCAGAACCATGCCGGAATCCAACGGTGTCGAGAACAAAATCTGCGAGTTAATGTTCACCGGCATGCCCGGTGCTTTGAACGCACGCAGGAGATTCAGTTTGGCATCAGTCGAATTGATATGCAGCGTCGGCGCGCTAAAGATGTGACGGGATTTCAAGCGGTGCAGATTTATGTCGGCGGCCAATTCATTCCAAGTCAGATCGCGCGTAGTCAGGCGCAATTGCCCGCCGAGTTGAATTGTGCTCATGCGGTTATTGGCTGGGCCGGAGGTCAGACTGACGCCGTCCAACTGCGCGTCGAATTCCAATCGGTCGGTATCGGGGTTTAGGCCAAGCAGTCGCGGGTCTGATGATTCCACTTTTGGAAACCGGACCGACAGGCGCGCGGGATCGGGCTCGAACATGGCCAGAGCGGCGAGGATACTGCCTTTGTAGATTACGTTAACGTCGTTAAGCGAACCTTTTACTTCCAGATCATTCGGCGATTTTGTCAGCTTCGCCAACCTGGCCAGGTAGGGCAAATCAAGTTTTGGGATGCGCAGATTTACGTTCATGGCGTCCGCAAGCGGCTCATATTTGTGAACGATGGCCGCACAAGGCAGCGGTCCGCCGCCGATTAGCAGTTCACCGATGGAGTAATTGCCGCGTGTGGGCACGGCTATTTCGACGCCAAAATCCCGCATCTCAAAATCTTTCATCTCAATACTCAACGGTTTGCCGGAGAGTTTGAGTTTGCCGATTTGAGCCAGGCTGCCATGCGAGTAACGGACTTCGCTGAGTTCCAATTTACAAGCTTCTCTGGCCGGTTTGAGGTACTTGTATTCAAACTGCGGCAGCCATGCTTCGAGGTAGGCGTCGTCGAGAATAATATCGCCGTCCAGAGCCACACTGTTGTCCGCGGCGACGGCCAGTCCCATCGCCAGACGCCAGTCGTGAGTAAACGTGAAGACCGGTGGGCGAGTGGCGACGGCCAAGGTGGCCGGACCGAAACAGGTCAGATCTGTGCGTAATAAAGCGCCGATTAGACTCCAGCGGCGAATCTTTGGATCGTTGCGCGTCAGTTTGATGCCATATGCTTTCCAAGTGCCTTCGGGCTGCCAGTCTTTGTTGAACATTTTGGCGAGAATGTCAGACGGTTGGCGACCCGACGCTCGCGGTTTGTAATTTTTAGTCAACCATTGCGTCAGCGGGCCGGTTTCGATCTGCAGCGCGTTGATGGAGATATTTTCGCCCAAGTAATCCAGCAGCTCCGCCGTGCCGCCTTCCTGCAGCAACGTGAGGAAGTTCTCGCTGACGGCCGGCGCGTTCTCGCGGACAGGCGCCAGCCGCGCCGCCAAATTACGCAGATGCGTCAATGACCCGTTAACGTCCAGATTCAGCAAGAAGAATTCGCGTTTGGGATCAGTTTGGCGGAAGACGAATTTCTGCAAGTCCAACGTGTCTTTCTCGCGGTCGAACGCGATCTGCAGCGCGAGTGTGCCGGAGATGGGATGATCAGGCGATAACACGCGCAACGCACGCAGAAAGTCGTAAGCCGGTGGATTAATCTGGCCGGTTATGGTCAGGCGGCTGAGCACATCAGGCCAGCTCTGGTTGGGCAGGTTGCGCAGATTGGCCAGTTTGAATAGATCCAAGTCGGCCAGGTCCAGATAGAACTCGCCCAGTCGGCCTTTGATGTCCAGTTTTTCGATATTTAACCGCGCTTTGCTAGGCTCTTCCTTGTTCGCGCTCAAGCGCTGGCCGTAAGCGCCTTTCAGCCGGAAAGTCGGTGCAGGTTCGTCCCAGACGAAGCGAATCTTTTCAACTTTATCGTCTGATCTCTTTACATTGCCCAAAGGAAGATCAACTTTGAGATCTTTGCCGGAGATGGTTAGATCAAATTGAATTTTATCTTCTTCATGACTTTGGCGATCCAGTCTTCGTTCCAGCGTAATCCGTCCGGACTGTTTGAGTTCGCCGACTAACTGTGTGTCTCGGAAGAAGGCCAGCCACCCGTTTGGGCGCGATTCGCCGCCATCAATATTTTGCAAGTAGCTCTGGATGTAAGGCTGGAAACGTTCTCGCAGAGTGGCAATATCCGAATTGATCAGCAACGGGATCGCACGGTCGCGGTCGTAGCCATGACCTTCCAGAACGATGGTCTCGGTCTTGTCACTGCGGCTACAGTCGGCCTTGACACGCACATTCAATGGTTTGCCTTTGATGGCGGCTACATGCAGGATTAGAGCCAGATAGGGTGGCGAGTTTTGAGCGCGGGAGCGGGCGAGCTTGGCGTCGTAGTCCACCAATGCCAACAGTTCGACGGGTGACGGACTGGCGCCCCATTGTCGCGTAGCGGTACCTTTGGCCGCGACGCTGACCAGATCGTCTTTGCCGTCAATGGTGATGGTTAGATTCAGCGTCTCCTGGATTGGGCGTTTAAAGCCGAATAGGTTAAGGATTGGCGCAAATTCGTTCCAGAATTCCCGACCTTTCAAGTTTAACTGGAACTGCGCATGAGCTTCCAACTTTTCAGCGGGGTTCAGACCACGAATGACGCCGTGAACCACGCTCTTCACTTCGATGGACGGAGCG
>JAZDLP010000247.1:0-7837 GCA_043801885.1 Planctomycetota bacterium | reverse complement strand
CAATGGCGACCTTGTCCAGATGCACCTGTCCCTTGTCGTAGCGCCCGCCTTCGTAGGATTTAATCACGCCTAGCAACTTGCTGGCACTGACGGACTTATTGCTGCGAAATTCGACTTTACTGATAGATGCTTTTTCAATCAGATCAATAACCAGCTTGACACCGCCCGGCCAGATTATCGGTTCGCTGGTGCGCACGTCCAAGAAGTAACCGGACTGTTCTAAACGGCGCCAGTCTTCGGCCCAGGTTTTACCGTCGAGAGGGCGGCCTTTACGAGTACGAATCAAGCGTAGTAGCGTGCCTTCATCTACACGGCTTAGACCGCGAATATCAATCTCCTGGACGGTCTGGCCTTCAGCGCCTTCGGCGATCTTTGATTCTTCGGGCGTGGCGGGTTCACCGGCCCAGAGTGGCGAAGCGATCTGAAGAGCAACGACCGATAATGTGATAATCAGTAAAGTCGACAAGACACGCGGCAGTCTGTTGCCGAAGGCGTTCGCGATACGCGAGTCAATCAAGATAAGATGATTCAAACGCAAATGATCTCAAGCCCCCGCTGCTATATGGTCTTCTGGAGTATAACTGTCGAACCTCAGAATATCTTTGCGAAATGTCAGCTTTATCTGACCCACCGGACCGTTACGATTTTTCAATACTAACGCTTCGCCGATATTCTTGCTGTTCGCATTTTGAGTCAGATCGTAATACTCGGGTCGGTATAGCATAATAACCACGTCCGCGTCCTGCTCAATCGCGCCTGATTCGCGCAGATCGGTCAATTGCGGGCGCTTGTCGTCATTCTCACGACGTTCGGCGCTACGATTGAGCTGAGAGACAACAATCACTGGTATCTCCAAATCGCGAGCGAGAGCTTTCAATCCGCGTGAAATCTCGGCTACTTCTTGTTCGCGACTTTCGCGTCGTGACAAGGACGTGCCGCGCATCAATTGCATGTAGTCCACAACCACCAATCGAATTTGATGACGATGGCGCAGACGCCGACAACGCGCGCGTAACTGGCTGAGACTTATGCCGGACGAATCGTCAATATATATCGGAGCCTGCTCCAGCGCCTTGTTGGCCGACTTCAGACACTCAAACTCTTCTTCGTTAAATTCGTAGCGTCGCATTTTCTGGCTGTCCAGCTCGGCTTCGGCGCACAAAATATTCTTAGCTACTTGCTCACGCGGCATCTCTAAACTGAAAATGGCCGCCGGTTTAATTCGGACTTCATTGCCCACCGCCACGTTACGAACGATGTTGATGGCGAAAGTTGTCTTACCCATACTGGGCCGACCTGCGATTACGATCAGTTCGCCTGGCCACAGCCCGCCAGATAACAGTCTGTCAAGATCGGCGTAATGGGTCGAAATAGCCGGCGATTCGGGTTCACGTCCTTCACGCCGCGCCGTAACCGCATGTTCGGCCTCCGCCAGTGTATGCTGCATCAGAAACAGCATATTGACGGCGTCGTTGGAGGCGCGTTTGTCGGCGATGTCGTAGATCAGTTTTTCGGCATTATCAATCAAATCTTCGATGTCGGTCGCGCCCGGCTGCTGCGTCAATTGCAGAATCTTGCCTGCGCTCTCAATCAACTCGCGCTGCACAGCGTGATCACGGACGACTTTGCAGTAAGCTTCAATATTGGCGGCGCTGGACGGCGCCAGGATTATGCGCCCGATAGCTTCTTTGCCGCCTGCCACTTCCAACTGTCCACGGCGAGTCAGTTCGCTGACCACGTACAACTCGTCCAAACTCTCCTGTTTCGCGAACAGTTCAGAGAAAAACGCGAAGAGCATACGGTGTCGAGGCAGATAAAAATCTTCGACTTTCAGTTCTTCAATAGCGATATCGGCGGCGTGCGAATCAATCAACATCGAACCCAGAACGCCGCATTCCGAAGCTTCGTCATAAGGCAGGATTTTCTCCAGCAGCTTATCCGTGGCGGCGACGGACGAATTCTGCGCGTAATTATGATCAGACACACGATCTGCCACCGTCGCCGACCCCTTTCGACACTGTACTACAATTTTAACGTCTACTTTTCAAATATGCCAGATGCAGGGTAACACTTTTCTAACGAAGTGCGATTCATCGCAGAGACGCAGAGTTTTTTATAGTTAAGGACAATAAGTTCAGTTCTTTTATTTCGTTTTTTCTCTGCGCATCTGCGGTGAACCGTATGTAACCCTGATTGGAACCATGCCGCTTTTTTGGTACAGCCTGGTCGCTACAGCTCCGACACAATCCAAACCTTAATCACCGCTTCAATGTTCGGGGCCAGTTTCAACGTAACATCCGGCGTGCCCAATGTTTTGAAAGGAGCTTCAATAGCCACCGCGCTAACGGGTAAGTTGATTTTATGCTCCGCCAAAATCGCCGCGACGATTTCGTCGGGGCCCACTGATCCATAGAGTTTCTCTTCTTGAGCCTTGGCGGAAATAGTTACAGATCGGCCGTTGAGTATTTCTGCGACTGATCGCAACTCATCGACTTTCTTCTGCTGCCGAATTAGTCGCCGCTTCCGTTCAGCTTCAATTTGTTTCTCAGAGTCAGGCGTGCAGAGATACGCTTTCTGACGCGGCAATAGATAATTACGCGCGTAGCCGTCGCGTACTTCAATGACTTCACCGAGTTTGCCAACTTTATCAATATCGTCCCGCAAAATGACCTTCATGGTGTTCTCCGTAGTAAAAAATTATCGGCAAAAATTGCCCGCATCATTACTCTTATGTTCCGCTTTTCTTTACGCGCCTCAACGTCCTACAAACGGCAGCAGGGCCATGATACGCGCACGCTTGACTGCCGTCTGAATTCGGTGCTGACAATATGCGCAGGCGCCTGATCGCTTGCGGGAAAATAGTTTTCCCTGCGGAGTAATCAGTTTCATCAGCCTGTGCGTATTCTTATAGTCCACCTGGCATTTCCCGTCTTTCATGAAACGACAAGCCACGTGTCGTCCGTGGTAATTACCTTCACGATCTTCTTTTCCCTGATATTCGCGTTTAGCCACAGCTTTTCTCCAATTCAAAATACCCATGTACCACGAGCGAGATGCTCGTGCTACGAAACCAAAAATCTAACCCGCGCACAGTATACTAGAATGGGATCGTCTCTTCCGGAATATTTAAATCTTCCGGCCCAACGTCAAGAGCCTCGGAACTGGTTTGAGGCGGGGGCGATGACGGCGTTTGTTGCGGACTGGCGCTTGAAGGCGGACGTTTGGCGCCGCTGCCATCCGGTCGAGCGCCTATGAACTGAAAACGTTCGGCCACCACCAGTAACTTTGAACGCTTCTGGCCGGTTTGCTTATCGTCCCACTGATCAAACTTGAGCCGACCTTCGATGAAAATTGCCTGCCCCTTGCTCAGATACTGATTGGCCGTCTCCGCCTGTTTGCCCCACACGTCAATATCCACAAAGGTAACCTCTTCACGCAATTCGTTGGTTTTGGAGTCGCGGTATTTGCGATTAACCGCCAAGCCCAGTCGAGCCAATGCTATACCCGATGGCGTGTAACGCATCTCCACATCGCGCGTCAGATTGCCCATCAACATCACTTTATTAAAATTCGCCACAACCCGCCTCCTTTCACTCCCATATTGCCCGCGTTATGTCGCAGACATTCTGCCTGCGACCTTTTTTCAGCCCTAGCGGAAAACCGAGAAACGATGAACGCTTCGCTTTTTCTGCTCAATAACCAATTTATCCTTAACCAGTTCTGTCGCGGCGTCAACAAACTTCTTGACTTTTGGATTCTTGTAAGTGGTCACTGGCGCGTTTGTGGCGCCGCATCATGGCATAAAATCCTTCCGCTTGCTCTTTGGCGCGATTACCCTTTTAATATCTACTGCGAGGGATTGGCAAATTTGATGCTCAAGTATTCGATGTATAAAGCGATTATCGGGTTGGCCTCCGTCTTGCCACGCGAGTGCCAGTATCAGATTGCGTATCGAGTTGCCGATTTGAATTATCTGTTGGATTATCAGGCTCGCCGGATCGTTAAAGACAATGTGCGAATTATTTTGGGATCGGACGCGCCGGAAGCGAATGTGCGGCGCGAAAGTCGTTGGGTGTTTCGTTCTTTCGGAATGTATCTCTGCGAGTTTTTTGGACATCGGCAATTTGGTCCCCGATTCATTGATCAGCATGTGGTGGTGCGGGGACGCGAGCATCTCGATGCGGCGTTAGCCCAGGGCCGCGGAGCGTTATTCTGTTCCGGTCACTATTCCAATTGGGAACTGGGCGCGACCGTGGTGGCGCATCTAAACTATCCCATCGTGGCCATTGTGCAGATGCACGGCGAGCCGAAGATAAACGAATTGTTCGTCAAGCAGCGTGAGGCATCTGGAATTCAAGTCGTGCATAGCCGTCACGGCGCCACCGCCGCGATAAAGGCGCTGCGGCAGAATCGGACGGTAGCCATTCTGGGAGATCGCACCACTGGCGGGCCGGTCGTCCAGGTGCAATTATGCGGTCGGCGGACATACCTGCCGCAAGGACCTTGGCGGATTGCGTTGGTCTCCGGCGCGGCGTTGCTGCCGACGTTTGTGTGTCGGCGCTTTAACTACAATTACACTCTGGAGATTGGCGCGCCGATTCCTGTGCCACAGACAGGCTCGCGCCACGAACGTCTAACAGCCATGGCGCAGGCTTGGGCAAATTGTTTCGAAACTCGTCTGCGCGCCGATCCTTCGCAGTGGGCCACATTTTTTAGATTCTGGAATGAATCGTCCGCTACGACGGCTCTCGATCAAGATACGCAACCAGTCAGCGTCTCCGCGGGTCGAGAATCAAGCGACTTGGCGATAGCCAGCGCAGAACCGGGGAATCGTGAATGAGTCTTCAAGCTGAACCGCGGCGCGATATCTGCGTTATCATTCCCTGCTATAACGAAGCTCCGGCTATCGGACGAATTATCCGCACGGCGCAAGTTTACGTGGAACAGGTCATCGTAGTGGACGATGGCTCGACCGACGGCACGAGCGCGGAAGCGGAGTCGTCTGGCGCGCTGGTAATTCATCATGCTCGAAACATGGGTAAAGGCGTAGCGCTGAAGACGGGTTTCCAAATCGCGGCTCAACGCGGTCTGGCCGCCGCGATTACACTGGACGGAGACGGACAGCATGCCTGCGCCGAGATTCCACTATTCATTAAAGCTTACGATCAGGGCGATTGCGATCTCGTATTAGGCAACCGGATGAACGATACGAGCAATATGCCATGTATTCGCCGTATCACCAACCGATTCACCTCCTGGGCCATCAGTCGCACAGTCGGCCAAACGATTGCCGATACGCAGTGCGGGTTCAGGCTGATAAGTCTGGCATTCTGGCAGGCAGTGCGACTGGATAGTTGCCGTTTTGATTTGGAATCAGAGATACTGATCAAAGCCGGCCGCAGCGGCGTGCGTCTGCGTCAGGTGCAGATTCAGACCATTTATTTCAGCGTTCGCAACAGCAATATCAAGCCACTCAGAGATACACTGCGTTTTATCCACCTGCTCTGGCGCTGTAACTGTCAGGTGGATAAACGATGAAGCCGCAACTATGACTGAAACACTCGACGAGATGATCCGGTTCGATATCCAGGAGCGCGGGATTAATGACGCGCGTGTGCTGGATGCTTTTCGCCGCGTAGACCGCATTCATTTCGTCTCCACGCTGGAACGCTCTCGCGCCTACGAAGATCACGCTCTGATCCTCAGCCACGGTCAGACTCTGTCGCAGCCTTACATGGTCGGGTTGATGACTCAAGCCTTGCAACTGACCGGCGTCGAACGCGTATTGGAGATCGGCACTGGATCCGGCTATCAGACGGGCATTCTGGCCTGCCTGGCCAAAGATGTTTACACTGTCGAACGCATCGAGTATCTGGCCACGACCGCGGAAGACCGGTTGCTGGGATTGGGCTTTACCAACATTCGTTTTCATCTCGGTGACGGTTCGCACGGCTGGCTGGAACATGCGCCATACAATCGCATAATAGTCACCGCAGCCTGTCCTCGTATTCCGCAGTCGTTGATCAACCAACTGGCCGAAGACGGCAGCATCGTCGCGCCGGTCGGGCCGCCTGAATCGCAGATATTGACCATCGGCACAAAAAAGGCCGGCCACTTGGATATCAAAACGGATACGCCTTGCTTATTCGTCAAGTTGATCGGTAGCGAGGGTTATGCCGCCGCAACTGATTTGACCGGCTAACGACTGGCTGCGCCTAACCGCGCACAGCATAGCGCGTCCGTTAGCCTCCTATGATTTCATTGAGTCCTTCAATGATATGGTCAAGCGTTTCTGTGGAGATTCTCGTTTCTTTCCGCAGATAAGCCTTCTTCAGCAAATGCTTTTTCATGCTTTGGATCTAACTTGCCGCATTCACGAGCCAATCGGCTGCGATTCAGTCTGGCCAATTTTTCTTCTATCGCTTCCTGTACTGCTTTGCTTCTATTTAGAAATACCTTTGATTTCACAAGACTATCGAGTTTATCGAGAATATCTTCTCTCAGAGTTATAGCTACTTTTGCGGCGCGCATAATCGTTCACCTCCGGTATTACAATATATCATACCAGCGGAATAATGTAAATAAAACTCTAAAATTATTCTTATTTTAGCATTGATTGACGCGGATCAAGCGCGTCGCGTAGTCCGTCACCAAGCAGATTGAATGATAGCACAGTCAGCACTATCGCCAGGCCAGGGAAGACGGCCACCCACCAATAGGCGTGGAAATAACTGCGAGCGTCGGCAAGCATGCCGCCCCAACTAGGGAATGGGTCTTGTACGCCCAAGCCCAGGAAGGACAAACCTGCTTCGCCCAGAATGTTGCCGCCGATGGCCAGTGTCGTGATAATGATGATGGGCGAGAGACAATTTGGCAGGATGTGTCGAAATATAATGCGCCCGCTGCCTACCCCCAGCGCCTGCGCGGCAGTGACATAATCCAGCGTCTTGATGCTCAGTACTTCCGCGCGCACGATTCGAGCCATACCGGTCCAACCCACAACTCCCAGCGCAAAGTAGACAATCCCCATCGAAGGGCGATCATATAATGCTGTGATAGCTATGGCCAGCAACAGGCTGGGAAATGCGGCGATGGTGTCGGTCAGGCGCATCAGTAGCGCGTCAATGCTTCCGCCGAAGAAGCCGGAGACCAGGCCGACTGTCACGCCGATGACCAGCGCGACTGCGGTCGCGGCGATGCCGACCAGCATGGAAATCTGCGCGCCGTACATCACACGCGACAAGACGTCGCGGCCCAGAAAATCCGTACCGAACCAGAAGCTCGCCACTGGGGAGAGCAACTCGCTGCCACGCGCCTGTTCCTTATAGCTGTAAGGCGCCAGCAGATTGGCAGACAGCGCCATGCCGATCATCAACACAATCACCATCAAGGCGATGATCAAACGCGGATTGCCGAACAACCGACGCCAGATCGAGCGGTCACTGTCGCGTGTTACAGTCACTGTTTGAGCCTCATAAATAGTAGTATAACGACCGTACCGTTTCTATTGAGTCCAGTGTTTCTAATGTAGATTTGTGCTGCTTATAACGCACTTAACTTTAGATAAACTGGACTCAATAACTACTTTTCAAATCTGTTCTTCTTTGTGTCTTTGTGCCTTCGTGGTGAAACTTTGGTGTTATTGCATTGAACTAAATTAACCACAAAGACACAAAGGCACAAAGAAACTAACAGATTATTCTTTCTACGTAACCGTCCAGCGAAGCTACGCCTCAAACCGACAAGTGGGATGATCTTGCTTGTGACTATTTTGTTGGATTACGATAAGTTTATTAGGCATGGGCTGCAAGAGAAGTATAAAAAACGGCTCATCCGA
>JAZDLP010000200.1:0-2115 GCA_043801885.1 Planctomycetota bacterium | reverse complement strand
GAGCGGCGTGCCGGTATCGGTGAGTTGTAATTTGCTGTTTACGCCTAATCGAAAAGTACTGGCGATGAACATTGAGCCGGTTGTCACTGTGATGCCGGCGCCTTGAATAACGACGCCGGGATAATTTGCTGATATTTCGATACGCTTCACGGTCACGTTACTATCGAGAGGCAGGTGGGACGCCTGCGGTACGGACGTTGTAGTATTAATGATGCAGTTGCCGATGCCGCCGCCATCGAAAAAAACTTTGTCGTCGTTCTGAGGAATTGTAGATCCGCCAGCGCCGCCAGAAGCATCTGACCAGTTTGCGCTGTCGCTCCAGTTACTTACCCCCCCCCCCCCCGTACCCGCACCGACCCAGTAGCGTTCCGCAGCTTGAGCCGCAGGCGCGAGGCAACTTAACACGCCCAACGCCAATGTTGCCGCTATTAGTCGGCTAAATCTGACATATCCGACGTATTCAACATATCGCAAATTCATCACACGTCCTCCGAAAATAATTGATACCAATTAAAAAAATCACGGCAACTTATTCATTCGCTGGTGAAAGTATTATACGGCGCGTCGATTGTCAAATGATTTTCAAAAAAAAATGACAATGGAGCTTGTCCGACTAAAGCATTTAATAAAAATAGCTTCAAGCGAAGATGATGTTGTTTTAGATTCTTTTATGGGTGTTGGTTCAATAGGTGTTGCATCTCTTGAAATGAACCGAAGGTTTATTGGCTCAGAAATAGAAAAAAATACTTCGAAGCCGCAAAAAAAGATTGCAAAATATTCAGCAATCACTATTTTTAGAAGAAGCAGATTCACTAGATAACAAAGCGTTTCGCCGGGCCGTTACTTCGTCATCGCTCTATAGTGACAGATGAACTTGATTGATGTTCTTCCGGGTCAGAAACTGGAGTTTTACTCGCGCGAAGTATCGCGCAGTACGGAGTCGCAGAAGCAGTCATGGCACAGCCGACAACTAACTCTAAAATTCCGACCACCGAGACGGCAAGTTTCGGCAAGGTCGCCATCAAGTTGGGCTTTATCACGCCTTCGCAACTGGAAGAAGCCATAAAGGTGCAAGCTACAGTCGCCAAGGTTGGCCTGCGCAAGCGACTCGGCGAAATCCTGATAAAAAAAGGCTATCTGACTCCCGATCAATTTCAACAGGTCATCAAGCAGCAGACAGTCAGCAAAACTACACGCATCGGCGCCTACAAACTGCTCTCGAAACTGGGCGAAGGCGGCATGGGCGCAGTCTTCAAGGCGCAGCAGGTGTTCATGGATCGCATCATCGCGCTAAAGATACTCTCGCCAAAGATGGCGAAGAACAAAGATTTCCGCGAACGTTTCGTGCGCGAAGCTCGCGCTGTCGCCCAGCTCAACCATCCGCACATTGTCTCCGGCATTGACGTCGGCTCAGCCGACGGCTACTGCTATTTCGCGATGGAATATGTGGATGGCGAGTCATTGGGACAATACATACATCACCATAATGGCCGGTTGGATGAGAAGACCGCTCTGGAATATACTCGCCAGATTGCGCTGGCGCTTCAGCATGCGCATCAGCATAATCTGCTGCACCGCGACGTGAAGCCGGACAATATTCTGCTGGATAAGAATCGGCGGATCGTGAAACTGGCCGATCTGGGTTTGGCGCGTTCGGCTAAAGGCGGCACCGACGACGTCGCCGATCAGACTGCCGGTACGCCTTTCTATATTTCGCCCGAACAAGTGCGCGGTCTGCCAAACCTGACTCCCGCCACCGATATTTACTCGCTGGGCGCCTCGCTCTTCCATTTGCTCACCGGCCAAACGCCTTTCGACGGTCCAACTGCCGCGGTGATTATGATCCGCCACCTTACCGATCCCGTCCCCAGTGTCTGTGAGATAAACCAAAATATCTCGCGCGGCACCGAGAAGATCATAATGAAGTGCATGCAGAAAGAACCACAAGATCGTTACCCCAGTGCCTTGGCGCTGATCGCCGATATCGAACACCTGCAGAAAGTGCGTGCCAAAGAAGAAAATGGGTAACCGATCAGTCCCATCAAGCCATGCCAGAAAATCCACAGATAAACACAGATAGACACAGATAAAGAACTCTAAAAGCGAGTCTATAGC
>JAZDLP010000196.1:0-8232 GCA_043801885.1 Planctomycetota bacterium | reverse complement strand
CCAAGCGTCTGATGTACCTTGATGATACATTGAATTATTCTCTCAGTAACCAAGTTTTCTGGATATTCCATTATCTCCACATCCCCATTATCTCCTTATCCCCTTTCTTACACATCTGACGTATAGGGTGAACGGTTACCAAAAATCTAAAATCTAAAATTCCTTGCTACCGCCAATGATTCAGCCCAATTAAAATATCGTAGAACGCATGGCTGGCGACGGCTATTCCAAATGAACGATTTAAATAGATCGCCGCGAAGTACAGACCGGCAAAACTCCGCTGCAAAAACCGTCCGAGCGTAAATGCCTCGCCTCCGATATGGTGGAACGCCGCAAAAATCAACGCTCCAACAATCACCGCCCATACCGCTCCGTAAGCATGTTCCATGTGAAATAAACGTGTGAACACCAGCAGTAACAGCCCTAGCAGCATAACACGAAACACTAATTCCTCGTATACGCCGGCGCCGCAGTAGAGCACAAAATCCTGCAGTCCCGGCTTCTCATGTGCGAGAGGCAGGAGGGACGCCAGAGGTACGATAGTAGCAGGTCGCGTCAGATTTTCACTCGCGCAAATCGCGCGCGTCGGCGCAGTCATGGCGTTGCTGCGTGGCAGGTACTGCACCAGATAACCTAACAGCATAAACAACACGACCGCGTACAAGAGACTCTCGAAAAAACTCATCGCTAACAGCGACAATCGGATGCGCCAGACGCCTTTTTTCACAATCTGCCAGATCAGAAAAAAAGTGATCATGACCGCCAGCGAGACGAAATTGAAGTTCACGCCGACCAGATTGAAAAATCGGCCGAACAATGTGCGCACAATCGCATCGCCACCGTTAATCAGTTCCGAGCGCAACAACAGAATGCCGACTTCATACACCACGACAAACGGCAGGATCAGCGCCGCGGAATAAATTGGTTGCCGGGTCTCGCGCCAGTAATTGAGCGCGTTCGGCGCGGACGTCTCCAGACCAAAGGAGTCTTTATCTGATAGATTCATTCTTCAGTTTTCAACGGGCTGCTAGATAATCTCTTCCAGTTCATCGTTCAGGTTGACGACCTTGGGCGATGCCAGAGCAGGCGCAGCGGCCTTGATTGCCGACGGTGAAATGTTCTGGACATGCTGAGTCGCGGCTTGCGCCAGGCAGTGCTTGCAGCACAGTTTACCGTTGATCTCTTTGGCGTTGCCCAGATCATAATCCAACTGCGGAATGCTGGCATTACAGTTGTCGCAGAAGTTGATTCTGGATTTGGCTGTGGCGTAAGACAGCGGCGGCGGTTCAGGCGGCAGCGGCAGGCTCAGTTCCGCCAGCGCGGCTTGGAATGGATCGGCATACTGTGTGGGCGCGACATCAGATGATGCATTTGGAATTAGAAATCCACTACCGGCGCTGGTCGTGGCGATCTCTACGTTAGGCATATCATCGAAATTCAATGCGGGGATGGATGGCGCCGGTTCGGCGTCGGATTTGACGACTATATGCGCGGAGCCCGGCAGCTTATCTGTCTCCGAAATGGCCTTGAACTTATCTATCGGCTCGACGTCCAGAATTTCGATTTCAATAGCGCCCATCATTATCCGATCAAATGCCTTCAAATCAGTATCAATATTAGCGGACAATCTCGCACCGTTGAGAAATGTTCCGTTGGTGCTGCCCAAATCTTTGAGTCGAACGTACTGGCCGTCGTAGAAAACCTGACAATGACGTCGCGAAAGTTTTAGGTCAGGCAACGGTAGTTCCACATCACGATTGCGGCCCATGGTAATTGTTTTGCCCGCGAATAGCGTCAAGGCTTTTCCCGTGTAAGGACCGCTTTTAAACATTAATTTTGCCACAATGATTCCCCTAATCGAGCAAACCACGCCATTGAACACGCTCAAAGCATACTAGAAAAACTCTAGAAAACGATGAGAAACTATATTTTTTGGCAGCCGTTCACGGCGCATATCTGCTGACATGCACAGAGACCTGTCAAGCCGCTGTAGCGCAGGCATCCTTGCCTGCACTGGCGAGCAGGCAAGATGCCTGCGCTACTTTTAAAGCCGTGAACGGTTACATTTTTTACAACTGTGTAACGCTTGCCCTTGCTCATCTCCGTCGCTCCTTTACCATACAACTTTGGAGAAAGATGCGCGTGGACCAGAAACAATACACTGAACTGACTGCCGGCCAGATCGCCGCTGCCGTTCGCTCGAAGCAATTCAGCGCTGTGGAGATCGCTCAAGCCGCGCTCGAACGCGCTCATGCGCTGGACCCGACGCTCAAGGCGTTTGTGACCATTCTTGATGAGTTTGCGCTGGCCTGCGCGAAGCAGGTGGACGACAACGTTGCCGCCGGCAAAAAAGTCGGCCGACTGGCTGGTGTGCCGGTAGGCATTAAAGATAATCTTTGCCTGAACGGCGCGCGCACGACTTGTTCGTCGAAAATTTTGGAAAACTACGTCTCGCCGTACACCGCCACGGCCGTGCAACGCATTCTGGACGAAGGCGGCATTCCGCTGGGCAAGCTGAATCTTGACGAATTTGCGATGGGCAGCTCGACGGAAAACTCGGCCTTTTTTACCACGCGCAATCCGTGGGATTTGTCGCGCGTGACAGGCGGTTCATCCGGTGGTAGCGCTGCGGCGGTGGCTGCGCGCATCGTGCCTTTGGCGCTGGGTTCTGATACCGGCGGATCCGTCCGTCAGCCCGCGTCGCTATGCGGCGTCAGCGGACTCAAGCCAACTTACGGGCGCGTCTCACGCTATGGCTTGATCGCGTTCGCCAGCTCGTTGGATCAGATCGGTTCGTTTGCGCGCAATGCGACCGACTGCGCGTTGCTAACCGCCGTGATAAGCGGCAAAGATGAATTGGACGCCACCAGTGCCGACCTGCCTGTGCCAAAAGAACTTTCGCAATTGACTGCGCCCACGGATTTGAAAGGCGTTAAGTTCGGCATCCCGAAGGAGTACTTCATCCCGGGCACTGATCCGGAAGTGGATCAAGCTGTGCGCGCGGCCATTGACACTTGTCGGGCGCTTGGCGCGCAGACAATGGAAATTTCGCTGCCGCACACCGACTACGGCATTGCGGTGTACTACCTCATCGCCACTGCGGAAGCATCATCCAATCTGGCGCGTTTCGACGGAGTGCGCTATGGCCGGCGTGCTCAGGAAAAAGTCGGCTTGATTGACCTGTATTCGAAGTCGCGCGCGGAAGGTTTTGGCGCGGAAGTGAAACGGCGCATCATGTTGGGCACATATACGCTCTCCGCCGGTTATTACGACGCCTACTACCTGCGCGCGCAAAAAGCGCGCACGCTAATCCGTAACGACTTTATCGCGGCGTTCAAACAGGTGGATGTGATCGTCTGCCCGACGACGCCGACAACGGCGTTCAAGATTGGCGAGAAAGTCCAGGATCCGCTGGCGATGTATCTATCTGACATATTCACGATCACCGCGAATCTGGCCGCCATTCCAGGCTTGTCTATTCCTTGCGGCTTCACTTCCGGCGGACTACCCATTGGCCTGCAGTTACTGAGCAAGGACTTTGATGAACTGACGCTGCTTTCGACCGCGGCGGCCTACCAGGCGCAGACCAAGTTTCACTTGGCGCAGCCATAAGGCGTTGTTGACGGGGCGACGAAAGGATTGTTATTGATTTGGACAAAAAAACATTCAAGGTTCCGCCTCAATTAGAGCCGCTATTTCTCCAGGCAGAGCAGTATGTGCGCAAGTATTTTGAAACTAAGCGCGAAACGCCATCGGCAGGTACTATTGAGATAAGTGATTCTCGGTATATTCTGGTGCGCGCTTCATCCATGTCGGTGGATTTTTTCGAGGCTGCCACTCAATTTTACAAAGAAGGCGGACATCCTACCGCTGTAACTGCCGCTCGTGGACTCCTTTATGATCTCGCCTATACAATTGGAAAGACAGACGCTCGTATTTTTCATAATAAAATGCAAGTAACGGAACCCTTGACGCGACTCTCTACTGGTCCCATACACTTCGCGTATGCTGGATGGGCATTTGTAGATATTTCCCCGGAATCTCGTCCGTTGTCATCTCCAACTGCCAAGCCGGATGAAACTTACTATCTTCTCTATGACCATCCATTCTCTTTTGAATCCGATTCATGGATTAAATCAGGAAAGATTCCTCAATATCCCGCATGTGTAATGAATGCGGGATATTCTGCCGGATGGTGTTCAGAGAGTTTTGGCATTCCGCTTGTCGCCTCTGAAATTATGTGCAAGGCCATGGGCGATGAAGCTTGTCGTTTTATTATGGCTCATCGTTCGCGTATCCGTGAACACGTCGAAAATTATGACAAGGGAAAACCTGCCATTCGGACGCATAGTGAAGATTTTGCCACACATGGTTTTTTTGATCATGTATGCATGTTGGAAGAGATTAAACAGAGCGAAGAAAGGTATCGATTAGTAGTTGAAAACGCGCACGACCTTATCCAGACATTAGACTTGGAAGATCATTTTCAGTATGTAAATCCAAGATGGCGGGAATTGCTTGGATATTCAGAAGATGAAGTAAAAAAAATGAGCGCTTTTGATATTATTAAACCAAATATGCATGAGTACTATCGTCAAATCGCTAAAAGAGTTTTGGAAGAGGACGCGGTTGGAACAATCAGCATGGCGCTTATGAGCAAGACGAAAGAGGAGGTGCTTGTTGAAGGCTCTGCGCGAGTAAGAAAAGCGGATAATGGGAAAGTAATTGGCACAGTTCATATTTATCATGACGTTACAGAACAATATAAGATCGAGCAAATTCTTATAAAAGCACAAAAATTAGAGGCTGTCGGAACGCTGGCTGCCGGCATAGCTCATGATTTTAATAACTATCTTCAGACAATTATAGGCGCATTTAGTTTGCTTAAAGCTAATAAAGATAATCAAAAGAATAAGGAAATAATAGAACGAGGTTTTGTCGCGTCTAATATGGCCAAAAAATTAGCCAAACAACTCTTGACATTTACTAAAGGCGGCGCTCCGGTAAAGACGCCGGTATCAATACGCAAATTTCTGGAGGAATATATACCATTTGTCATGAGCGGGGCAAGTGTGTCTTGCAAATTAAAGTTTCAGCCTGATCTATTAACTATTGAAATAGATAAAGAACAGATACAACAGGTTATTCACAATTTGCTTATCAATGCCATAGACGCCATGCCGCAAGGCGGAACAATTGGCATAGAAGTTGAAAACTGTTTTATAAATAGCGCCGATTCTTTGCCGCTTGCGCCGGGAGATTATGTGCGAATTAAAATTGCTGATACTGGTTGTGGCATAGATGCCAAAACGCTTTCAAAAATTTTCGATCCGTTCTTTACTACAAAGAGCACTGGCACCGGCATGGGACTGGCGATTGTCTATTCTATAATAAAAGGTCATAACGGACATGTTGGAGTAACATCAAAAATTGGCATTGGAACTACATTCATGCTCTATGTGCCAGGATGTAGAAAAGAAGTTGAAGTCGAAAAGATTGTTGATTTTAAGACGTATGCGCCATCAAGCAACAAGCGCGTTCTTTTAATGGATGATGAAGAGATGATTAGGGATGTTACAGGCAGCATGTTGCAGGAGATAGGGTATGAGATGGAGAGTGTTAATCATGGTGAAGATGCTGTTGAAAAATACAAAGCTGCATTAGTCGCAAAAAATCCTTTTGATATTGTGATTATGGATCTGACCATACCTGGTCGCATGGGCGGAAAAGAAGCGGCAAAGATTATTCGACAACTTGACCCCAATGCCTGTTTAATTGTCTCAAGCGGTTATTCTGATGACGCTATATTAAGCAAACATGATGAGCATGGTTTTTCCGCTTGTATTAGTAAACCTTATGATATGGTTGAATTAAGTCGTGTATTAAAATCTGTCGAAAAATGACCGCTCTTCCGTAACGCTTTTGATCAACGCGCTTTTATCTTGTTCCGGCAGAAATTAGTCGTCAAATCAAACGGACGGGCACGCCTTTGTTTCGCAAAAATTCTTTCGCCTGTTGCAAAGTGTGCGTTCCGTAGTGAAAGATGCTGGCCGCCAACGCCGCGTCTGCTTTGCCTGTAGTCAGCGCCTCAAACAGATGCTCCAGATTTCCGGCACCGCCCGAAGCGATTACCGGCACAGTTACCGCTGCCGCCACACTACTGATCAGGTTCAAATCATAACCGGCCTGCGTGCCGTCCGCATCCATACTGGTCAGCAAAATTTCACCCACTCCGCGAGCGACGCCCTCGCGCGCCCACTCGATCACATCACGACCGGTGTCAATCCGTCCGCCGTGAATGTACACATGCCACTTCAGCGTTTGAGTCTGCGCGCGTTTGGCGTCAATCGCCAGCACGATGCACTGTGCGCCAAAGGTTTGCGCGCCGCGCGACAGTGTTTCGGGATCCTTCACGGCGGCTGAGTTAATAGAAATTTTGTCGGCGCCCGCGCGCAACAAAGCGCGCATGTCTTCTATCGTGCGCACTCCGCCGCCGACAGTCAGCGGACAGAAACATCGTTCAGCCGTGCGACTCACTATGTCAATCAGCGTGCTCCGCTGTTCATGACTAGCGGTGATATCCAAAAAGCAAAGTTCGTCCGCGCCCTGCGCGTCGTAGCGCGCGGCAATCTCCACCGGATCGCCGGCGTCGCGCAGTCCCAGGAAGTTGACCCCCTTGACTACTCGTCCGTTTTTGACATCCAAACAGGGAATCAAACGCTTCGCCAGCATAGTTAAAGACGTCCCACTTTGAATCCATTCTTGGGATCTTTGAGATAAATTCTGTATAGCCCATCGAGTTCTCGAAGCGCTGATTGTTGACTCTCTAATAGAAATAGTTTAACGACGATTTCTCTTCTTGTTCATCTTTTCCAGCTTGCGACGCTTCTTGATGGCTTTCTTCTCGGCGGCGCTAATCATTTTGTTCTGATCGCCGCTGATGCCAGGAATAATTTTATTCGCTAACTTCGACGTTTTGCTGAAAGTAGAAAGCATCTGCGTGACACGTTCAAATTCGCGCAGCAGCCGCGAGACATCGTTGAGCACCACGCCGGAACCATCAGCAATGCGTTTCTTGCGACCGGCGCCGATAATCTGCGGGTTCTCTCGTTCTTCAGGCGTCATTGAACAAATGACGGCTTCCACGCTGCCCAATTGCTCTTCGGAGGCGTCCAATTCCTTTATTTGAGCGAAGCCGGGGATCATGCCCAACATGTCCTTAAACGACCCCATCTTCTTGACCATGCGTAATTGCTTCAAAAAGTCGTCTAAAGTCAGCCGGTTCTTGGCTATTTTTTCTTGAAACTGCGCGGCCTGTTCTTTATCAATGACGGCCTGCGCCTTCTCGACCAGGCTGACGATATCGCCCATCCCAAGGATGCGGGTGGCCATGCGCTCGGGATGGAATTCTTCAAGGCGGTCCAGTTTCTCGCCGACGCCGATAAACTTGATTGGCTTGCCAGTCACCTGCTTGACGGAAAGTGCCGCGCCGCCACGCGAATCGCCGTCCAGCTTGGTTAGGATCACACCGGTAATCGGCAGTTTTTCATTGAATGTCTTCGCCGAGTTCACCGCATCCTGGCCAATAAGACTATCCACCACCAGAAACAGCTCGTCGGGGCCGGTCCGCTTCTGGATATCAGCCAACTCGTCCATCAGCGGTTCGTCTATTTGTAATCGTCCGGCGGTATCAAAAATGATCGTGTCGCGCCCATTCTGTTTGGCGTATTCAATGGCCTGGACACAGAGATCTGACGGCGTAAGAGTGGTATCGCTGTAGACGGGTGTTTCGGTCTGCTCACCCAATACTTTAAGCTGTTCGATGGCTGCGGGGCGCTGCAAATCGGCGGCGACCATCAACGGCCGACGCCCTTTGCTCTTCAGATAAACAGCCAGTTTGGCGCAAGTGGTGGTCTTGCCACAGCCTTGCAGTCCGGCCATCAGAATAATAGTCGGGCCTTCGGGCTTGAAGTTGATTCGCGAGTCCACCGGACCCATCAGAGCGATCAGTTCATCGTGAACGACTTTGACGATTTGTTGCGAAGGATCCACGGACGTCAACACGTCCACGCTGATAGCTTTGATCGTGACTTTTTCGCTAAACTCTTTAACGACCGGCAGAGCGACGTCGGCTTCCAACAGCGACATGCGGACGGCGCGCAAGCCTTCGCGCACGTCGGCTTCCGTCAGCTTCCTGCCTTTGCCCCGAACTTTGTTAAAAAACGAGCTCAG
>JAZDLP010000169.1:0-2312 GCA_043801885.1 Planctomycetota bacterium | reverse complement strand
GCTGCGACATCATTCGCCGTGAACACTTGGACGCGATGAAGGACAACGCCATTATTTGCAACATCGGCCACTTCGATATCGAGATTGATATTGCTAGTTTGACTAACGATAAAAATCTGAAGAAGATTGAGATCAAGCCGCAGGTAGATCAGTGGATCTGGCCGAACGGCAAGCGATTGATCGTGCTGGCCGAAGGACGGCTGGTAAATCTGGGTTGCGCGAACGGTCACCCCAGCTTCGTCATGAGCAATTCGTTTTCTAATCAGGTCATGGCCCAGATCGAACTCTGGCAAACCCGCGACCAAGGCACATATCAGAACCAGGTTTATTTTCTGCCTAAAACTCTGGATGAGAAAGTCGCGCGCCTGCACTTGGGCAAGCTCGGCGCAAAACTGACTAAACTGACAAAGAAACAGGCTGAATACCTGGGCATACCTATCGAAGGGCCGTACAAGCCTGACCATTATCGTTATTGATGTAACCGTTCGTCACAAAGCCACAGAGGACACGGAGACGAAATTGAATGCGAATATAACGGAATAGAATAATATCCGAAGGAGAATCTGATGAGTTTCTCTGTACTACTAACCGCCAAAATCTTTGCGTCCCGCGAAGATTTTTTTGGCAACTTTTTTAGGCAAAGCTGTTTCCCTCTGTCCCCCCGTCTCCCCCGTCTCCCCCGTCTCCCCCGTCTCCCCTGTCCCCTGTCCCCTGTCCCCCCGTCAACAACGCCTTTTGTTTGCGGCTTGACCTCGAATGGGGCTTTGCGGTCAAAAGTTTTTTTCGTCATCGCGATTTGACTTGTCGTTCGACGTTGACTCCAACGCCGCGACTTCGGCGATCAGATCAGAGATATCCGTTTCGTTTAACTCGAAGAGACGCACTACCGCGTCGCCGACTTTGTTATTTGGCGTACTGGCACCGGCGGTAACGCCAATAATGATCGGCGATTTGCTCGGCCACCAGTTCGCGTGGATAACTTCCTCTTTCGCGCTTATAGGTAAATGCCGAATCTGCTTGCGGCTGAGCATGCAGGCCGCATCATCAATATGGTACGATGGGCACTGTCGCAATGAAATCTCCGCCAGGTGTGTTGTATTTGATGAATTATATCCGCCAATGACGATCATCACATCCGGCTGCGACCGCATCATGGCGTTGACGGCATCCTGGCGATCCTGCGTAGCGCTGCAGATCGTATCACAGATGCGAAAACGCCTGGCTGTATCAGCTTCACCGTATTTCCGGATGAATGTCCCACGCAACAGCGCGGAGATTTCCATGGATTCGGTGGAGAGCATAGTGGTCTGATTGGCGACACCGATAAACTGGAGATCCTGATCCGGATCGAAGTCGGCCGAGACACCTTTGGAAAACTTCTGCAAGAACTCCTCACGACGCCCCTGACCCAGAATGTAATTACAGACGTAGTTGGCTTCGTCCAGATTGCGCACAATCAGATATCGCGAGCCGGCGCGACTGGAAGTAGCGAGGGTCTCCTCATGATTATAGCGACCGTGGATGACACTGGTATAGCGATCACGAGCGTACTTCTCCACGCTTTTCCAGACGTTCACCACGGCGCCGCAGGTGGTATCCACCAGAATACAATTCTTGGCGCGCAAAATTTCGATCTCCTTCACCGCCGCGCCGAACGCCGGCAAGATAACTACGTCGTCGCTGTTGATGTCGTCGTAAGTCTGGCCCTTGCTGTAACTGCCGGAGAGAAAGATGAAGCCTATATCGCGCAGACGTTCGTTGACTGACGCGTTGTGAATGATCTCGTTGGTGATGAAGATGCGCTTGTCGGGATAGCGGTGGCGAGTTTGGTAAGCAATATCCACGGCGCGTTCAACTCCGTAGCAGAAGCCAAACTCTTTGGCCAGCCGGACAGTCAATCCATTGCGTGAAATCTGATGGTTCTTGGCGCGCAGTAAATCCACCACGCGGCTGGCATAAGCCGCCTCCAGCATCGGATTGACCGTATCTTTTAATCCAAATCCCTTGCGATGATATTCACCCATGCCGATCTGTTCCTCTTTGTGTCTTTGTGCCTTCGTGGTAAAACTTTGGCGTTGTTGCGCTTGACTACATGAGCCGCAAAATTAACCACAAAGACACAAAGGCACAAAGAAACTAACAGAACAACGCATGGCATTCATTGGGAAAAGTGTGGCTCATCCGATTAAAGCGTACTTCACAGTGTGCAGTGCAAAGATCTTCAGCCTGAAGAACTCCGTATCGCGGTAGCCGTAAGCTTGACGTTGCATCGTTTTGATTTTGTTGTTGAAGCCTTCGAGTTTTCCGGATGA
>JAZDLP010000168.1:0-3718 GCA_043801885.1 Planctomycetota bacterium | reverse complement strand
TTTGCGGGTCATTGTAAAAAAGAGCGAAAGAACCTAAACCGTCAAAAGATCGGCTTGTAGTGCCAACGGTCATTTCGAGAATTTGCAACCTCAACAATACTAATCACTTCTAAAAATACACTGTAGAAGATCAGTCAAAGTTTTTGCGCGGCGCGCTTTTCTCGACGGTCGCGCGGGAATGACTTACGCCAAACTCCAAGCGTTGTACGAATACATGATCGTACTGAAGACTCGCGAGTTGGAGCAGACAGTTCACAAACACTGATCAGTTACCTGGGTTTGCGAGTCTTATTGGTAGAATCTTTTTTGTCCAACGAATGATCGCCCTTCGGTGGCGGTGGCGAAGGATTCGCTTTTGGTGGCGGTGGCGCGGGAGTTTTTGGGGCTGGCTTTTTGGACGATTCAGACGCAGGTTTATCGGTCGGCGACTCTGATGACGACGTTGTGTCCGCGATTTCATCGCTGTCTCTAATGACGAAAGGTCGTTTTTCACTATCCACTAGATGGATCGCCTGTTTCTCGATGGCGGTGACGGTGTAATTTAAGTCGGGGATGATGTCGCCAACTTTTACGCGTCGCGGACTGGAACCGTCCTTAAAGCGCACCAACGCATAAGTCTTGTCATTGTACATCATCACGCCCATGAATGAGACCTGCACATCCAAGTCCGTAGGATTGAAATTCTTCGTTGGTTCTGGCTTGACGACTTCCGGTGGCGGCGGCGGTGGCGGCTGCGTATTTTTTACGGTAGGTGGGTCTTTCTTTTCTTTAGAACTGGACACTGGCGTAAAGGGGGTCTTGCGCTCTCGTTTCGGGCCTGAGATATAGTAATCAACATCATGCTGGATATCTTCTTTCGCGTTAGCTAACGCCGCGGGCGAAGATTGCGCACCAATCGGCGGCTCCACCATCAACCGCATCGGCGCGGAAACCAGGAAGTAATAAAAAATCCAGGCAAAGGCAGTCGCTCCCAGCAGAAAAAACAACTTCTCTTTATTGAAGCCCTGCGCATCTGGACGCGACATATCGTCTTCCTTGTTAACAACGCCTTTCAATCCACAATCGTACCCGTTCAGTTCATTCAATCTGTCGGATCCGACGTATCTGACGGATTGAAGTGTCTGACCGGTTACCTAAAATCCACAATCCTCTTTTGTTCCGTTTTTCTCTGTGTCCTCTGTGGCGAGACGCGCTCATTTAAATCTGGAGCGCGGTGTTCTGGTGTTAGTCTGCTCTTTGGCACTGCCTAGTCCGTGCGGATGCGTCTCCGGATCGAAGAAATCCATACCGGCCGCCGAAAGCCGCACAAACACGTGTTCATCTTTAGACGGATCTTTCGCCCGGCGACCTTCCGCTTTCAACTTAGTCTCGAAGCCGGTAAGCTCCGATTTGTCTTCCTTACTCTCTCCCAGATAAGACGAGACGATCTCCAAGTTGCGAATAATCAGGAACTGATCGCGCGTCCGCACACTATACAGAAACCGTTCAAAGGTGTTGATGTCACACTGTAATACAATCTCGACCGGATACTCCTGGATAAACTTTCCCAGCGGCACGGCAATATATTCACGGACAAAGGCATTGCGTTCGTCTTTTCCGGCGCGGAACTTCGGATTTTTGCGTAATTCAGATGGCCCGGTGGCGACAGATTCCTGAGGTATTATGCTGATGATTTTCATGTACGCTTCAGGTTGAAAACGCAGCCTTTCGTACTCTTCCTGTTCCTGCTTGGCTTTGATACATAATCGAATAACGCTCTCCGCAATATACAGTTCTCGCAAAAACTCTCTGGCTCGAATCGGATTCGTTTCAATCAAGCCTTTGTAAGATCCAAAGCCGATAGCGCCTTCCAGACACTCCACTTTAGCGCGCGTCCATTCGTCATCAAGAATCCGCCGATGTTTTTCCCAAATATCGGCCCAATAATACCCAGGTTTGTCCCTGTATTTTTCAGGAATCTCTGTCCAATCCGGGAAATGTATGCGGGTCTCACTTTGCCTAGTTTTTATCTGTTGTTGAATCGCTTGATTATTGCGTTCGTAGTTAGTCTTTAGATCGGACAAGAGAACGCCAGTTTCCGGTGGTGGCGTGTCGGTGAAAATCTCTCCGTAATGAGCCGGATGCATCGGAGAATAATAGCGAACCCAACTTTTGTGCGTCGAGCCTTCCGGTGGCTTCAGCAACTCGCGCGCTTTTTCCTCTTCCTCCTGCATGGCTCGATAGCCGAAACCAGGTATAAAATATGTCAACAATCCGAAGACTGTGAACCAGATCAATACATTCACCAGACGTTTATCTGTCGCATCCATCGGCATAGCGGCGCATCCTATTCGTAATCGTTCAGTCTATTTTCACTACAAAGACACAAAGGCACAAAAAAAACTATACTCTGCACGACTGTGGTGAACGATTACTTTATTCCGTCTTCGGCTGTGGCGCGGACGCTTCCGTTGGAGCAGTTGCGGCGTGCTCTTTTGGCGCGTTCACAGGCGGCGCTTCTTCCGGCTTGATCAGCATATCCTTCGTACTCTCCGTGTACGCCTCCAGCACAAACTCCTTTAGAAAAAACGGTCCCTGCGGCTGATCGTCAGGAGAGTTCCACAATATGCTTATCTTCTTAAAGAGATTATCTTTATTATCAGGATCCTCGGGATGCGGAACCAGAGCATTCCAAAATTTCTCGATCTTTGGGAGCAAGTTGCCCTTGTCGCCACGGACAAACCCGCGCAGGTACACTCGCCGCTGCGCCTGAAAAGTCTCCAAATCCGCGGACGCGGGGTCGGTCTTCACATTTGCAAATTTTTCACCGGAATCATTGCCGCCACCCATCACTTTGACGACCGTGGGCATGCTGGTGGAGATGGTGGTGATGTAGATATCGTCACTGATGCGAGCTTTATTCTTCAATTCCGCCAGCACATTCAGAAAGTAGCGACCGGAGCCGATATTCTCTAATATCTGCTCAAGCTGTTTGCGTTGATATTTATTTTTCTTGATCAGATTTTCGAGATCCAGCGTCTCTTGCTTGGCCTGTTTGATGGCATCTTGAGCTTGATGATCATTTTCGGCGAATACAGCAGTATTGCGGTAAGGTGTATAGAGGAACAAGCCAAAGACCAGCGCTATCAGCGCCATGGCGTAATAGATATATGCGCCGCGCGCCCAGAACATCTTGCGCTCTTTCAGCGCCCACGGCCACAATAAGAACGAAAAGGCGCCCTTCTGCAGGTTGCCGATGGCCAGACCTATAGCTACGGCCAGAGTGTGCTGATTGGCCGTCAAGGCGGCCGCTTGCTCGACCGGAAAGCGATTCAATGAGAGCTTCCGAAGCGGTTCCAACGGCAGTATTTCCAGTCGCATACGACGGCTCATAAACTCAATTAACCCTTTCAACCGGCTGCCGCCACCGGTGACATAAACGCGATCAAACTTCAAGTCGCGCAGTTTCGTTTGCGTTTTGCATAATAAGACCGCGTTTTCCAGCGCCGCGCAGAGACCGGCGGCCTCGCGCACCAGCGCCCCGGACATCTGCCGCTTGTATTTATCGTCACTGGTATCCGGCGCTGTCGAGACCTGATTGATCAATGCGGTAGAAGCCGTGTCAACTGGCGGAGTCGCCAAGACGTCCGTGACACCGCTCTTGGGCTTCTCTTCAGTTTTTGGCGCGTCGCTAGTACTAGCACGACCGTTTTCTCGTACCGCAGGCGTCTCGCCTGCC
>JAZDLP010000151.1:0-2115 GCA_043801885.1 Planctomycetota bacterium | reverse complement strand
CCCATCGGCCAGCCCTCCCTGAAATGAGTTGAGAAACGTTCGAACATCACAAACTGAACTTTCTGTAACCCATTCCTTTTCGAGGTAACTGGCCTTTTTTCAAGTTCCATAGTAACTCTGTGGTGAACGGTTACGATTTTTGATTGTGAATTGTCTGTGTCTATCTGTGTTTATCTGTGGATTTTCTTAAACGGTTACGTTACTTTTGGGATTAGGTAGAGGGCGTGGTTTGTGATTATTCCCGAGCATGTGGCCGAAACACCGTCTCACGTGGATTTTATTCGTGCGATCATCGCCGCGGATATTCAAACTAATAAGCACAACGGGCGCGTCCATACGCGCTTTCCGCCTGAACCGAACGGCTATCTCCATATCGGACACGCCAAGTCCATCTGCCTTAACTTTGGCATTGGTCATGAATATGGCGGCAAGACCAACTTGCGCTTTGACGACACAAACCCATCAAAAGAAGAACAAGAGTACGTGGACTCGATTATCGCTGATGTTCGTTGGCTGGGTTTCGACTGGGAAGATCGGTTGTTTTTCGCTTCGGACTACTTTAATAAACTTTACGAATACGCCACCAAACTCATCGAAAATGACAAAGCGTACGTTGACGATCTGACCGCGGAACAGATCAGCGCGTATCGTGGAACGGGCGAACAGATCAGGCAGGACGGCAAGATCGTGTCGCTGCCGGGCCGCGACAGTCCGTATCGCCATCGGAGCATCGAGGAGAACCTGGACCTCTTCAAACGTATGCGGGACGGCGAATTCCCAGATGGAGCCAAAACGCTTCGCGCCAAAATTGACATGGTCTCGCCCAACATCTATCTGCGCGATCCGGTGCTGTATCGTATTTTACGCGCTCATCATCACCGCACCGGCAATCAATGGCTCATCTATCCGACCTATGACTGGGCTCATGGCCTTTGCGATTCTCTCGAAGGCATCACGCACTCTATCTGTACACTCGAATTTGAAATCCACCGGCCGCTATATGATTGGTTTCTAAGCGAACTGAGTGTCTATCGGCCACAGCAGATCGAATTCGCTCGGTTGAACCTGACGTATACGGTACTGAGTAAACGGTATCTGCTGGAATTGGTTACGGAAAGCTGTGTGCGCGGCTGGGATGATCCGCGCATGCCTACTCTCAGCGGATTGCGCCGGCGCGGGTTCACCCCCGAAGCCATTCGCAACTTCTGTCGGCTCATTGGCGTCTCCAAGACGGAAAGCACGGTGGATATCCAATTACTCGAACACTGCGTCCGCGAAGACCTCAATCGGCGTTGCTCGCGCGTCATGGGCGTTATCCGTCCGCTAAAAGTTGTCATCGAGAACTATCCGAATGAACAGACCGAAGAGTTTGACGCGGTCAACAATCCAGAAGATCCAGCCGCCGGAACGCGCCGTTTGCCATTCTCGCGAGAACTGTATATCGAGCAGGACGACTTCATGGAAAATCCACCCAAAGATTTTTTCCGCCTGGCGCCGGGCCGCGAAGTCCGATTGCGTTACGCTTACTTTATTAAATGCCGCGAAGCGATCAAAGATCCGGTTACTGGCCAGCCCATAGAACTGCGCTGCACGTATGATCCGGCTACGCGCGGCGGCGCTGCTCCCGACCAACGCAAGGTCAAGGCCACGCTGCACTGGGTCTCGGCGCCACATTCTATTCCAGCCGAAGCGCGGATTTATCATTCTCTCTTCAACAAAGAAAATCCTTATGAAACGCCGGTGGGCGGAACCTACAAAGACAATCTAAATCCAAAATCGCTGGAAGTAATCTCGGGCTGCCGCTTGGAACCAAGTTTAAAGGGCGCGGCGGTGGGGAGTCGCTATCAGTTCGAACGGCTGGGGTATTTCTGCGTGGATAAAGACTCAACCGCCATCAATCTGATTTTCAACCGAACTGTCACACTGAAAGACGCATGGGTCAAGCTGCAGAAGAATTCAATCCACAATCAAAAATCGTAACCGTTCACCACAGAGCCACAGAGGACACAGAGATGGAATTAAAGGCTCGTGTCGGTAAATGGTTGGGATCCGTTCATTATAAAGAGTGCCTGTTGATCGCGACTTCAACGTTAACGTTTTCAGAATGGCATCCGC
>JAZDLP010000135.1:0-4973 GCA_043801885.1 Planctomycetota bacterium | reverse complement strand
GCTGCGACCAAGCTGGGAAACAAATAGCCCAAAATTCCAACCATATCCGGCTTTGGGCTAAAAATAAAATAGCTTAGCGCTAACAAGCTGCCCACCATGCTCAGAATCCAAAACACGCGCGGTGTAACCGGCCGACCGATTTTGTGTGAATAATACACCTGCACCAACCAGCGAGCGGTGAACAAACTGACGCCCACCAATCCGACAATCTTCCACGGAGTTATAATAACCTGATTGTTGAATAAAAAAAAATCAAACAAATGACGATTCATGTTCACTCCAGAAATCAAAAATCAAAAATAACGTAACCGTTCAGTCCCTTCAAGTAATGAACCGCTAATAAACGCGAATGAACGCGAATCACAGGAGAAAAAATATTGGCGTCTATTCGTGTGCATTCGCGGTTAATCAACGGTTGTAAAAAAAACGTAACCGTTCACCACAGAGACCCATTCGAGGCCAGGCCGCAACCCAAAGGCGTTGTTGACGGGGGGACGGGGGGACGGGGGGAAACAGCTTTTGCTCAAAAGTCGCCAAAAAATCTTTGCGCCACGCAAAGATTTTGATGGTTAGTAGTACAGTTACACAATAACATTATAATTCTTCCGATTCGTAATTCAAGTTTCGACTTTGCATCCAGCGGACAGCGAATGCGTCGCGCAGCGCAGTGAACGCGCGTCCCAGACCTTGTCCGTACTTTGGCGCGCCTTTGAGTCGCGGACGATGATTGACGTCAATCTCCACCACTGAACCGCCCTGCATGCGGACTAGCGTGGTGAAGAAGCGATGCATTCCGCGAAAAAACTTCAGTCGCCTGGCATATTCGGCGCGAAAAGCCTTGAGACTGCAGCCGGTATCGCGAATGGGATCGCGCGTAATCCAAATACGCACGCGATTGGCCAGCCACGATGAAATTCTGCGGATAAAATTGTCCCGACGTTTGGCGCGCCGACCAGCCGCGCACGCCGGTTTGTCCGGACCTTCCAGCGCGGCGATGAGCCGGCCGATGTCGGCTGGATCATTCTGTAGATCGGCGTCAATCAAGACGATGTACTGCCCGCGAGCCGCGCGAATGCCGGCTTCGAACGCGCCCGACTGTCCCTGATTGCGCAACAATCGGATCACTCGCAGCGCTCGAAACTGATTTTTCAACCGAACCAGAATATCGCACGTACCGTCGCTGGAACAATCGTCAGCGCAGATAATCTCGTATGGCCGATTGAGTCGCAACAGTTCAGCGTCAGCTTCTTTGACGAAATCCTCAACGCATTCTTTCTCGTTATAGACTGGCGCAATAAGCGAAATCTGTATCGTGTTGTTGATCATATATTCCTGTCGCGGCCAATCCACAATCCACAATCTAAAATCCCTTTTATTGTACTCAACAAAAGAAAATTTTGCATTGACAAGGCTGTAAAAACACCGATACTAATGATGATTTTAGCAAGAGTATGTAGCGCAGGCGTCTCGCCTGCAACCCGGCTATTGAAATTTTGTAACCGGTCACCATAGAGCCACAGAGGAGATACAGATGCGTTTCATTACTGCCATGGTAATCGGTTTGGCGCTTTCGTTGGCGGCTGCGCGAGCTGAAACAACGTCGGGAAGCTCCAAGGGTGATGTCAAGATCAGTGGCACCAGCGCTGGAGAACTGGAGAAACAAGCCGGAATTAACTCGGCCATGTGTTCTTCCGGACGTAGTGTCGCTGCGCAGGCAGGCCATTATTTTCTGAGCCGTTGGTATGATTTGATTGATGTTGTGGACTTCTCCATTGGCGCTGGCCCAGGATTGTTAGTGAACATTCACGCCACAAAACTGGCGCAGGTGGCTGGCGGATACTCCGATTCTTATCGCGTTGGATTTCGTGGCCGCAGCGCAGGCGTCTGGAAAGAGAAACGACGTGAGATCGGCGCCAGTCTATTATGCTATCAGAAGATTAAACGCGAACGCATCACCGGTTGGGTAGAGAGTTTCCGCAGCGACAAAATGGATCTGGATACTTCCGCCGTGTACGCCAACAACAATGATCGTTCCTTTTTGGGTGTCGGCGCGACCGTACATGCCTTGTTGCTGGTGGATGTAAATATCCGACCCATGCAAGCGGCTGACTTCATCTTGGGCTGGCTCACCATTGACGTGCTGGAAGACGACACTGGAAAGCCGAAGCGCAATAAAGATTTATAGTCTGACGAGATTTTCAATCAAAGTTCTCATCCTTTCAGATTTACATTTTGGTCATGCCGCATCTAGTGCCGGTTTATGGCTGGATGGTATCTCTACTTTAGCGCGTAATTATGATCGAGTAATTCTTAACGGCGACACGCTCGACCGCTACGAGCGGCTCGGTTGCCAACCGAATTCAGAACAACTTATCAGCGATGTGGTCTCCGCCTGCCGCAGCCGATCCGGACCGCCCGAGATTATCGCCGGCAATCATGATCCGGCAATCTCTACACTCCACTGGGTTTATCTGGCGCAGTCAGCCACGCTCATTTTTCATGGCGACTGTATCACTGATTGCACTCACCCTTCCAAATCAACTGAGCAACGGCTGGCATCGGCGATGCGTGAGCGCTGGCGGAAGATCGGAGGCCGACCGCAGAAGTTTCAGGAATTGTTACCGGTGTTTCGAGAGGCGCAAGGCCACCACCTGCGCGAAAATCCGCGCATGTTGGAATCGCGCACCGCCAGCCGCTATCTACTTCGCACTGTTTTTCCGCCGCATCGGCCGTTGCATGTTTTGTATTATTGGTGGAAAGCGCCTGGACGAGTGGCGCAATTAGCCGCAACTTTCGATCAGCCGGTGCGTCACGTAGTGGTCGGACATTCTCACCTACCCGGACGCTGGCGGAGACATGGTCTGACTATCTTTAATACCGGAGGCTGCATGCCGCTGACGACGCCCTTCGCCGTCTGCGCGGAAGGATCACGAGTCACCTTTCAACGTCTCACTCATCTACTGCGTTCATCGCGCGTCATCTTCGCACCTATCGTCACCAACGACAAACGCGCGTGAAGCGCGATCTACCGCTTCTAAACTTCAATCTATTGACGACTTTCGCGCTGACGATTAAAAATGCCCTTTTTTCTTGACATATTATCTTTTCTGGCTATATTGACGGACATGAGAAAGAAAGATACTAAAATCAGCCGTCTTCGGGAACTTGCGCAGCGAGTCGGGATTCTGCACGCTCGAGAACTAACACCGCTCGGCATTCCTCATAGATATTTTGGGAGGCTTTGTGCTGATGGATTCCTTGTGAAGATCAGTCACGGACTGTATATGATTTCCGGCGGACCAGAGACCGCGCACTTGGGGCTGGTACAGGCAGCCAAGGCAATTCCTAAAAGCGTGATCTGTCTATTGTCGGCCTTGCATTTTCATGAGATTGGAACCCAAGTTCCTCATCAGATTTGGGTGGCAATGGATCGAAGGGCTGCCCGCCCACGCATGGCGCATTTAAAAATCCAAGTAGTGCGATTTTCCGGCAAATCCCTTACAGAAGGCATTGCGGAGCACGACATTGCGGGCACGCGAGTGCGCATCTACAACCCCGCCAAGACAGTGGCGGACTGCTTCAAGTACCGAAACAAGATTGGACTCGATATTGCGATTGAGGCTTTGCGAGAAGCAGTTCGGGGACGCAAGTGTACCGTGGACGATCTTTGGCGATATGCAAATATCTGTCGAGTCTCTAAAGTCATGCTGCCCTACATGGAGGCCATGCTATGACCAAGGGCAAGCCGACGGATATCGCGGCATCCATCCGGCAAAAGCTCCTGAACCTTGCTGAAAAGACCGGGTATAATCCCAACTTCATCTGGTCACGGTATGCAATCGAACGGCTGCTCTATCGGTTGTCGATCTCCGAGTTCTCCGAGGAGTTTGTGCTCAAGGGAGCGAATTTATTCATGATCTGGTTTAATGAACCACATCGTCCAACGATGGACTTAGACCTCCTCGGGTACGGCGAGGATTCCAACGAGCATATGGCGGATATCTTCCAACGAATCTGTCGGATGAACGTTGAGAACGACGGTCTGACGTTCAATGCGGAAAGCATTCGGGTCATGCCGATCCGCGAAGAAATGGAATATCACGGTCGCAGAGTGAATCTCTTGGCGTATCTCGGTCAGGCGCGCATTCCGGTTCAAGTGGATATTGGGTTTGGCGACGTGGTGACACCCAAGGCTGAAATGATCGGCTATCCCACGCTTCTGAAGATGCCTGCTCCGCGAATCCGGGCATGTCCACAACCAACGGTTATCGCGGAGAAGTTTCACGCGATGGTTATCTTGGGCATCGCCAACAGTCGGATGAAAGATTTCTATGACTTGTATATGCTGGCAAATCGGTTTGCATTCGACGGTGCCGTCCTCGTCAAAGCCGTAAAGGCGACATTTCGACGGCGCAAAACGGCGGTCCCTTCTAATCCGCCGATGGCACTTACGGAAGAATTTAATAGAGACCATATGAAAAACATTCAGTGGAATGCGTTTGTCCGCAGAAGCGGCGCCAATCAGAAAGTGCCGGGATTTCTCAAAGTTCTATCACTGCTTCGAGATTTTCTTCTCCCCATAATGAATGCCGCTGCCGACCAATGTCCTTTCCAAAAAAACTGGGAAGCGGGAGGACCATGGAATACCTGATCCTTGCCTCCATCCGTGAACTGGAAGAGGCTTTTCAGGTGTGCGACCATGATCTTTCCGTCGAAAGGACTGATTCTCGCAAACCTTCAGCACCACCGCGACTCGTTGTGGCATCGGCAAGCAGATGACGCAAATGGTTCTTTGCAATGGAGAACGATTTATGGACTTCGATAGCTGCTCTGATTATTTTTTTCAATCAGCAATCAAAAATCAAAAATCATAATTTCCTTTTATATTGATTTTCTGTCTATTTCTGAGCGGTCGGACTCTTGCGGAGAGTGCGTTGGAGCCGATCCGTACGCAAGCGACTAACGCTGACAAG
>JAZDLP010000132.1:0-2159 GCA_043801885.1 Planctomycetota bacterium | reverse complement strand
TTCCTCGTCCAGTGCGGTTAGTAAATCGTCGAGCGAAACGCCATCTTCTTCCAGCGTTTTCGTGATGCGATCGGACAGTTGTTTTGCGTGGGCGACTTTGGGCGTAAATAGAAAATTGCCGTCACCTAAATCAATGAGGCTAAAAAAATCGCCCTCGTTGACCCCGTACTTGCGTCGTAATTCTGACGGGAGCGTAATAGTCCCTTTGCTACGGACCTGGATGTTTGTAACCATGTCACACCTCCGATTGGCGGAATTTCGGAATTTCTGCCATCATTTTATCACATTGCCGCGCAGACCATTTCATCGTAAAAAATGCCCGCCATGTTGGATTTGGCGGGCATTAATTAGGCTGATGGGATGTTGTCTTGTCTACGGCACGGTGACTGTGAAATCGAAGCGTTCGGGGACTACGTACCCATTGGCGTAACGTACCCCCGCGACCACTGCCACAGGAGCCACGCCACCGGGCATTTCGGCCGTGGAACTCTTGGCTGTAAAGGTCACTTCGAGCGTGGCTGATGTGCCTCCAGCGGCATTGTCGCCGCCTTGGGCGATGACTCCCTTTCCGGGGAATTGCAGATCGGGCAGTGCCATTGCCCAAATGAATGGCTGTTTGCTTTCCACCTCAATGACCACGGTATATGAATCCCCTACCTGCATTACGCTCGGTAAATTGCTTACCAGCTTAAATTTCGGAGTGGGGACATTTGCTGCTGAAAGCGAAGCAGCCAATACGATCGAAAGCGCGATCAAAAGGGTGGTTTGGGTTAATTTTTTCACGGCGCATCTCCTGAAAATTTATTTTATAGACACAGTATACTGCAAATCGTGGGTATGGATTTAACAGATTTGCAAACAGAGACTTGTTCAATAGTAGGACAAAACATTTTCCTTACTTAGTTCGCAACTTCTTACTCAGCAACTTATTACTCGTTACTTGTCCTCTGCAATGCTCTTCCCGCTATACTTCAACGCTACGTGCGCGGCGGCCAGGCGTGCAATTGGCACTCGGAAGGGTGAGCAGGAAACGTAGTTGTTGCCGATGATATGGCACCACTCGATGGATTCGGGATCGCCGCCGTGTTCGCCGCAGATGCCCACTTCCAGTTCGGGACGGGTCTTGCGGCCTTCGAGGATGGCCCACTCCATCAGCTTGCCCACGCCCTCCCGGTCGAGCGTCTGGAATGGGTTCTTGGGCAGGATCTTCTGCTCCACGTAAGTGACCAGGAAGTTGCGCTCGGCGTCGTCGCGCGAGTAGCCGAAGGTCATCTGGGTCAGGTCGTTGGTGCCGAAGGAGAAGAACTCAGCCAGTTTGGCGATCTCGGCTGCCGTGACGCAGGCGCGCGGGATTTCGATCATCGTGCCAAACTTGTAGTCCAGTTTTTTGACACCCTTCTCTTTTAGCACCGTTGCGGCAATGCGCACCAGGCGCGGCTGGATCCACTCTAGCTCCTTGACCGTGCCGGTCAGCGGGATCATGACCTCGGGCTTGACTACGATCTTGCGCAGGGTGCAATCCGCAGCTGCCTCGAAGATGGCGCGCACCTGCATCTCGACGATCTCAGGCATGGCGATGCTCAAGCGGACGCCGCGCAGGCCCATCATCGGGTTGGATTCGTGCATGGATTTGATGGCGACCAGCAAGTCTTCTTTTTCCCTTAGACCTTCGGCCTCGCCCTTGACGCGCATCGTGACGACTTCCTCGAAGAGTTTCTCTTCGTCGGGCATGAACTCGTGCAGCGGCGGGTCAATCAGGCGGATGATAACCGGGTAGCCGTCCATGGCCTCGAACAGGCCGTCGAAGTCCTTGCGCTGGTAGGGCAATAATTCATTCAGCGCCTCAGTGCGCTCCGCACTGGTCTTGGCCAGAATCATGCGTTGTACGATGGGCAGGCGTTCCGTCTCGAAGAACATGTGCTCGGTGCGGCACAGGCCAATGCCGACTGCGCCGTACGAGCGGGCGCGGCGGGCATCTTTCGGGTAATCTGCGTTGGCCCAGACTTGCAGGCCGCGCCTCGGCCAGCTCTTGGGGGCTTTCCGCATCCCATTGCGAGCGCAGATTTCATCAGCCCACTTGAGAATGGTCAGCAGTTCGGACTGCTCCTCGATCTTGGGTTCGATGGTCTTGATCTGGCCGATGAAAACTTCACCGGTCG
>JAZDLP010000123.1:0-5557 GCA_043801885.1 Planctomycetota bacterium | reverse complement strand
CTCTGTGTCCTCTGTGGAAAAATAGCCTGAACGGTTACTCTTTTTTCTCTAATCTAGCCAGTAGTTCTTCTCGAGTAATCAACTTCTTCTCGATCAATAGATCTGTCAATGCCTGCAATGCCAATTGTGGCGAGACGCGGGTCCCCGCGCGCACTGCAGGGTATTGACCGGAAGCCACACCTTTAGCCACCTCAGATTCATGAATTTCCGGACAGAGCTTGCCGCGAAAATAGTAGTCTATGGCCCTCATCAAATCGGCATGCGAAACCACAGCCAGTTCAATGCGCAGTCCTGTCAGAAAATGCAGTTCATCTGTCGCGTCCAGATCCATCGGATCAACGATGGCGACTTGCAGCGAATCTCCGTTCTTCCGTAACGGCAAAAACTGATGTTTCTCGCAAAGTTCAACTTCTACCAGCGCGGAGACTTTTGATTCTACCACCAGATCCGACAGCCGCAACACCGGAATCTTCAACTGTTCCCCTAAGAACTTCGACAACTGCGTTTCATTCAGGTATTGGAATTTAACCAAGATCGTGCCAAGTTTTCCACCAATCTGACGTTGTGTGTCTAACGCGGTTTTCAACTGACTCTCGGCTATTAATTTCTTTGCGACTAACATCTCACCCAACTTTAAACTCATACGCTTGTCTCCAGTAATAGCATAAGAACAAGTTAGCCAGTCCGTAAAAACTGTCAAGATATTTCCCATTACACGGTTGCTTAAAATCCAGCTTCTTTTAGCGGCAGCCAAAACACACCGAACATCCCCATCAGTCCTAACGGCGTCTGCGCGGAGCCCTGCAGTCCGTCAGGCATGCTTTTGAACTGAATAAGTATCGGCTTTTTTTCCAGCAACGTTTTAAACTGCGCATAATCCGGCCAGGGATTGTTGGCATCTTCCTCCCATTTCGCCTTGGCCAGCTTATACGGCATCTCCAAAACTTGATCCGCATTGCCAAAAATCGTCAATAATGCTTCCGGATCCAGTCGTCTGGTCGCCATTGCTTGTTTGTAACTGGGCCGGTCCGTCATGCGTTCGACGCCTTTTTCATGCAAGAGCGCCAGACCTGCCAGGTCAAGTATGACGCGGTCAGTGGCGTATAATAGATAATTGCCTTTTAGCCAGAAACCTGATCGCCGGCCAAAATCGCCGGCCACTTCGATATAGTGAGCCCCACCATTCAGCACTTCCTTCCGGAGCGGCGGAGCGGGGACGGATACGGCAGCGTCGAGCATCTGTTCGATGCTTGTGGGATTCTTTAAATAGATGGCCAATAACCACTGAATCGGCAGCGTATCCGGCGCTTCGGCCCCGATCTGTTCAGGAAACAACGCTAACTGCACTGAGCCTTGCGTCTGTTCTAAAATTTGCTCAAGCTTCAATCCAAATTTCTCCAAACGCGCCAAGTGCGGATAAATGACGGCTGACGTCGCAGGCTTCAAATCTGTAGAGTTCGTGTTCTTGCTCACCAAACGATCACCAAAATCTGCAACAGATTCCTGCATCAGCGTCTTGGCTTTGGATTGGCGAGTCGGATCGTTCTGCGGCGCTACTTTGGGTTCAGCAGTCTGTGTTTGTCTGTTTTTCTGTGGTAGCGGTAAAGCAACAGCGTCCAACGCTCGTAACGATTTAGCCAGCGCCACCGCATGTTTAGTCGTATCGCCCTGAAAAGAGAACAATAATGCCGCCTGCCAGGGAATGGCGTCGATCACTTGCGGCGCGCCAGCTTGAGGCGGCGGCACAGCCGCAGTCATCTGCTTCAGGACTGCCAGCAGGCCTTCATTCTTGTCTCCGCCTCCTACTTTCAGCCGGAAACGCTCCTCGACGCCATCACTATTGAGCGCCAGCGCAGCTTGCCAGGAACTACCGGGAATGAAACCCAGCGTTTCCAAGGTTTTGAGTTGGTCAGCGTCAATAAATTGAGCGGCATCGGTTAATCTGCCAAGTCCATCGGCGGCCATATACAGAATGCAATCATACCGTGGAATCGCCGCTCGTATTTCGATCAGTAGCGGCGACAGACTCTTCTTCGGCCGATTCAGCCGGTTGTCCAAAAAAATCTCCATCCCGCGCTGCGTCAGAGCATGAATCACCGCTTCTGAAGTGAAGACCGTCTGCGCTGTGATATGCGTATTTATGGTGAACGGGCCGTAGCGTCGAGTCTTACTCAGTGGATCGCCAGTGGCTTCAAATAACGCTCGCGTCTGAACTTCCAGAGCATCGGGCTGCCTGGTCTCCACCACATACACTAAAGGAGGATTCAACTCATTCAGCTCCGCCGTCTCTGGCGCGCCCAGAGCCAGTACCGCCTTGCCGTCCAGCAATTTAATAATTTCACCGATGATTTTATGCAGACGTTGCTTGTCAAGCATTTGCGGTTTGTCGTGTCCGTTGTAACGTTTGCCAGTCGTGGGCAATGTCCAGAACTTGCCCAGTGGCGTGTTTTTGAAATTTTCAAACGTCTGCCGAGCATTTGGGAATTCCAGCATGAAGATAGCTGAATCCGGCAGTATCTCGGCGTATGTTTGCTGATCGGCGGAACTCGGGTCAATACGAGGTTCTTCAATCGCCGACAATTCTACTGTTAAAAGAATAACAGCCAGGCATCCACTGAGGCGCAATCCAACAAACATATCTATACGTCTCCCTAATCAATATGTATAATCAAAACAATAAATGTAATCATTCAATCCACAATCTAAAATCTAAAATCCCTTATGTTCAAACAAGGATATTGACAGTTGAGAAAAAAAGAAGATAGTTATGTAAGATTTTGTTGATCGCAGATTTCCGTAACTGGTCGCTATCCTTGGAGAGCGCAAAATGCCAACTTTTATTTACGAAGCCATGGACGGACAAGGCAAGGAAATCAAAGCGGAAATTGACGCCAGGTCGGAGGCGGAGGCTGCGGATAAAATCCGCGCTCTGAATTATTTCCCAACTAAAGTGTTGCCAAAGGGCGGCAAAATTAAAGGCGGGAGTTCGACATCCGTCCCCGGCATGGGCACTCCACAAGCGGTGGCTCGCAAGCGCGGCGGCTTCTCGTTGAGTTTTAGCGTTAATCAGAAGCAGCTCACTCAATTCACTCGCCAGTTCGCCACACTACTTGACGCCGGCCTGCCGCTCGTCCGTAGTCTGGATATTCTACACAACCAGTTGAAGGTTGGTCTTCTAAAGATCGCCATCGGTGACGTCAAAGAAGACGTTGAAGGCGGCTCGTCCTTGTCAGAAGCTATGTCCAAACATCCAGCCGTGTTCGATAAGCTGTATGTTAATATGATCCGTGCCGGTGAGGCTGGTGGCGTGCTCGATGATATTCTTAACAAACTGGCCGAGTATCGCGAAAAAGCGCAGCGCCTGCAGCAGAAGGTCATCGGCGCTCTGGTCTATCCGATCGCGGTCGTCACCATCGCCGGATGTATTTTGGCCGCCATCATGATCTTCATCATTCCAAAATTCGAAGATATGTTTAAGGAAATGGGCATGGCCGGCGGCTTGCCTTTGCCAACACAAATCCTAATGAACGTCGCCAACACGATGGTTCAGTTCTGGTATATTCTTATTTTCACTCCGGTATTGGTGTGGTTGGCCGTTAAGTTGTTTGGCAGGACACCCGCCGGACGATTATTGATAGATAAAATTAAACTGAAGATTCCTATCTTCGGAATTATTATCTCCAAGCAGTCTATCAGCCGATTCTGCCGCACACTGGGCACTCTGATTAACTCCGGCGTCCCAATCCTTGACGCCCTGTCCATCATCAAGAACGCCACCGGCAACCAAGTGGTCGCCAACGCGGTTGAAAGTGTCCACAACTCGATCAAAGAAGGCGATACGATCGCCGATCCGCTGCGGCACTCTGGCGTCTTCGATGACATGGTAGTTAACATGATACAGGTCGGCGAGGAAACCGGCGAACTGGACAAGATGTTGATTAAAGTCGCCGACAACTACGACAATGATGTGGATACTTTGGTCGGCGCGTTGATGAGCTTATTAGAGCCGATATTGATTATTGGCATGGGCGGCACAGTCGGTTTTATCGTTATCAGTTTGTTCCTGCCGCTGCTCAGCATCATAGAAAATATTGGCAAATAAATAGCGCGGGCAAGCCGCAACATAAAGGAATTTTAGATTTTAGATTTTTGATTGTGGATTGAAGAAAAAAAAGGTCTCTTTTGGTGGCCAATTTTGCCTTGAGTGTCAAACTTGAAAATTCCTATACTTTTAAGAAAAGAAAGGTTTGAACGAATGTTTCTGCCACGTGGTTGCCGATTACTGATTCCAGTTTGCGTGTTGTTGCTTCTGCCAAAATTGGCCGGCGCCGAGAATGAAGATGCAGCCTATAAATACAATGACGAGAAGAAGAGCAAGAAGGGCGGGAAAGACACCAAGACCGTCAAAGCTGTCGCCTATCACACCAAGAATCTGAAAGACTCCGATCCGGAAGTTCGCCAGTCATCGTGCGAAATGCTGGCCATCATCGGTTCACCCATTGCAATTCCGTCATTGATAGATGTTCTGCGGCCGGAGCGCAAAGAACCGCTGCTGGTGATGCTGACGGCGCACGGCGCCTTGGTCAAAATCACTGGCAAGAATTTCGGCTACAAGGCTTATGATGAATGGATGAGCTGGTGGTCGAAAAACAAAGAAGAGTTTCTAAAAAAAGTTGATACCGGTCCCGACGAAAAATCCAAGATCGGCGCGAAAGCGTCTAATGAATTGGGCATGCAGTTGATGCGGATGGGCGAATATCGCTCCGCGCAAGCGCACTTCACGAATGCGGTCAGCGCCCATCCGACTGAGCCAGATTACCGTAATAATCTGGGTTTGTCGTTGATGGAACAGGGACGTTATTTGGACGCAATGGAGCACTTTGATGAACTGACCGGCCTTAATCCTGATCTGCCGCAACCCTACATGAACATCGGTCGCTGTTATTCGCGCATGGCTCGCAGCATCGAATCGGAAGCTTGGTATAAAAAGGCGATGGCGCGCGACAAAGCCGGACGACTCTGGGACCTCTGCTGGATGATCGGCAAAGAATACATGAAGCGCAACGAATGGACGCTCGCTTTCGAATACCTGGATCAAGCCCGATTGAAGGCCGAGAAACAAAGTCCGATCATTCGCGAGCCACATCTGCATAAAGACTTGGCCATCACGCACTACGGCATGGATCAGTATCATTCCGCATACAAAGAACTGATGAACCTCCGCACTCTAGGCTTCGAACCAGATAAGGGCTTCCTGGAAAAAGTGCGCAAAGCGCTTAAAGATCAAGGCATTGATCCTGAACTGGAAGACAAGAAAGCTCGCGAAGTCTTGCGTAATAACTTCCTGAACGAAGACACGGAAGAGACGCCGAAGCCGTAATTAGATGGCGACTAACAATTTTGGTAACCGTTTACCGCAGAGCCACAGAGTTACTATGGAACTTGAAAAAAGGCCAGTTACCTCGAAAAGGAATGGGTTACAGAAAGTTCAGTTTGTGATGTTCGAACGTTTCTCAACTCATTTCAGGGAGGGCTGGCCGATGGGAAATACTATCAT
>JAZDLP010000122.1:0-6570 GCA_043801885.1 Planctomycetota bacterium | reverse complement strand
GCGGGCGCAGATCGTTGCTTTCGTCAGTCAGCTCCCGTTTGGCGATACCCTGTCGGCCGATAGTAAATACGTGCGGAAAATCCAACTGCTCATTGCTGGCGCCCAGTTCGACAAATAGATCAAAAACCTGGTTGAGGACTTCATGGGGGCGCGCGTCACTGCGGTCAATTTTATTGATGACCACAATTAATTTCAGCTTGTTCGCAAAGGCTTTGCGCAAGACAAATTTAGTCTGTGGCAGAACGCCTTCTGCGGCGTCAACCAGCAGACATGCGCCGTCGGCCATGGACAAAACTCGCTCCACCTCGCCGCCAAAGTCGCTATGACCGGGCGTATCAATGATATTAATACGTGCGCCGAAATAATTTACGGCGCAATTCTTGGCAAAGATCGTGATGCCGCGCTCGCGTTCCAAATCGTTGGAATCCATCACGCAATCAATCATCTCTTGGTTGGCGCGAAAAGTATTAGCTTGGCGCAGCAGATGGTCAACCAGTGTGCTTTTGCCGTGGTCAACGTGAGCGATGATGGCGATGTTGCGCAAATTGCGTGTCTTCAAATCAGTCATTATGTATCCGGTTTCAGTCTTATAAACTTATGGAAAATCCCATACTAATTGTTATAGAATTAGAACATAAAGGATTTTAGATTTTTAATTGTGGATTAAAGAGAAAAATCTCTTTGGGCGGCAAATTTTACTTTGGATGACAACCTTTGAAATCCCTATACTTTGACATAACTTCATTTTCTATCAGCCTCTGGAACGCGATCCTTGGTCGCCTCGATCACGGTCACGACCGCCACCACTGAAGAAGCGTTTTTCTCTCCCTTCGCCATATCCACTAAAATCATCGTCATCAATGACGTACGCCGGCGGCGATGTGCCGATCCCATCTTCATCCACCGTAATTATGTGCCGCAATATCGGTTCGAACAGACGGGCGTTGCGATCTATCTTGGCGATGGCTTCTGGCGCAGCGCTAAAATGACTGATGATATATAACCCGCGTTTCTTTTTCTTGATCGGATAAGCAAGGCGGCGTTCTTCCCACTTGTCGCCGTTGATCCAACTGCCACCGCTTTTCTCAACGATCTCTTTCAACGCGATCAGTGTCTTATTGTAATCCTCGCGGCCCGCGCTGGCATCCATCAGCCACATACATTCGTACAAGCGCACACCGAGAGGCAAGACGGGCAATGGCGGCGCTTCGGCGGCTGGAACGACGCTGGGAGCGATAATTTCTGACATAAAAAAATCTCCTTAATCGTAACGCAAGCGCCTCGCCTGCAAAAAAAAACAAACAACAGATTTTGTTGTTACCCGTGTCCTAAACTTTTTTTGCTTCTTTCGTGTACTACGTCGTTCGCCAGCGAGAGTCGCGGAACAACCCAGAATCAGGCAGTCGCCTCTCTAATCGCTACACCGAAATTTTTGGTTCGCGATTAGTACCACCACCACTTCAAAGCAAACGATTTAAAATGGTTAAATTACTTATACGCAAAATCATCGGCATTGTCAAAATCATTACAAAAAATATGGCGCGACCACCAAGAAATGAAACCACAGATGAACGTAACCGTTTAGACAAGCTCCTTAATTTGTGAAATTTGTAACAATTTATATTTGATAACTCTAGAGATTGTTATATTTATCAGTAACCGAAGAAGAAAGAATGAGAGGACGCATAGATGGCTCATGCGCTGACCACTTGTACTTTCTGCGGCGCAGGCTGCGGGATTTACCTGGAAACCATCGGCAACCGTATTATCGGAGCTTACCCCAGCGTTTCACACCCTGTCAATCAAGGCCGACTGTGCGCGCGTGGCTGGAACGTCAACGAAGTCGCCAGCGCTCCCGATCGCTTGAAGACGCCTCTGCTGAAAAAAAACGGCAAACTGCAGACGGCGACTTGGGAAGAAGCTTTTCATTTTATCGCCGAGCGACTGCGTCAGATTTGTGAACAATACGGACCGAACGCCATCGGTTTTCTGAATTCGCCGCGCTGCTCCAACGAAGAAACCTATTTACTTCAGAAGTTTGCCCGGGCCGTCATCGGCACTAATAACGTAGATCACGGCGCCGGCGTCTACTGCAATAACAGTCTTGATACGCTGTTGGATATGTTGAATGTTCCAGCTACCACCGGTTCCATCGCTGATCTGGACAGCCATGACGCGATCATCGTTGACAACGTGGATCTGGGACAACAGTTGCCTACGATTGGCGGACGTGTGATTCGAGCCAAATTGCGCGGCGCCAAGCTGATTGTAATTGATTCGCGGCGGCATCGTGTGGCGGAGCATGCCGATTTCTTTCTGCAGATCAACCCCGGCAGCGACGCCTTGTTGTATGGCGCGATGGCCAAGGTCATCATTGATCGCGGACTGATGGACATCAACTTCATCAAGAATCACTGCCGCAACTATGACGCTTTTCTGAAGCAAGTGGAGACTTACGACATCTTGTGGGCCGCCGACAACTGCGGTGTGCCGCCCGAACAGATCGAAACGGTGGCGCTAACTTACGCTCAGGCCCGCTCCGCAGCGTTGCTCTACTCCACCGGCGCGGAATCCCGCAGCATTGAAAGCATTCAAGCCATGGTGAACATGGCGCTGCTGAGCGGCAAGATCGGACAGAATCGGTCTGGATTGTTTGCGCTGGCCGAACAGAATAATCTGCAAGGCGTCTGCGATATGGGCATGCTGCCTAAGTACTTGCCTGGTTATAAACTGGTGACGGACCCGCTGGCTCGCGCCGCGCTGGAATCGCTCTGGCAGGCCGAACTGCCCGCTACTTTCGGCTTGGACGCAGATCAAATGTTGAGCGCCGATATGGGAGATCGCCTCAAAGCGCTCTGGCTGTGCCGCTATGATCCCGTCTCGACGACCATCTTCAACGATCCGGCTGCCGGATTCAAAAAGCTGGAACTGATAGTCTTACAGCACTTATTTATGACGGAGACGACGCCGTACGCGGACGTGGTGTTGCCGTTGGCGGCGTTCGGTGAGGAACAGATCACTTTCACCAACAGCGAGCGGCGTATTCAGCTCACCGACAAAGTCATTGAGCCAATCGAAGGGACGTTGCCCGCCTGGCAGCAAATAGTCAAGGTTGCCAACGAATATGGCACGCGGTGGAACTACGCATCCAGCGCGAAAGTGATGGATGAGATCGGCCAGGCTGTGCCTGCTTACGAAGGCGCGCATTATGACAATTTGAGCCGCGACTATGGCCGTCAGTGGCCTTGCGCCAAAGACAAGTTGCTCGGCACGCGCGACTTGTTTGAAGACGGCATCCGCGGTCAGCCGTTTAAGTTCGTGGCGATCCAGCGCGTGTCGCAGGCGATATATCATCCGGCGATGAGCAAGCCCTTCGCTTTGATCTTCGGACGTTCGTTGTACTATTGGCACCACGACGTTCTGATCCGGCACAGCGAAACGCTGAATCGCGAATATCGAGTGCTATTGTTGGATTATCCCAACGGGTTCGTTGAAATTAATCCGGACGACGCCAAACATCTCGAAGCGCGGGACGGCGCCAAAATTAAATTGACGTCCGACAGTGGCTCAGCCATCACGACCGTGCGATTAACCAACGAAATCAAACGCGGCATGATTTTTGTGCCTTACTTTCTACATGAAGTGATGCAGCAGTTGCTGGGCAATGTGGCGCTCGAAGCCGGGAATCGGAGCCGGCCGGTGTACGTGAGCGTGGAGAAAGCGTAACATAAGGGAATTTTAGATTTTAGATTTTAGATTGTTGATTGAAGGAAAAAGGATCGTTTTAGTAAAGGGGATTGTGGAATCAGCAGTCTTTCGTGCGTTCTTGAGCAGCTCATGCCTTATAAACTCAACCATTGCTGGTTGAATCAAATACTCTGTTTTTTACCCACAGATTTTTCCGAAGAGTCTAGATTTTTGATTGAATGAAAGAATGTGTCTCTGCGTTGAATGTTTGCGTTGTTAAAGGTATTGCTATGCGTGGCAGAGTGGTTGAGAAGACCGAAGTACTGAAGATCGTAGATCTGCTGCGGCAGGAGTACGAAGTCGTCGCGCCATTCTATGGCCGCGGACGGGATAGCTGCTTTGATGTCGTCACCGACGATAATCGCGATCAGGTTCAGATTCATATACCCAACCCGTATTACCCTCCCAAGCGTTATGTGCTGCCGCATATCGAGCGGTTGATGAAGGCCAAGGTCAACGGCGGGCTGACAATCGAGCCGATCTACGAAGCGCGCAAACGGGCTATCTTCGGTATTCGATCCTGTGACGTAGAAGGCATCTATCATCTCGACCGATTCTTCCTGGGGCGAGAGCACAAGGACATCTATTACGAAAAACATCGTCAGAATTTATTTTTAGTGAACGTGGTCTGCACGGACAAGCAGTTGGACATTGACGACGATTGCTTCTGTGTCTGCGCGGATACCGGCCCGGCCGCTCGCGACCATTTTGATCTGCAGTTGATGGATTTAGGCGACGTCTTTCTGGCGATCGCGGGCACGCCCAAAGGCGAAGCGTTGTTCAGGGACCCGATTTTCAAGAAAGCCACGTCCGCGCATGTCGCTCGGCGCAAAGAAATTTTGAATGACGTCCGCAAGAACTTTAAAGTTTCAACGAGTTGGTACGCGGCCGCCATGAGATACATCACACAGGGCGGTATCTCCGAAGAGACTTGGGAAAAAATAGGCAACCGCTGTCTGGAATGTGGTGGCTGTACTTACGAATGCCCCACTTGCACCTGCTTCACGATGACCGAACGGCAGGTCGGACCGGACGAAGTCGAGCGCGTGCGGCTATGGGATTCCTGCGCGCTCAGCGGTTTCACGCGCATGGCCGGCGGCCACAATCCGCGCAAGGCCGTGCATGACCGGCGCAACCGTCGCTTCTTCCGAAAGTTAGAGCACTATTTTGTGCAGCGCGAACTGTCCGTGTCTTGCGTCGGTTGCGGGCGGTGCGTGGGCGTGTGTCATGGCAACATCGGCATGCCTGACGTGGTCGAAATTGTTCGACGCGCGAGTGTGGAGAGCGAAAAGAAATGACGCAAGAAAGCGCCGCCTCCCAACCCGCCGCAACTCAGCGACACGAAAATGTTTATCTGCCCAGTGTGGCCATTCTTGATCGCGTCGTGGACGAGATTCAGGACGTCAAGACTTTTTTTTGGCGCTTCGAAGACGACGCGGAGCAGGTCGCGTTCAAAAAATTTCGACCGGGACAGTTCGCTCAGGTTTCAATCTTCGGCGTGGGTGAATTTCCCGCGTCGCTGCCGCCCAGTCCGACGGAGAAGGAAGTTTTCTTCACTATCAAACGAGTGGGCAGCGTGACTTCAGCGCTGCATCAGCTTAAGTCCGGTGATCGCTTCGCCGTGCGCGGACCGTACGGAAACGGATTCTCGATGGAGAAGTATTACGATCAGAACCTAGTATTTGTGGCTGGAGGTATCGGTATCATCCCGCTACGTTCTTGTATTATTTATGCGCTCGCCAACCGCGACAAATTCAAGCGGATACAAGTCTTCCTCGGCGCCAAGACTCCCCAAGATTTAATGTACCAGCAGATGTTGCATGATTGGAAAAAAATCGAAGGGTTCGAGTGTTATATCACCGTGGATAAGGGTGACGACAAATGGGACGGACACGTCGGCGTGGTCGGCAGTCTGTTCAAAAAGCCGAACATTAAAGTTCCAATCTCGAACACCACAGCCTTCGTCTGTGGCCCGCCGATCATGTTCCGATTTGTGATTAAAGATCTCAAGGAGATGGGCTTCCAGGACAAAAATATCGTCTCCACGATGGAGCGCTACATGAAATGCGGCGTGGGCAAGTGTGGCCATTGCTGTATCGGCCACGCTTATGTCTGCACTGACGGCCCGGTCTTCACGTTTGAACAACTCAAAGAATTGGGAGAGGATATTTGAAGTCGGACTTGCGCGAAGAATTAAAGAGCAAGCTGACAGGCCGAGTGTGTTTGGTTGGCGTCGGGAACACTGATCTGGGTGACGATGGGTTTGGAGTGAGACTGGCGCAAGCCGTTCAGAACAGCGGTTTTGAGCACGTCATTGTGGCGGAGACTACGCCGGAAAATTGGATCGAGAAGATTATTACTCAAGGCTTCGACCACGTATTGTTTTTGGATGCGGTCCAGTTGTCCAGAGAACCGGGCGCGGTTGTTTTTCTGGACGCGGTCGAGATTAAGACTCGGTTCCCGCAGATTTCGACGCACAAGTTGTCGTTGAGTTTGTTGGCTAAGTTGATTCAGGCGCGGAGCAAAACCAAAGTTTGGTTATTGGGCGCGCAACCGGGATCGTTACGACCGAGCGCGACGTTGACAGCGTCAGTGCAGACGGCTGTGGACGCGCTGAATAATATATTGGGCGAGATTTTGAAGATAAAAGTTGATGTATCGTAATCGTTCGCCACGAAAAATATTCACCACAGAGTTACTATGGAACTTGAAAAAAGGCCAGTTACCTCGAAAAGGAATGGGTTACAGAAAGTTCAGTTTGTGATGTTCGAACGTTTCTCAACTCATTTCAGGGAGGGCTGGCCGATGGGAAATACTATCATG
>JAZDLP010000116.1:0-4168 GCA_043801885.1 Planctomycetota bacterium | reverse complement strand
TTAAGACTGCGCCTACGCTGACACAGAAGAGTTGAATTTAAAATAATATCCCCCTATCTCCATAATCTCCATATCTCCCTTTCTTACACTATCTGAATGGCTATAAACCGTTGGATAAAAGATAAGGACTGAACGGTTACGAATTATGAATTTGGAGATTTCTGGAATGCTTTATCTCGATCCGTTCTCTGGCATCTCCGGCGACATGTTTATCGGCGCATTGCTTGATCTAGGCTTGGACCTGACGCAATTACGATCCGAACTGGCTAAGTTGGATATCAGCGATTATCAGCTCAGTTCAAAGCGCGTCATGCGCGATAAACTGAGCAGCGTTAAATTTGATGTGGCGATTGAAATCAAAGCGCACGAGCACAGTAGTAGCGAAACAACGCATCACCATCATGCTCACGAGCACCGCACATTTGCTGACATCCGACAGTTGATCGAACATTCGGCACTAAGCAATCGTGTCAAAATCGCCAGTCTCAAAGTTTTTCAAAAGCTGGCGGAGGCTGAAGGACTTATCCACGGCAAACCGCCGGAGCAGGTCGCGTTTCACGAAGTCGGCGCGTTGGATAGTATTGTGGATATTGTCGGCGTATGTGTCGGTTTGGAGATTCTGCAAGTTGACGAAGTATGGTGTGGCCCGGTGGCTTTGGGCAGTGGCGGTTTCGTCAAATGCGCGCACGGGTTGCTGCCCATTCCGGCGCCCGCGACACTGGAATTGATGAAAGGCATCCCCATCCGACAGACACTCGTTGAGCAAGAATTGACCACTCCCACCGGCGCCGCGTTACTGGCCGCATTGGTCTCACGTTTTTGTCCGCTACCGGCCATGACTATCTCACGGATCGGCTACGGGGCCGGTCAACGCGAAGCGCAGGCTGTTCCGAATGTGCTGCGCGGGCTGTTGGGAGTGGTGGAAACAAGTGTTACGCAGCCAGCGACCAGCGACACGCTCGTTTCCATTCAAACGAATCTCGACGACACTTCGCCTGAAATTCTCGGATATCTCATGGAAACCCTGTTCGCCGCCGGCGCGCTCGATGTCTTCTATACTCCGATCCAGATGAAAAAAAATCGCCCCGCCACGCTATTGACGGTGTTAGCCGAACCGCATCAGTTGAACACGCTGGCCGGTATTTTATTTCGAGAAAGCCAGACCTTCGGACTGCGTTACCAGACTTCGTCGCGTCTAAAGCTGTCACGACGCACTGTTAAAGTTAAAACGCAGTACGGAGAAGTGCGCGTCAAGGTCGGCGCTTGGCTGGGGCAAGAGACCAGCATCCATCCTGAATATGAAGATTGCCGAACGCGAGCGCAAGAACACGACGTTACGCTGAAAGACGTTATCGAAGCCGCGCGCGCGGCGTATGGGAATATAGTGGTTAGTGGCTAGTAATCAGTGGTTACCAGTCACTAGCCACTAGCCACTGCAACAAGGAGTCTCACTCATGAGCAATAATCAGAGTTTTACTTTTGTCATTCTGGGCGCGGGTGATCGCGGCCGCGGTTTCGCGAAATGGATCAAGAACAACCCTGACGCGGGACGAGTGGTCGCAGTCGCCGAACCACTCGCCGAACGGCGCCAGATCATCGCCGAGATGCACGGCATTAAACCGGAGTTGCAGTTTGAATGCTGGGAGGACCTCATCGCTCGTCCAAAACTCGCCGATGTAATGATCAACACGACCATGGACCGCCTGCACGCGCCATCGGCCATTCCGGCGCTGAATAAAGGCTATCATATATTACTCGAAAAGCCGATGGCCACCACGCTGGAAGACTGCATCGCCATTGACCGCGCACGATGCGAGAACCAGCGCATCGTCAGTGTTTGCCACTCGCTGCGCTATCACGTCGTGTACGCTGAAATCAAACGGCTGCTGGACAGCGGCGCCATCGGCCAACTGGTGAGCTTCGATCAATTAGAGGCTGTGGAGCATATTCACCAGTCGCACAGTTTTGTGCGCGGTAACTGGGGCAATGAATCGCGCAGCACATTCATGCTGCTGTCCAAGAGCTGTCACGATGTGGATATTCTGGCTTACCTAGTCGGCAAACCCTGCCAGCGCGTGAGTTCGTTCGGCGAGCTGTCCTACTTCAAAAAAGAGAATGCGCCCGTTGGCGCGCCGGCTCGCTGCGTGGACGGCTGTCCGGCTGAGCCTAAATGTCCGTACTCTACCTACAAGGTTTACATGGGTTCACAACCGCATTGGGGCGCGCGCAACGCCGGCACTTACGGCAAATCTTTCGACGAGCAAATTGCGATCCTGAAGGCCGGCCCCTACGGGCGTTGTGTCTTTCAATGCGATAACGACGTCGTGGATCACCAAGTCACTTCGTTCGAATTCGAGGGTGGCGTGACGGGGACGTTCTCGATGATTGCCTTCACGCCGTTCGGCGGACGTCGCCTCCGTCTGCATGGCACTCACGGTTACATCGAGACCGAGGTGGACAAGAATGAAATTGATCTATACCACTTCATAGATCGCAAGCATAACCACATTCAAATACCGGAGCAAGCCGGCGGACACGGCGGCGGAGACAACAATGTTCTGCGTAATCTGCTTGATGCTCTTCGAACCAACAACCCTGAAGTCGTGCTGACAACGACAGCCGAGTCACTGGCCAGTTATAGAATTATTTTTGCGGCTGAAAAAGCGCGTCGCGAAAAACGAGTGGTCGAGTTGTCAGAGATGAACGACTCTGCAATATCTGGATGAATTGAAAGTTACATTACTTCATCTTCCACAGCACTTATTAGACGACTGATCCAACTCTGGACGATTTTGTCTGAGCCGATAACGGGCAGTGAGATCGCTATGGTTTTATAAACATAAGCGCGCGAGACGATTGATGGTTTGGCAGGATCCAGCCAGGCTTGATTGGCGGCGAGTTTCTTTAGTGTGCTCAATCCAATTATAATCGGCCACAAACACGCCAGGCGCAGTCGTCTGCATCTCGGCGGAATGGCTAATAAATAGCGCTGCGCTTCACGATAATGTCCCAGCGTAATGCGCAGCAGTTCTAACAACACAGGACGAGCGCGAGTGCTGTTCTCGGGTTTAAGCAATTCTACAGTGGAAAGCTGGTGCGATTGCAGTCGTTCCAGCGGCAAATAACAACGTCCGATGCGCAAGTCGCGTGGGCAGTCGCGCAGGATGTTGGTCATCTGCAGCGCCTTGCCGAACTGCGCGCCGCAAGCAGACATGGCGCCAATGTCCCAGGATCGCAATGCGGACGTGTGTGTCACGGTCAGATTCGTCCAAAATTCGCCAACGCAGCCGGCTACGAGATAAATGTAGCGATCTAGATCCGCGCACGTCGGCAACGCGGTCAACTGGCCGGATGTCTCCAACGGGAAGACTGTCAAGTCCAGTTCCATGCCTGTAGTGAGCGTGGTAACGACGCGGCGAACTTCGCGGCGGTCGTGATCGTTCAGTTTACTCAACAGAGCCAGTGCTGGAACCAGCGACTGCAGCAATCGTTTCTCGTGTGGATTGACCTGATGTTCGGACACTGCCGCCTCGATGCGGCGTGTTTCTTCTTCTCGCAACGGCGCGTTGATCTGTTGACGAAAAGCCAGTAACAGTTCCAATCGTTGCGTCGGAGCGATGATCTGCGTATCGGCGATCGTATCCGCAGCTCGCGCCAGCAAGTACGCCAACCCTACTGGTTCACGCAAGTCGTGCGGCAACACTCGAATCGTCAGATAAAACGACCGCGAGACGTTTTTTAAAAGAGTGGTGAGTAGTTGGCAATTTTCGGACAATGGTCGAATCTCCGGCGAATTACGAATTACGAATTACGAATTAAAAATTACGAATTAAAAATTAAAAATTGCGAATTGCAAAACCACGCTTCAAGATTCTTAAAATCACAAGCACTACAAGCATAATTTAAGGCATAGGAATTTCAAAGCGCAGAGAAGTGAAGTTACCGCCAAAAGGCGTCTAATTCGTAATTCGTAATTCGTAATTCGTAATTCGTAATTCGTAATTCGTAATTCGTAATTCGTAATTCGTAATTCGTAACCGTTCAGTCCTTATCTTTTATCCAACGGTTTATAGCCATTCAGATAGTGTAAGAAAGGGAAATATGGAGATTATGGAGATAGGGGGATATTATTTTAAATTCAACTCTTCTGTGTCAGCGTAGGCGCAGT
>JAZDLP010000096.1:0-2349 GCA_043801885.1 Planctomycetota bacterium | reverse complement strand
CACTAATTGAAAGTTGATATCTCGCGTTTGGGTATAATATGCGCAGTCATATTTATGTTTTTCGACAGTCTCGTTGGGCGGCTACAAGTACACTAAAGTGTGGTTTCAGGAAGGAAGGGTAGATTAATGAATCTATCAGATGTATCACGAACAGCAATTTTGGCTCTGCTTTGTCGCGTCGTTGAATCAGAGAAGAAAAATCCCGTTTTCAACGACCCAATGGCAGTTCTGTGTTTAGAAAGGTTGATGTCTATATCGTCAGAAGAAGAAAAGAACCGCACTATGAAGTGGAAAAAAACGTATGCAGGCATAAATGCACGGGACGCAAAAGCGCGCGCTCTGACAGCAAGGAGTTTCGACAGCATTGCTAGTCATTTTATCTCTAATAATCCAGGATGTACTGTGATCAACCTTGCCTGCGGTTTTGATACAAGATTCTGGCGGGTTGAAAATGAAAAGTGTAAATATGTTGAACTTGATCTACCGGAAGTGATTGAATTGAAAAGAGAGATACTAAAAGATCATCTCGACTATGAACTCATTGGTTGTTCAGTTTTAGATACTTCATGGATTGATAAGGTAACTTCAAATGGAAACAGTAGTTTCCTTCTCCTTGCCGAGGGCTTGTTTTATTACTTGCCTAAGCAAGAGGCGACCAGACTTTTACAAGTAATAGCCCGAAGGTTTAATCGCTCGCAACTTGTCCTTGATATGGCCCCCGAAAAATACACAAAGGGATTATGGAAAAGGCTTATTTACCTGGAATCTAGAGTTTGGGGTATAGATGTTTCTTTCGTTTTCGGCATTAACAATCCCCGCGACATTGAATCTTATGGAAATGGTTTCAAAGTGATTGGTGATGTAAAAGGAAATGTGGGCCCGATAATAACCGTTTCAATAAACGCCGCCTAACATCGGCTCCAGCGGACAGCGGCTGCGCTGCTGAGAACATGCGCCGCGCCAGAAACATCTCGATAATCGTCGTGGCGTCTCGCCAGTCCCACCGCTGCCGTTGAGCCATACCGTTAGGCCACCAATCGGCTTTTTACTGAAGGATGTGTTATCTATATGAGCCCAACCCGCCTGTCACGGTTAGAATCAGCGATCCGCGTCGTCCTTGAGTTCAATGCGGCCTTCAACCGTCATGATGTCGCAGGTATGATGCAGCTTATGAGCGACGATTGTGTTTTCGAAAACACTGATCCAGCCCCCGACGGCGCTGTATATTCGGGTAAGGAAGCAGTAACTCAGTTTTGGCAGGACTTCTTCCGCAAGTCGCCCCATGCCCACATCGAGATCGAGGAGATTTTTGGCCTTAGTATTCGGTGCATTATGCGCTGGATATACAACTGGGTGGATGCGGCAGGAAAAAAGGGACATGTCCGAGGAGTCGATATATTCCAAGTGAAGGACGGTTCCATCTGCGAAAAGTTGTCCTACGTCAAGGGATAGTGCGGATACGAATGAAGGAGGAGCGCAATGGAATACAGACAGCTTGGCGGATCAGGATTCATGGCGCCGGTGCTCAGCCTGGGCACTGGCACCTTTGGCGGTCGGGGTGAGTTCTTCAAAGCCTGGGGCGGCGCCGACGCAGCCGAAGCAACGCGGCTGGTGGATATCTGCCTGGAAGCCGGTCTCACCATGTTCGACTCGGCGGATGGCTACTCGGGCGGCCTGGCTGAGGAAATCCTGGGGCAGGCGATCCGCGGGCGGCGTGACCAGGTCATCATCTCGACCAAGGGCACCTTTCGCACCGGGCCGGGGGCCAACGATGTCGGCTCCTCGCGCTACCACCTGATCCGGGCGGTCGAGGCCAGCCTGCGCCGGCTGGGCACCGACTTCATTGATCTCTACCAGTTGCATGGTTTCGACGCGGTGACCCCGATCGAGGAAGTGATGCAGACGCTCGACGACCTGGTGCGCGCCGGCAAGATCCGATACGTTGGCTGCTCGAATTTTTCGGGTTGGCATCTGATGAAGTCGCTGGCGATTTCGGAACGGTATGGACGGGTGCGCTATGTGGCCCACCAGGTCTACTACTCGCTGATTGGCCGCGACTACGAATGGGAACTCATGCCGCTGGCGCTCGATCAAAAGGTGAGTGCCGTCGTCTGGAGCCCACTGGGGTGGGGAAGGCTCACCGGCAAGATTCGCCGCGGCGCGCCGCCTCCCGAGATAAGCCGCCTGCGGAGCAAGGTGGTCGCGGACGGCGGGCCGCCGGTCGACGACGCGTATCTCTATCAGGTGGTGGATGCGCTGGATGAAGTGGCGATGGAAACGGGCAAGAGCGTACCACAGGTGGCGATCAACTGGCTGCTTCGTCGGCCGTCGGTGGCCAACGTGATCATC
>JAZDLP010000071.1:0-8766 GCA_043801885.1 Planctomycetota bacterium | reverse complement strand
ACGGCGACGTTTCATGAATAAGTTCCTTTTTTCTCGGACACCGAAACTCTTTCTCCGCTTTCATAATGACTGAACTTGCCAGATTTCACCGCATATTTCGACACTGTAGTAGCGAAGTCGGATGCCATTCTTGAGAACCTGGACGTGAAGTTGATCCGCAGGCACGCTTCATAATAAGCGAATTTTAGACATCCTGTCTCTTGATCCGATGACTGAGTCTGCGATCTGTTTTGTTATCTTATTCAATTTCGTCTCTGTACTGCTAATGCTTCAAATCTTCGCGGCTTGCGAAGATTTTTTTGCAACTTTTTTAGGCCAAGCTATTTCCCCCCGTCTCCCCGTCCCCTTGTCCCCCCGTCAACAACGCCTTTTGGTTGCGGCTTGGCCGCACTACGGTGCCGTCACCGCTTTCGCCAAGAGATCAAAATTGTGCGTCAGCCGTTCGAGATAAGTCTTGCCTACTTGACTCACTTCGCTATCCATTGGATCCAGCGTCTCGACTTTGGCGCCAAGACGCTCAGCAATAAGCGTAGCGGCCTTCGAACTTTCCTGCAACTCGACGAATACGACGCGCTGCCGTATCTCCCGCATAATCCGCTCGGCCTCAATCATGTCTTTCAGACTGGGTTCGACGCCTGGACACATCTGCACTACAGCGGCCAGTTTAATGTTCAGCCGTTCCAACAGATATCCGTAAGCGTCGTGAAACGTAACGATCTGCGCGCCAGGCGGAATCTGATCAGCTTTTTTTCGCAACGTAATGTCCAGCGCTTCGAGTTTTTCGATGTAAGACGCCGCGCGACCAAGATATCCCTCGCGATGCGCGGGATCAAGCTGGCTCAACGCATCCGCCATCTGCCGCACAACCACAGTAGCGCGCCGCGGGTCTAGCCAGTAATGCGGGTCGTCATCGCCGATTTCGTTGCTACAGTGTTCGTGAGACTCATGCGCATCCGAAATGATCGTTTTGACTGCGCTGATTTTTCGCGACGCAATCCATTTCCCGGTTTCAAAATAAGTCAATTTGTCGCCACGGCCCGCATTCTTTACCAGTTTTTCGGCCCAAACATCCAGCCCCAGTCCGATGGCGAACACTGCTCGCGCCTGGCTGATGCGCACCGCGTCGCGTGTGGATGGTTCAAAGTGATGCGGATTAGCCGCGCCCGCGACCAGACAATGCACAGTGACATCCGAGCCGCCGATCTCGCGCAACCAATCTGCCAGCGGAAAGATCGTTCCGACAACAGAAAACGATTCGCGTTGCGGCGCTTGCGCAGGCTTCACCATAAAGATCAGTATCAACGCAACAATAACGATTGTAGTCAGGATGCCGATAAACAAACGCATTATTGACCGCCTTTGCTGCGAACTATGGTTGACAATGACTTGCCTGGATAAAATTGGCCATATTACGTTATCAAAGATGGCAGAGACGGCAAGTCTGTCTAATTCGCAATACGTCGCTATTTTTTATGCCATGAGAAAGCTTGGATTCTGTTAGAGAGGCTGTATGTATATTGTGCTTGTCAATAGTTACTGATGTCTGTAAATTTCTGGGAGATATACTCTTTACGGAAAAGAAACGATGACCGCTTTAATCGGTTTACAATTGTATTCTGTCCGAGAAGAATTATCGCGAGACTTTTCGGGCGTGATAAAACAGATCGCTAAATTCGGTTACGCCGGGGTTGAAACGGCGGGGTTTAAGAACGTTACGGCGAAGGAAGCCGCTCGCATTTTTAGCGACTTTGGGCTGCAGGTTTCCAGCGCCCACACGCCGATGCCGCTCGGCGAAACGAAAAACGAAGCTCTGGACCGAGTCAAGGCGCTCGGCTGCTCTCGCATGATCGGCGGCAGAGGCCCAAAGGATTTCGAGACGGTCGAGCTAATCCGAAAAAGTTGCGACGCCTTTAACGAAGCCGCCACTGTTGCCGCCGAAAACAATCTGACATTCGGCATTCATAACCATTGGTGGGAATTCTTAAGAGTGGAAGGGAAGCCGGTTTACCGAATCATGCAGGATATGCTTGACCCCAGGATTTTTTTCCAGATTGATACTTACTGGGTTCAGACGGCGGGAATGGATCCGACGGCGGTCGTGAAAGAACTTGGCGAAAGAGCGCCGCTCCTGCACATCACAGAAGGTCTCGGACATGGCAAATAAAACGAAAATCGGCATTCTCGGTTGCGGCAACATCAGCCCACAGTATTTCAAGTGGTGTAAGACGTTCGAAATCTTGGAAATTGTGGCGTGCGCGGACTTGGATATCGCTCTTGCGCGGAAAAAAGCCGTCAAATTTCAGATTCCAAAGGCCTGTTCCGTTGTTGATTTGCTGGCCGATCCTGAAATCGAAATCATCATTAATCTGACACCGCCCGCCGCCCACGCGGAAACCAACCAGGCGATCCTCAAAGCGGGCAAGCACGTGTGCGCGGAAAAACCTTTGGCCGTGACGCTGGAGGAAGGCCAAAAGACGCTGGCGATGGCAAAACGCAAAAATCGCATGATCGCCTGCGCGCCGGATACTTTCCTTGGCGGAGGACTGCAAACCTGCAGGAAACTACTCGACGAAGGCAGGATCGGCGAACCGGTGGCGGCTTCGGCTTTCATAATGGGACATGGCCCGGAACAATGGCATCCAAATCCTTTTTTCTTTTACGCGCCAGGAGCTGGACCGATGTTTGACTTGGGCGTTTATTACGTTACTGCGCTCGTGACGCTCCTAGGGGCGGTCAATCGCGTTTCGGCCTCCGCGCGGATCTCGTTTCCTGAGCGAATGATTCCGGCCGCCAATACGACCCCTGGCTTGGCGGGGAAAAAAATTCAAGTGACCACACCGACGCATATCACTGGGGCGTTTGAATTTGTGAGCGGCGTCCTGGCTACGATTATTGCCAGTTTCGACGTCTGGCAATCGAGTCTTCCTAGGATCGAAATTTATGGATCGGAAGGCACACTGATCGTCCCCGATCCGAACACATTTAAAGGGCCAGTGAAAATCCATCGCGCCGGCGAGTCTGATTGGTCACAGATTCCTCTAACGCATTCGGTGGAGGTGGGTCGCGGAATTGGATGCGCCGACCTGGCATATTCCATTCAGACGAAACGAGCTCCGCGCGCTTCCGGTGAACAGGCGTTTCACGTTCTTGAAATTATGCATGCCTGTCTTAAGTCGGCCGAGACCGGAAAACACGTCGCCGTCAAAAGCCGGATGGAGCGGCCTAGACCGTTGCCAACAGGACTGGCACCCGGTAAACTCGATCCCTGAACATAAAGAAATTTTGTAACCGGTCACCACAGAGACACATTCGGGGCCAAGCCGCAACCCAAAGGCGTTGTTGACGGGGAGACAGGGAGACAGGGAGACGGGGAGACAGGGGGACGGGGAGACGGGGGGACGGGGAGACGGGGGGACGGGGAGACAGGGAGACGGGGGGAAACAGCTTTTGCTCAAAAGTCGCCAAAAAATCTTTGCGCCACGCAAAGATTTTGATGGTTAGTAGTACAGAGACGAAATTGAATAAAAGGTTACAATAAAAGTAACAAAACAGGTCGCAGACTCAGTCATCGGATCAAGAGACAGGATGGCTAAAATTCGTTTATTATGAAGAGTGCCTGCGGATCAACTTCACATCCAAGTTCTCAAGAATGGCATCCGAAAGAGAATACTAGGAATTTCTCTGTGCCTCTGTGGTGAACGCTTACGATTTTTTTGATTTTTGATTTTAGATTGTGGATTGAAAAAAATCTCTTTTGGTGGCAAATTTTACATCGAGTGACAAACTTTGAAATTCCCTATACTTGGACACAGCATTATGCGGATTAAAGGCTTTACTTTGATTGAGTTGATAATCGTCGTGGCGATTATTGCGATTATCGTCGCGATTGCGATTCCGAATTTATTTCGCGCCCGGATGAACGCAAACCAGGCTGCGGCAGTCTCCGCCTGCAGAGCGTTTACGGAAGCGGAAGAAATTTATCGCCGCACAGACTACGATGGCGATGGCGTGCTAGAGTACTCCCAGACAATCGCCGGCAACAACAGCCTGGTGGAACGAACCAGTGGTATGCACGATCTGGGTTTGCTGGACACGACTTTTGGCAGAGCGGAAGGCTCCGCCGAAACAGCTACCGGCAAAGCTGGTTATGTTTTCACCGTGCTTTTGAGACAAGGCAGCGCCGCCACCGGTGGCGTTCAAAATTACATAATTGGCGGCAATATGACGAATGGCTATGGACTGAGCGCGGTGCCCAGTTCCTATGACGTTACCGGTCGCAATGCATATATTATCAACAATGACGGCGTAACCTTTCAGAAGGATGTGAACGGAAATCTTCACCAAACTATCTTTAATCCGGACTCTACTTGGACGATGACTGAATAGTGGTTATGTTCGGCGGGCGCAGTTTGTTGCTGATGCCCGTGGAACTGCGATTTCAGCCTGTGGAAGGACGGAAGCTGATCGAGGCCGTGGCCGCAACACGTAATCTGAAGGTAGCTTGGATACAGAGCAACAAATGCGCGGTTTTGTACACGGGCGTCGCTGATATTGAAATCGAGCGTGTTCGGAATGATTTAGCTTTGGCGGACGTGACCGCGCGGCGTGAAGCGGCTTGGCGAGCTGGTTGGTTGCGAGACGCGCGAGTAGTGCCGCTGTTGATGAAAGCTGCAAAAGACGTGGACGTCGAAGTGGCGCGGCAGGCGATAATCGGATTGCGTCGGGCGACCTGGGATACGGTTTTGGCGTTGGATGAAACCGCAGTTGATTTGCTAGTTGCCGATTTGAATTCACGGAACGTTACCGTGCGCCGTAATGCCGTCTACGCACTTGGCAACGTAGGTAGTGAGAGGGCACTGGCGCTCATCGAAAAAGCGATCACTGATCAAGACGTCAACGTGCGCCATAATGCCATCTCTGCGCTTAACAGCATAGGTGGAAAAAAAGCACTGGTGCTCATCGAGAAGATGTTCGTCGATCAGGACGCTAACGTGCGTGTTAAGGCTGTCGAGACGTTAGGCTGCGTGGGTGGGAAGAAGGCTCGTAACGCGCTTCTCAAGCAGTTGGCTGCGGAGAATGACCGCGACGCGCTTATAATAATCTACGACGTGTTGAGAAAAAGTTTTACTGACGACCCGACGGTGAAGAAAGCGTTGAAAAACTTCGAATTACCCAAACCCGCTCCTCAACTGCCCGAGCCTCTGCCGAATGACTTTTGAGCTGCATCGCGCGCATGAGTGAGGATGTTTTGCAATGTAGTTTTTTTCTGGATACTACTAATTTTTAAGAATCCTGATATGCAGCGGCGTCTAATTTTAATAGACTACGCTCATTATCTGGAGGTGTGTTGATATGTATCTGCAAACTGTTTTAAAGTATATGAATTTCAAAGTTTGTCACTCAAGTCAAAATTTGTCGCCAAAAGAGATCTTTTTTCCTTCAATCAAAAATCAAAAATCAAAAATCAAAAATTCCCTTATGTTCCTTGTAGTTTTATTCAGTTTGGCGATGAGCTTTGTTGACGCGAAGTCTGCCGATGAGCCGATCACGCCGCCTCCGTCTTACGTCCCTGAACCAGAAATCAAAGATTTGATTGAGCGCGCGCGGCAACCTGATAAGTCTATCGCGCAGAAGGCCAGAGAAAAACTCGCAGCAGCCGGTGCTCCGGCGGAACGAGCATTGCATTGGTATTTGTCAAAAGAGTCCACGCCCGGCGGACGTATGAAGTGGGCCGAATTGCTGGCTTGGTGCGGACGCGGCCAGGTCGGTTATCGAGTAACTCTGGAATTGCAGCCAGACGGATCCGGCAATCTGACACTGTGGTCAGATCGCGCGCTGTTCGCCACCTGTGGCAAACGTTTTGCGCGTATGTCGGAACAGATTGAACCGATCTATCCCGAAGAAGTGTTACGCCAGAATCCTTACAGCCGGGTCGAGTTATTAAAGCACATCAATGATGGAATTAAATATCTGGAAGGCCGAGTGGAACAGCGCGACAATCGCATCGAGGCGATTGGTATGCTGGCATTCAAGGACTTCAATGCGCTGTCAGCATTCGCGAAAAGTTTCGATACCAGTGGCTATAACCTGCTCGGTGGCAGTTCACTCACTGATGCTCAAAATGGCAGCCGAACATTCTGCTACCGCAAAGCGAGCGAAGATGATAGCGAACGTTTTCAGAATTATCTGCAGACGTTCTATGACGTGCGTTGGGAACTGGTGGTGGATTTCAAAGGTCGCATTGGCCATAACAACGCCACACGGACAGATGGCAGCAAACTGATCTGGGTATTCAACTGCCATCAAATTCTCACCGGCACGGCGCAGGCTGAACTCAACTTTGAAAATACCGGTCTGACGCCGCGACCGGCTGTGAATGACACGATGGTGATTCCGTCCGTTGTTCAGGCCAATCAGCCCGTAGCCATCTCAAAGCTCAATGAAATCCAGGTTAAAGTCTATACGAAGACCAACGGAGCCAAGCCTGGCGCTAAAGAGCTGCGCGAACGCGGACAACTTGTGGAATTGGATGGCCGCGACAGCTTGCCGCGCGGCGTACCGCTGCAATTTCAGTGGGTGCAGACTTACGGTGGCGATCTGGGACTGAGCGCTGAAGTTCTCTCCAAAAATTATGTCTGTCTGATTATCAAGGAATTGGGCGAGTATCGCTTTGAACTAACTGTGTCCGCTAACGGTCTTCACAGCAAGCCGACCGAAGTGAAAGTTTATGTGACGGCGAATGAAGTGGCGATTGTTCCGCCACCGGTCGTACCACCGGTCGTACCACCGGTCGTACCACCGGTCGTACCACCGGTCGTACCACCGGTCGTACCACCGGTCGTACCACCGGTCGTACCGCCGGTCGTACCGCCGGTCGTACCGCCGGTCGTACCGCCGGTCGTACCGCCGGTCGTACCCATCGTTCGCCCGGCGACGACGGAACTGCCGGTACAGCCGCGCATACCCGAACCGCCGCCGCCCACGGTTACACTCGACCCCGTCAAGGCGGGGGAACTGCATGCGGAAGGTGTTCGTCTGATAAAAACCAACGACTTGGCTGGAGCCAAAAAGGTCTTGATGCAAGCTTGCGCTCTGCATCCCAAAAACATGACTTGTCTGTTTGATCTAGCTGTGGTTCTGATGGATCTTGGCGACATTCAGCTTGCCATCTCCAAATTTGAAGAAGTTGTTGACGCTGAAAAAAATGCCAGAGCGTTGATGAATTTGGGGCACTGCTATGCGCGAATGAACAATTTAGATGAAGCTCGCAATTGGTACCGTAAAGGCGTGCAACTCGGCCAGGATACGGTGAGCTGGGAGCCGGTCTGGCAGTTGGGTAATAGTCGATTAAAAAGTAAAGACTACCAAGGAGCGTTGGCATACTTTACTGAAGCGGAGAAGAAAGCCGCTAATGCGAAGGTTCAGGACTACCGCCTGTTGCGTGATATGGCCATCGCGATGCATGCTTGCAAGAAAGATGTCGAAGCGCTGAAACGCCTGCAGGCGCTGCAATCATTAGGATACACTGTGAATCCGCTGTTGCTGGCGGAAGTCAAACAGAGCGCAGAACCAGAAAAGAAATCTGATCCGCCCCAGAAGCCGGTCAAAATCGTCGAAAAAAACACGCCGCCAGTTGATCCGGTCACAGAAAAAACTGCGCCTAAAACATTGTCGCCAAAAACTTCGACGGAGAAAATACCGGAGCCTGTCAAACCGGACCCACCGAAGCCGGAGCCCAAAAAACACAAAGAACCGAAACCGGCGATCCCAAAAAAAACGTTGCCACCTGTCCCCGATGATTTTAATGCGGCGTTCACCGCCGGCAAAAACGCGTTACAATCTGGCGCGCAAGCGCAGGCCAGGAATACGGAAGAATCCAGAATCGCCGCCGCGCAATTCTTCGACGAAGCCGAAGCCATGCTACGCGGCGCCTGGTCAAAAAAACTCGGCGATGACAAAGTTGTCGCCGCATTTCAAGAACTCGCCAAGCACATCGGCGCCATCGCGCTGGTGAAGAACCCGATCGTCAAGGCCAAGATCAACGGACTGGTTGTGCTGGACGCCGAAGCCAGCATCGCGCCAAAAGACAAGACGCTTTATTACGTGTGGGAGCAGGTGGACGGCGAGGAGCTTAGTCTGCGGCCGGAGAATATGGCTCTGAAGAAGGTCGGCTTGCGTATCAAAAAGCCTGGTATTTATAAATTTGAACTAGCCGTCAGCGACGGCGTCCGTGGCGGTAATCCTGTTACGGTAACTGTTGAAGTCAGTGAGTAAATTCATGAATTACTAGTTTCTGTTCCGTAATCGATCAAAACGCGAATATCTCCATGTCAATGAGTACAGGTGGTGTCTCAAAATAGCTAATCTTGAGAGGCAATTATGCCGATAATAGAAAGAACTGCAAGCCGTAGATGGCTAAGGACTTTCTATTTCGGAGAGAAGCTATGCACCCCATCGAACACTTCTGGTGTCAGAATAAAACCTGTCCAGACCACGGTCTGCGGGGTAAAGGAAATCTCTCATTTTGTGGTTGGAGCGGCAAAGGCAAGCGCATCCGCATGGTTTACTGTCGCATCTGCCAGGTACACTTTTCTTCGCGCAAGGGCACTGTGCTGGAGGAATCTCGCTTGCCAGAGAAGAAGGCTCTGTCACTGTTGGAGCATCTACGCGAAGGCAATGGCACACGCGCCACGGCACGCCTGACTGACGTGAATGCTAACACGGTCACACGCTACTTGCGTTTAGCAGGCAGCCATAGTCGTCGCG